>NZ_AP024882.1:1513587-1816305 GCF_024347675.1 Vibrio ishigakensis | reverse complement strand
CGAGCACGGCAACCTCCATGTAGTGGATATCTCAAACAACCCATTTGTACGCCCAGAGCTTGGAGCCCTAACTCGTGGCCTTAACTGGATTAAGCATCCAGACAACAACTACCCGATTCGCGGTACGCTGGATTATTAATTCGCGAATGGACTGGCTAAAGACTGCCTACCAAATCAGTTTTTACTCGGTGATGTAGATGAGGGAGCTCAAAATGAGCTCCTTTTTACGTTTGGTGTTGGCTTCAAGCTAATAGCGACTCTACTGCTAGCAGAGCGTGTCGCCTAACTCATTTATGCCCCAAAATGAGTTAAGGCTTGGTTTTCGACTTCATATTATTAGCAATGAGAATCGTGATTCTAGTCGGCCACTTGCGAACAAACGATGTGGTGATTGTCAACAAGCAAAACTCTACCTCACCACCTATCTAATTTTTGGATAGTAACTAACTGTCCGATTTTCACTATTCTTGATTAACTGCCCGTAAATCAGAAAAGGCACTGCAGGCTTGGCGACTATCACAGTATTTTCGCATATCCGCTATTGGCTCTCGTAACCACTTAAAAAAGGGACCAACATGAAAAAACTACTACTGGCAGCGGTCATACTCGCTTCATTTGGTGCGAGCGCATCTAGCATTGATTCAACTCAGTACGATTGGGAAGACGACAAGGCTATAACTGAGCTTCATATACCCAATAAAGGCAACCAGTACGCGTCCGCTAAGGTTGGAATGACGGTAGGCGGGAACCAGAGGGTGTTTTTCTATTGGGAGATTCAGTACACCAGCTCTTGTAACCCGTCAAACTACGGGCGCAATAATCTCGAAGAAGTCACGTATACAATTAACGGCCAGAACGTAAGGATGGTTGAGAGCTGCAATGAGTTTCAAGATTCGTCTGGGGAATACACAAGCGCAGGCGCACTCACTGACGCTGGGCAACAATTCATTGTAAACGAGTTCAAACGAAAGAATGTTGTTCATGTGAAATTTGGGCCTAATGGTGGTGCAGTAAACTTTAGCGCCAAAGGATTTACTAAGGCATGGAACAATGGTGGAGGTGACGCGCTTTAAAGCATTGCAGTTCCTGAACTATTGTTGTCGAGTGAACTCAAAAGAGAGTAGTTAGTGCAACCTGTTGTGGCTTAATTATTTTGGTCACGACAATAGAAGTTTTGCAATACGTCAGCTTATCCCTTAATCGACTGCTTCAAACCCAATCTTACTATTGATTTCTTATGTTAAAAAAAATTTGGAACGCTTTAACTCGATACCTACTTGTTGGTCAAGGTGCTACCGCACCCAAGGAGATTAAAGACGGCGAGCAAGAGGCTAATAGAAAAGCGAAAAGGAAAGCCGAGATTGATAACTTCTTCAACTCAAAGTCTGCTCTATCCAGAGGAAACCGTTGGAAAAAAGCTGGTAATGACACTGCTCATGCATATTCGCATACTAGGGGTGGGGGCAAAGGACTTCATCACTAATACTCATCAATCTGTCAATTTCAGTTCCTGCTTCTGACAGAAAAGACAGGTTGCCCTGAATCAGAATTGTCCAGAGGCGTGTTAGCGGGGATTTTAGCTAGCTCGCCCTTGGCCCATTATGTTTTGAGTTGTTTTTTTAAACTGCATTCAGCTTGATATTTGATTACTTTTCCTCATGCCCAAGCTCTATCAATTTGACCAAATTTGTTCATCTACTTCAGTAGGGCTAGCAAGTAACTTTCTACATGGCGCGTATTGGTAATTAATATTTAGAGGCTTTGGTACTATCGGCTCAAATATTAATTTAAGAAACTCTAAAATGAAGAAAGTAGTATTAACTAGTTTGACCATACTGTTGGCTGCATGTGGTAGTGAGGATTCGAACAGCCCTCAAATACCACCAGAACAGCCACCAATCGAGGAACCGTCTCCACCGGTAGAACCAAACCCTCCTATAGAGCCTCTTCCTCCTATAGAACCAGAACCATGTGATGAATGCGGGGAGCCTATCGAACCTCCAGAAACAGAATTACCCGTACCTATTCCTCCAGCACCACCAATAGAACCATTGCCTCCAGAAGTTCCTGAAGAGTGTATAGATAGTGAATATTGCGAAGAAAAACCGCCTACAGAGCCCGAACTTCCATTAGAACCTGGCCTTCCAATAACTATGCTATGTGGCCAAGAGATAGAGATTCATAGTGAAGGAACTCTTCGAGGATTTTATTTGACTGAAGAAGCTGGATATTACAATCCATGCAAACAAACTACTAATGATACTGAGCACTTTACGTTTTTTGATTATGATGAAAACCTAGATTTAGTGAGAATGTATGATATCAGTCAAGTAAATGAAAATGGCGGTTATTGGTACTTTATGATGTTCGATGACAATACTGAGCCCACTGGATATGTTAGGTATCAATACGATACGTCTCTTAATTGCCCTTTGATAGGAGCACTCTACTACGAGTTTGATGGCTATTTCTATGGTGATCGTGATAAGCCAACATTTGCTACCTATGTTGGCCAGATAAGAAACTGTGAAGTCCAGAGTTGGAGTATGTCGAGCACTGGCGGATCAGGAGCCGTGGCTTTTTGGAAAAATCATGACGAAGCAAAGCAAATTATTGTTAATGATTTGGAAGCAATTACGGAAGAATAGGCATGTATAGAAAGCGATTGAGGTTCAACGACTATCATTTCTAAATAATTGAGGAGGTTTTAAAAATCTTCTTTATGATTTGGTTAAGTATTACAGACATATACTTTCTCGACGAAATATATGTCTTGTCTGTAGATTGTCGGGCTTGTGAAATGTACCTTTAAAACTAGATATCTCGTTGAGTGGTTTCCCATATTGGCAGTTATTCATAGGGTGCTTTTAGCAAAGCCACTAACATGTTTCTGTCCAAAAATGAGTTTAGAGCGAGAGACTGAAGTCTTCGAATTGGCGTCGATTCTTCTCTTTCAAGTCCTGCGATAAATTTAACTACTCAATGGACAAATTTATAGTGCTATGCAGGGTAGGTACTTGTGTGATTACGCTTCGGTAGAGACTTATTTGCAAAAGAGCCCTATTGAGGAAAGAGTCAACGATTATTGCAACGACCTATATGCAAAAGGCGAGAAAGTTAGCGTTCGTTTGACTTAGGTCCCCTTCAATGAATTTCAAAGTTCTTCAACAGCTCATAAATGCTACTGAAATTGGCCATGGAGAATACTAAGTTGTCAGCTGATAACCTTAGATGAAGAAAAATTATTTTGAAAGTAACCGCTTAAACTCGATGACTAACAATGCGTGAATGGGTGTAAATATCATGGTCAACATATAAACCCTGATGGCTTCAGGAGATAATAAGCCATTTGAGAAGCTACCTTCGGAAACTCCCACCCCTATCATGATTAATGCACAAGTCAGTAGGCTTTCTTTTACCATTTTGTCCATAAACTCAGCCAATTTGGTACCTCTTGCTTCTAAAAATTAACGACTGTTTATTTTTTAGCTATGACAACGGTTACACCCATCACTAACGGAGATCCGAACACCTCCAGTAGCTAGAGCACCCTATGTTCCAGCCCCCATTATCAGAGCCAGCCCACCAGAAACAGCACTACCGACTAAGCCAACCGTAATAGTGTAATAATTGGCATTTAAATATGATAATGATAACTACTATCATTATATGTCACTGTTAATATTGATGTTATTGCTAATGATGCTTCTGTGACTGCAACCTCAAAAAACGTATACCCGAGATATCGGTTAGAGGTTAATCAACGTTTTTCGTACTTTGCTAAATTAGTAATATCACTGACAAGCTTCTGTCTAAAAGTGAGTTGAGTTTGCGATCGGCTATCTAGATTTGAACTAAAGGGTGACGAGATTGTTGAAACAAAACAGCAAATATTCTCCCTCATTTTCCTCGCTACCCGAAGCGCTACACCCGTCCACGTGCCCCGCGCACAAGTTTTAACCCTCCCAAGAAAAGAATTTCTGATTAATCCGGTCTCTCTATAGCATGTGTTGCCAACGGATTGTGCCATGACCATGAAAGCCTGTTTTCCATCTGTCCCTTTAGAGGCTTCAAGTTCTTTTGCTGCCAATAGTGAAAGTCCAGTACGCGCATGGCTTGAGCAATATCAAAGTAGCGAATTTCGGTTTAGTGAAGCGCAAGCAGCTGCACTGTCTCGCTTGCTACCTCTACTGGTGTGCGGTGAACAAAGCTCTCAGTGGGTGTTCTATAACGAGTCACAGAGGCAGAAGGTCCATTCAATCGAAACAAATGCTCAGGACGATTTTGAGCGGATTGTGTTAGATGAGAAATACCATGAGGAAGCACTGGAATGCGTGCGCAGTCAGCTAGCAGAGCCGGTCGATATCTTGGCTATCAAGCGTCGTAGCCAGCGTTTTTTTACCTCTCTAGGAGCACGTAAAACCATTGAAGAGCACTTTGCTCAAATTGCTTGCCTCGATGCGCTGGTGTGTAAGTTGATGCTGTTTATAGAGAAAGGCCACCTAGCCCCTCAACACCCCTTTGTTCTCTTATGTCGCGCTATAAAACAAGACGAAGCTAGGCACGTTTCGGTCTCAAAACGGCACGCATTGACGCTTGGCTATGACAAATCAAAGTGGAAAGAGATGGATGCGGTGATATCACGGCGACTGTTTGAGTTACTCAATACGGAGCAGGCGGCTTTTTCTGAAATAGGTGTCCAACTAGACGATATTTTTGAGGCGAGCAGCGCCTAACAATTTCGACTTTCAAGGAGAGGAAATCAATGAGCGCGACATTCTTACCAGGTGCAGTTTCTTTACTCGCTGCTAGCCATCAATTTCCACCACAACAACTCAGCAATACGCAATTGATATCGGCACTCGAACAATTATCAGGTAAGCGCTACGCCAAAGTAGCGGCTCGTATAGCTCCCTACTTGGGAATTGAACAGCGTCATTTCTCACGAAGCATCGAAAAAGCCGTCAGTCGCCCAAATCCTTCTAATTCAGATCTTGCTGAGCAAACCGTTCGTGCCCTAGTCAGTCAATCCTTCATAACACTCGATGACATTGATTATCTTATCGGTCACACCACCACACCGGATACACAGCTGCCGCCAAGCATCGCGTGGGTGGCTGAAAAACTTCGATATCGAGGCGCTTTTATGGAGCTTAGGCAAGCGTGCACAGGCTTTGCGAATTCACTGCAAATCGCGATCCCTCGGATTGCTATGTTAGGTAAACCTGTGGTGATAGTGGGCAGTGAAACAGGTTCTGTTTATTTTGATTATCAGCCGGATTTTTTGGACCAACCTCAGCTTATCAATTACATGCAAATGGGCGACGGTGCTGGGGGAGTCATAGTAGCGCCTGAGGCACATCAAGGGATTGGTATCATCTCAGATTGCTTTACAGGGCAGATAGGTATTGATAAGTCTCCCGGGCTGTCACTTGATGGTGGCTCGCTACCAGCATATACCCAAGATACCAAGGCACGCTTTCATCACGATGCGAGCAAGGTACGTGAAAATGGTCAGGCGCTATTTGAGGCGAGCATTCAGGCATTGAAAAGCCGAGGCTACCAGCTTCGTGACTTCGACTACATCATTCCTCACCAAGCCAGTGGTCATATCGATACTATGCTATCAGAAGCGTTGGATATTGACCCAAATAAGATTATCAACGATGCCAAGCATTGGGGTAATTTAGGCTCGGCTGCGATTTGGTGCAGTTTCTCCAATCTAGTGAATAATGGTGAGCTAAAGGCGGGAGCAAAGATCGCAGTCTTGGGGGCCGAAGCTACTAAATATATGTTTGGTGGGTTTGTTTATACTCATGGATGTACGGCTCGAGAAAACGGTTTCTGAGCCGTTGTTTTGGGCTTAACCCTTTGTTCTGGTCTTAAACTGCTTGATGCTTTTTTTGCTGTTGGTTCTGCGATTGGCTTGTTTATCTCTCGGGGCTCGTTTGCTTTCGCCAGTCGACGGCTTGTCCGTTACAGGGAAACCTTCTAATTCTTGAAGTGGCAGTTCGCGTGACGTGGCTTTTCTTATTGCAGTCAGGTATTCAGATTCACCATGGCAAACCAGAGAAATCGCTATGCCTTGTTGTCCTGCGCGAGCGGTTCGGCCGATTCGGTGCACATAAACTTCCGCATTTGATGGTAGTTCAAAGTTAATCACCACAGGCAAACGCTCTACATGCACACCGCGAGCAAGCAGGTCTGTGGCGATAAGAACCTGTATCTTGTGCTGTTTGAATAGCTCAAGGGTTGTTTCTCTTTCTGCCTGGTCCTTGTTTCCATGAAGTGCAGCAGTCACCAGCCCTGCTTTATTTAGCTTTTTGCATAATGCATCGGCGTTGTCTTTGGCACCGATAAAGACCAACACTTGTTGCCAGTTGTTGTTCTTGATTTGGTGTATCAGTGCCTTGGTTTTACCGCCCTTATTTACTAAGAACAGTTGCTCATCGATAGCTGCTGCTTTGGTTTCTGCTTCGCGTACTTTGATGACTTTTGGAGTATGAAGCAGAGCCTCTGCCTTACTTTTAAGCAATTCAGGGAAGGTTGCAGAGAACATTAGAGTTTGGCGTTTCGCAGAAATCTGATTAATGATCTTTTGAACATCCGTCCAGAATCCCATTTCCAAAAGTCGATCTGCTTCATCAAGAACCAGCTTGTTTATGCTCGTTGCATCGAATGCTTTTTCAGCCATTAGGTCAAGCAGTCGGCCTGGAGTCGCCACAATAATCTGTGGGTGATTCGCAAGCTCGGCTATTTGCTTAGACTTATCTACACCACCGCAAAGACAGACGGACCTTATGTTCCTCGATATCGAGTCAAGCGCCTTGTCTACTTGCAAAGCGAGTTCACGGGTTGGAACTAGTATCAGAGCTAGATTGTTTTGTGGGTTTTCTTCGATTAGCTGCAATAGCGATAACCCATAAGCCAATGTTTTGCCACTTCCTGTTTTCGCGATAGCCAACAGGTCTCTTTGATTCAGAATTGCTGGAATGGCTTGGAGCTGAATCTCTGTTGGTTTGCTAATACTAGCGGGCAGGGCTGCCACTAGTTCTTGATTAAGGGATAGGCCATTAAACGACATAGGTTACTCTTTGCTTCTATAATGCTTATTGCTGCTGATTAGGGCGAAGTTGATGCTGCACACCGGTCAGGAAGTTTCTTAATACCTGATCTCCGCACTCGCGATAGTGTTTGTTATCAGGCTTGCGGAAGAACGCGCTGAGCTCGTGTTTGCTCAATCTGAAATTAACCAGAGCCAAGGTTTCAAGTATATCTTCTGCTTTCATGTTCAGTGCAATTCGAAGCTTCATGAAGATCATGTTGTTGGTCAGGCGGCTTTCCGGCTTAGGCTGTTCACCCTCGCGTTTACCGCGCTTGGTATTAATTAGGCCGTTCAAGAACGTTGCTAGCTCGACATCCAACAGCTCGCTAAATTCTTTATCATCTTCCTTTTTCAACCAACTCACGATATTAGCCTGGGTTACTTCGTGATCGGCGGCACCGAAGATGTTAACCATTTCTGAGTCTTTAAAATCAAAGGTGTAGCGAATACGGCGAAGAATGTCGTTATTAGTCAAAATAATTCCTAGAGAAAGTACGTGTAAGAGGAGCTAGATAATCAAGGACCTAGTCAGTGGTGCGCACCTTATCATAGATGGGAGAGAGATACTTGATAAGGTAAGCCTGTGTGAACAGTTTCAGCTTTAGTAGTAGACCTAGCTTACGGCTTTCAACGATCAATTATCCCTACAGCTGTTGATATTCAACCGATGTTATAATATAACAATCACGTTTCTACAAGGATGTGACTGGCATGATGCCCCAGATGGACTCTATGACAACAAATCGATTAATCAGCACCGTGATGCTGTTCGTTGTCGTACTTTCTATGACATCGTCGACCATTGGTGAGTTTCGCTCCCACAGTTTGTCGATGGCGAGTGTCCATGAACATTCTCACTCATCGAGTCATTCTCATGCAAGCGACAGTGAACAAACCTTCCATCATGACGCGAGTAATCACCACCATACCTATGATGGCGCGAACTTAAGATCTCTTGTATCCACATCCTTGATTGTTGAACTCACTTCCATTTCCCAAGGTCAACCTGATGGAAGACCACTCTATGAACCGTTTTTGATAAAGCGTCCTCCCAGAGACTTATTAGTCGTTTGATTTACGCCACGTAACGTGGTTTTCAACAACTAATAAAACAATGGAATCTATATGAATTTTTTCTCTTTAAGCGCAGTCACTAACTCGACCCTGCGCAAGGGGACGCTGTACCTCTTTTTAGCCTTGGCGACTGTGGTGAGCACAGATGTGTTTGCCCATGCGGTAGCACAAGGCGATAAAGGCTATATCCAAGAAATCACTGGCACCAACATCATTGCGTTTATGTATCTGGGAGCTAAACACATGGTGACAGGATATGACCATATTCTGTTCTTACTCGGGGTGATCTTCTTTCTGTATAAGATGAAAGATATTGCTCTGTATGTGAGCCTATTTGCGCTGGGCCATTCTTCAACCATGCTGCTTGGTGTGTACTTTGATATTGGTATCAATAGCTACATCATCGATGCGATTATTGGCTTATCCGTGGTCTACAAGGCGATGGATAATGTTGGAGCATTTCAGCGTTGGTTTGGTGTACAGCCTAATACCAAGCTTGCGACCTTGCTGTTTGGCTTCTGCCACGGCTTTGGTCTCTCTTCTAAGATTATCGAATACGATATTTCACCTGACGGGTTAGTTCCTAACTTGTTGGCGTTTAACGTGGGTGTCGAAATAGGGCAGTTAATTGCTCTTGGCACCATTTTGATTGTGATGGGTTTTTGGCGAAGGCATCAGGGTTTTGTTCGTCAGGCCTATTCGGTCAATATCCTGATGATGAGCCTAGGTTTTATGCTCATCGGTTATCAATTAACTGGCTACGTTGTCGCTCAATAAAGGAGAAAGGAATTCAACATGTATAACTCAGATATGCCAACTCGAGCGCAATTGCCGACTAACGGCCAGCTTGTTCGTTCAACCCTAATCGCACTGGTTAGTGCCTCAGTAATACTGGTGACTGTCATTCTGCCTGCCGAATATGCCATTGACCCAACGGGTGTCGGCAGGGCTTTGGGCCTCACTGAGATGGGGGAGATCAAGGCGCAATTAGAGCAAGAGGCTAAAGAAGATGAGGCAAGAGCTCAGGCTCTAGCTTCGAAACCTGTTGTCCAGAAGACGGTTGTATCCACTACAGCGGTCGAGGATAACAGTGCTTCAACAGCTGAGTGGAAAGACCGGGTACTTATTTCACTAAAGCCTGGACAAGGGGCTGAAGTGAAATTGGTCATGCAAGAGGGGCAGGTGGCTCAATTTCAATGGACCGCAAAAGGTGGCCCAGTGAACTTTGATACCCATGGTGATGGAAACGGTCAATCGATCAGCTATGAGAAAGGGCGAGGGGTACCGAACGCCGAGGGCGAATTGGTTGCGGCTTTCACGGGTAACCATGGTTGGTTTTTCCGCAATCGCAATGACAAGACAGTCATGGTGATACTAAAAACCAATGGAGAATACGCTGAGGTTAAGCGCGTTCTGTAACTAAGTTTAAGCCCTGCATAGCGGGGCTTTTTTATTTCTCACCGCGCAAGCGCGTGACCTTTTCCGTCACCACTTCCTTAACCAACTCAGATAACCATAGGATCCGTGGATGTTGGCTATCCCCTCGCAAAGAGACCATCTCAACATCGAAGTCTGGAATATCGATAGGTGGCTCGCAAAGGGTTAGTGAGTCTTCGATCAAGGTCGACCTTCCCACCATCTCTGCCATCACAGCCAACACCCGCCTGCCAGTGAGCATGCGTCGAATTGTCAGAAATCGGGTGGTACCCAACACTACGTTGCGTTTTATCTCCATCTGAGCAAGGGTTTTGTCCACTTGGCTGGTTAGAGCTTGATTGGCCGTGATGATCATCTGAGGTGTATCCAGATAATCTTCAAGAGAGATAGGCAAGTTACAGTTGAGAACCGTGTTGTCAAAGGTGCACAAGTGTCGTTCTCGGTAAAGAGAGGTGCTTCTGAGCTTATTGGGAAGTTCAGAAAACACCCCGATGCAAAGGTCCACTTCTCTTGCTTCGAGTAACTCCACACAATTACTGGTATCTACTGGCTTGAATAGCACCTTTGCGTTGGGCGCTAGGCTCTGAAGTTGGTCAAAAAGCTGAGGAGCAAAGATTTGCTCAGCGTAGTCGCTAAAGCCTACCTTGAACAGCCCTTCAAATTGCGCTGGTTCAAACCCATTGGTACTCAAGATTTCCTGACTGAAGATCCTCATGATTTGCCTGACTTTAGGTTCTATCTCATACGCTCTGGTGGTTGGACGCATCACATTTCCATCACGCTCAAATAAGGGGTCAGACAGAAGCTCACGAAGCCGTTTTAGGTTGTAGCTAGTCGCAGGCTGCCCTAGGTGTAGGGACTCCGCAGCCTTGGAGACACTGCGATGTTGAAAGAGGGCATCGAAAGTAAGGAGCAGATTAAGGTCTACCCGTTGCCAGTTTATCTCTGTCATGAATGAGTTGAGCGGATGAATTTATCAATTAGTCTATTCGATACATTCGATAAAATCATTCGATTTCATTAATGTATTAGTGCGACTTACACTCCGATCAGCTTTGAAAGAAGGAGTGAAAAATGCTTACCAATGCCATATCAAAACAAGTAGAAAGATTAAACGCGCTAGAGATCAGGTTGTTTAAAACCAATAGTGCTGATGTAGAACAAAATGATGTATTTGTGTGTCGTAAGGGCATCACTGTAGATGGGCATGATTTTGCGCAGCACGCTGTAGAGCAAGGTGCCGTAGCTGTGATTGCCAACAAGCCAATGGCACTTCCCGTTCCTGTGATTGTGACCGAAAGTCATTATCAAAGTCTGGCTTTGATTAAGGCGTTTTATAAACACCCGCACAAGAAACTGCGCCATATTGGCGTAACCGGTACAAACGGTAAAACCACGGTTTCTCACTGCCTTAACCAGATCCTCAACCTTGAGAGTCGCAGTGCCTATATAGGCACTCTAGGCGCCCAACTTGCTGACTATGAAATCCCCCTTAATAACACCACTCCTGATGGAGTGACCCTTCTTAATATCTTTAGTCAGATGTGCCATAGCGTAACTGAATTCAATGTAATGGAAATGAGCAGCCATGCCCTTACTCAAGACAGAGCAGGGTTTGTCCCACTTGAGCTAGGGGTCATCACCAATATTGGGGAAGACCATCTAGATTTTCATCGCACTAAAGATGGTTATGTTCAGGCAAAACTGCAGTTGGTTGATCGCATTCAATCGGGCGGAACTTTGATAGTGAACCTTGATGACCCACACGCTCTTGCGGCCATAGAGAGGGCGTCAAAAGGGGTAAATATCTTTAGTTTTTCCACCCAAAACCCTCTGGCTGATCTCATCGCAACTCGCATCGAGACAAGCCCTAGGGGAATGCGTTTCTCATTATCCAATGGCAAAGAGTGCATCGAGGTGAACTCGCCTATGCCGTTTAGCTACAACGTAGAAAATGCGCTAGCCATTGCTAGCGTACTCTCCATTCTTGACTGGGATTTATCGCGAGTAGCAACAGCCATTGAAGGCTTACAAATGCCAGAAGGAAGAGCGCAGTTTGTTGGGCTAAGTAATGGCTCGATAGGCTTGGTGGATTATGCGCACAACAGCCACGGTCTGAATGCGTTACTTCAAGCGGTGCGTGAGCATGCTAAGCGAAGATTGATCGTGGTTGTGGGCGTGACTGGCGATCGCATTCAACAAGCAGGTGACATAGGGGCCATGTGTGCAAGGTATGCCGAACTGGTTATTTTCACCTCAGATAACCCTATGGGTGTGGTGCAAAGTGAGTTGTTTCGGGTGTTGCGCTCAAGAGTGGGAAGCACGCCATATTTTGAGATCAGTGATAGGGCAGAAGCGATCAAACTGGCCAAGCAGCTTAGCGAGAAAGACGATCTTATCGTTGTGTGTGGTAAAGGAAACGAGACCTTCCAGTATATCAGTGATGGCAAAGCCCAAAGACACCATTATGTGGGTGACTTGGCCGCGCTAACGCAAGTGGAGGCAGTATGAAATTCATGACTTCCTTGTTTCTAATATTCTCCGCTTTCATCACATCAATGGCGCATGCAGTTGTGATTCCAGAACCCCCTGAATTGAGTGCTAAAGGATATGTCCTGATGGACTTTAATTCTGGGGATATTCTTGCACAAAACAATGCCGATGTGCCTATTGCACCCGCCAGTTTGACCAAGTTGATGACAGCTTATGTGGTTGGTAAAGAGATAGAGAGTGGGCGACTTACATGGGATACACCGGTTGCCGTGAGTCGCAAGGCTTGGTCTGCGAACTTTCCGGAGTCCTCCAAGATGTTTATCAAGCCAGGCGATGCCGTCACAGTTAAGGAGCTAATGCTTGGATTGATAATTCAGTCAGGCAACGATGCAGCGGTGGCGCTGGCTGAACATGTGGCGGGTGATGAGGTTGCCTTTGTAAGCTTGATGAACGGATGGGCCCAGTCTTTAGGTATGAGCAATACCCAATTTGTGAATGCTCACGGGTTAGACGGTGAGGATATCAGCAGTACTCCAAGAGATATGGCGTTGCTACTTAAATCAGTGATTCAGGATGTTCCCGAGGTTTACGCCTTGTATGAAAAACGCAGCTTTACTTGGGCTGGGATACAACAATACAACCGTAACAAGTTGCTGTGGGACAAGACCTTAAATGTGGATGGCGGAAAAACTGGCTACACCGAAAATGCAGGCTTTAGCTTAGTCTCTTCTGCAGTTCAGGGAAAAATGAGGCTGATTTCTGTAGTGATGGGGACAGCTGGCTCTCAAATAAGGGTAAATGAGTCGAGGCAACTGCTGAACTATGGTTTTCGATTCTTTGAAACCTTGCAAGTAGCTACCAAAGATGAGGTTATCTACGAGGCGGATGTATGGCAAGGAAACCGTGATTCGGTAGCGGTTGCTCTTGAGCAAGATCTTTTTTTAACCGTTCCGAGGACTCAAGCTGCGTCTCTTGAACAGGAATTAGAGTTAGAGCCTAACCTCAAAGCGCCAATAGCTAAGGGGCAAACCATAGGAAAAGTGATCTGGAGTGTGGATGGCCGAGAGGTTAAATCTTCAGAGGTTAAAAGTGCCTCAGATGTAGAGGCAGGGTCGCTGTTCAAACGACTAAAAGATGCCTTTCTGCTCTGGCTGTCAGTCGTATTAGCCGATATTGGTCGTTTATTTAGCGGTGCGTCATGACCGTTTCTAGCCCCAGTCTTTCGTTATGGAAGAACAGAAACTACCTGCGCTTGTTACTAGCGCAGGTCATCTCTTTAGCTGGAACTGGCATTAGTTCTGTTTGTTTGGCTCTGCTGGCTTATGACTTAGCAAAAGCTGATGCTAGCGTGGTGCTGAGTATAGCCTTCGCCCTTAAGATGTTGGCTTATATAGCCCTTGCACCTGTCTTCTCTGTATTGAGTCAGCGATGGCCAAAGCGAAATGCTCTGGTTTTGCTCGACTTGATTCGAGCTTGCTTGATCATAGGCTTACCCTTTGTCAGCGAGGTGTGGCAGGTATATGTGTTGATGTTTTTGATTAACACCTGCTCTGCGGCGTTTACCCCTTTGTATCAGGCGACGCTTCCGCAGGTATTACCAGATAGAGATAACTACACTAGGGCATTATCAAATAGTCGAATCGCATACGATTTGGAGCAGATATTGAGCCCGATATTGAGTGCCGTTTTATTATCGGTAATGAGCTTTCAGTATCTATTTTGGATTGATGCGGTGACTTTTTTCGTATCGGCACTGCTGATATTGCACTGCCTTGCTTCTACTGAAGACCTATCCAGTCAGAAGGTAGAGAAGCTTAACTTGCGTATATTGTTTGATGGTTTGATTGGCTATCTATCTCAACCATCGTTGCGCTCGCTCTGGTATGCGTATCTAGCGACCGCATCAGCCAGTGCTATGGTCATAGTGAATACGGTTGTGTATGTGCATGAGATACTCGGCGGAGGAAGCAGCGAAACGGCGTTAGCCATGCTAGCGGTAGGGCTCGGTTCAATGCTTGTGGCTGTATCTTTGCCTAAAGTTGTTTCACCAGTAAACCTACATCGCAGTCAGGCTCTTGGCTTGTTCTTGATATGTTTAGCTTTTTTTATTGGAACTTGGCTACCAAGCTGGATTGGTTATCTAGTGCTTTGTTTCTTGTTTGGGGTGGGAATGTCATGTATCCAGACCACCTCAGGTTTAATTATCAACGATGCCTCAAATGGAAAAGACGCGAGTAAACTGTTTGCTGCTCACTTTTCATTGACCCACTTTTGGTGGTTATTGACCTATCTAATAGCTGGCGTGTCGGCAAGCCTATGGGGCGTCGTGGGGGCTTATTGGTTAATGTTGTTAGTCGCGGTGATAAGCAGTTCTGCTTTTGCTTTGAAAAGGGTGCTAAGAAGAGACGCGATGCAATGTTGATATGAACGCTTAGGCGCTAGAGGTTTGAAACGAAGGTTCTTAGGTCCCTAGCGCTAACACAATCTAATCGTCGTGATTGGGGAGACTAACCGGATACTCGCCACCAACCTTACAGACTATACCCCCGTAGAGCGCCTTGTCATACCTGATCATGCCTGTCGCATCAGAGCTCTCTTGGCTGTTCACTCCATCAATCATGGTGTTTATCTCTTGGGCCACCGCCAAAGGAACTATCCAGATACACGCGGCTATTGAGCATGCCTCTGATGTAGAGCTGCACCCTTCCGGCGTACTGCCTCGGACCCACTCACTCCCTTTTTCTTTAGCTAGGAGTTGGGTCGCAAGATAATCAGGATGACCTATGTATTGCTCTCCGCCTAGCCAAGTATCTGAGTAGGAAAGGTAGGGACCTTGCCAAGTATCGAGACCGGGGTTTTTGATTAAGCGATCAATATCGAGATACCCAAAAGCTGGGTCGGTATCTGAGGTAATAGGCAAAACCTCACCATTGTCGATGGCATACTGATTAGCAGCATCAAGCACCAGATCTAGGTGGCTTATGAGTGCCTGAGCCTCTTGGGTTGTCGATTGGCTACTCGCAGCGCATTTATTCAAAGTTAAGGCCGATATTGCTATTAGGCTTAGTGCGCCAATTTGCCACTTTCTCTTGTGAGTTAGATTTTTCACCCTGTCTCTCATAGGCTATTAAATTCATAGTTTTCAATATTTTAGACAGCTAGAGGCGAGATTCATAGGCTTGGTGTTACCCTAATGCAGATTATTGAATGTTCAGGTTATCCGTGCGAGGATTTGCCCTAAAATCTGCATTATTTAATCTGAGGGTCACGACAACTTCAATCGTTGTGAGCCTCACAACCCTAGCCAATAACAGCTATAGCTAACAGCAATATTAAGGGAAAGTATGACTTGGGCTAATTTTATCTTCGCGCATGGCGCTGGTGCCGGTATGGAAAGCGAATTTATGCAAACCATGACCGAAAAGTTGACGCAACATGGTGTGTCGGTATATCTATTTGATTTTCCTTATATGCAAAAGGCCAAGGAGCTTGGTAAGCGTCGACCACCGGATAAAATGGACAAGCTAGAGCAAGCCTTCTTATCAGAGATAAGCCAGTTAGATGCTTCTATACCATTGTTTATTGGCGGAAAATCCATGGGTGGGCGAGTTGCCTCAATGATACTTGAGAAAACAGAGGCGCAAGGTTGTATGTGTCTTGGCTATCCTTTCCATCCCCCGGGTAAACCAGAAAAGCTACGCACCGAGCACTTACTCGAACTGAAAAAACCGTTGCTGGTTGTACAAGGTGAGAAAGATACCTTCGGCAAGAGAGATGAAGTAGAAGGCTATCCATTATCTGAAAGTATCAAGGTGGTATATCTTCAAGATGGAGATCATAGTTTCAAGCCACCAAAAAGATCAGATGCCACACTAGAGGGCAATATTGATATAGCGGTCGAGGCTATGATTGAATTTATGAAGCGTCATAGTTAAATCTGCAGAACAAAAACGGAGTGGCAGTTACACCACTCCGACACAGGCTCTAAGCTACGTTTAGTTAGTCGAAATTAACCAAAATCACCTGAAATGTAGTGGCTGGTGCGGTCTTTCTGAGGGTTCTGGAAGATCTGCTTAGTCTTACCAAACTCCTCAAGCTCACCAAGATACATAAAGCCAGTGTAATCTGAAATACGCTGTGCTTGCTGCATGTTGTGAGTCACGATAACGATAGTGTATTTATCGCGAAGTTCGGTGATCAGAGTCTCGATAGCGGCGGTCGCAATCGGGTCAAGGGCTGAGGTTGGTTCATCCATAAGGATTACCTCTGGCTCAAGGGCAATAGTACGTGCGATGCACAGACGCTGTTGCTGACCACCAGATAAACCGTTCGCGTCTGCGTTTAGCTTATCTTTAACTTCTTCCCACAGGTGGGCACGCTTAAGCGCAGACTCGATACGCTTCTCAATTTCTGCTTTGCTAAGCTCGCCTTGGATCTTGAGACCAAATGCCATGTTCTCATAGATGGACATAGGAAACGGGGTCGGTTTTTGAAAAACCATGCCAATCTTAGAGCGCAGTTCGTTCACGTCGGTGTTTTTGAAGATGCTTTCACCATCAAGAAGGATTTCGCCTTCGGCGTATTGATTGTCGTACAGATCATAAATACGGTTTAAGGTACGAAGCAGGGTAGATTTACCACAGCCCGATGGGCCAATTAGAGCCGTTACTCGGTTCTTATAAATTGGCATGGATACCTGTTTTAGCGAAGGTTTCGCGCCTTTTGCATAGTAGAAGCTCAGGTTGTCGATGGACATGCGAAGCTTGTTAGATACTACTGCTTGAGTCTCATCAACTAGGTTTGCCATAGGTGTTTCGTTGTTTAGGTTAGCTGCTAGCGTGCTCATGCTTTTCTCGCCTTCAGAAGTTGTGGCAACGCTGTCGCCAATACATTGAGGATTAGGATGAAGGTGGTCACAATCAGTGCACCTGCCCAAGCCAATTCTTGCCATGAGGTGTATGGGCTCATCGCAAACTGATAAATAGTTACCGGTAGGTTCGCCATTGGCTTACTCATGTCGGTAGTCATGAAGCTGGAGTTCAGCGCCGTAAAGAGTAGGGGCGCGGTTTCACCAGAGATTCGAGCGATCGACAGTAAGATCGCTGTGATAATGCCAGGACCCGCTGCGCGATAGCTTAGCTGGGTGATAACACGCCATTTAGGAGCGCCAACACCGCTACCTGCTTCTTTAAGCGTCGGTGGTACAAGGCGAAGCATCTCTTCCGTAGAGGCGACGATTACTGGCAGTGCCAATACCGCCAGTGCGATTGCGCCTGCCCAACCTGAATAGCCTCCGGTTGGTATCACAACAACAGCGTAAACAAACAGACCCACCAGAATAGAAGGTGCGCTCATCAGCATGCCGTTTAGAAAACGAAGTGATTCCGCGACCTTGTTATCAGGCGCAGCCTCGGCAAGCCAAGTACCGGCTAGCATGCCGATAGGTGCGGCGATCAGGATACCTGTTGTGGTCAGCATCAAACTACCAATTAGAGCGTTCTTTAAGCCGCCGTGGCTACCTGGGCCTGGTGTTATTTCAGTAAATATGGCTAGGTTGATGCCTTTAACACCTTCGCCAACTAGGGTGTAAAGGATGCTTGCAAGTACGAATACGCCGAAGGCAGCAGAGAGGCCACAGAAGCCAAGAAATAGGCCGTTCTTTAGTTTTCTTTTGTTCATTTCGACTTTCTCAATAATCGACGAGCGGTACCCATCACAAGGAAGGTAATCACAAACAACACCACACCTAGACCAATCAAAGAGGCAATGTGGATAGGGTCTGTTGCTTCGTTGAACTGCTGTGCGATGGTGGATGAGATGGAGCTTGCTGGCATAAAGAACGAAGTCTCAATGCGGTTAGCACCGCCAATCACGAAGGCCACAGCCATGGTTTCACCCAGTGCGCGACCTAGGCCTAAGATGCCGGCGCTGACGGCTGCGTTTTTAACTTTTGGGATCAGAACTTTGGTGATCACCTCAAACGGAGTTGCGCCCGTTCCATAGGCGGCTTCGCGAAGCACGTTGGGTATAGATCTTAGTGCGTCACGGGTAAGAGACGTCATGATTGGGATGATCATGAAGGACAAAATGATACCTGCTGTAAGCAGGCCGATTCCGATTGGTGGGCCGTTGAACCATTGTCCAATCAGAGGTAATCCTGTTAGGTGCATGCCTGCCCACATCTGGAACCCTTCAGAGAACCAAGGTGCAAACACGAAAAGGCCCCACATACCGTAGATGATGCTAGGTACAGCGGCGAGAAGCTCAATAGCCTTACTTACTGGCTCGCTGACCCATTTTGGGGTTAGTTCAGCCAAGAAGATTGCAGTCCCTATTGCGATAGGAGTGGCGATCAAGATAGCGATCAGCGAGGTTACTAGCGTGCCGTAGATAGCAGAAGCCGCGCCAAACTGGCCACCAATCGGATCCCAGATATTTCTAAATACGAATCCAGGGCCAAATTCCTTAAATGCAGGCCATCCGCCTTCAATCAAAGAAAATACAATGCCCAATAGGGTAATAAAGATTAATAAAGCACTGGTAAAACTGATTCTATTAAAAATAGAATCGCCATTTACTTTATTTTTTAATGTAATTGCAGTCATAGTCTTAAATAAGCCCCTATTTTCATAACAGGGGCTTTAAATCATTATTTGATGATAGCTTGGCCGTTATTTGTTAGGCCTTTTTTCCAAGTGTTATTAACCATATCAATAACCTTGGTTGGCATTGGAACGTAATCCAGTTCTTCTGCCAGTGCACCTTGGTCGTAGCTCCACTCAAAGAAATCTACGATAGCTTGTGCTTTAGCTGAATCTTTCTGATCCTTGTGCATTAGGATGAAAGTTGCTGCTGTCATTGGCCAAGATTCTGCACCAGGCTGGTTGTTTAGCAACAGGTGGTAACCCGGAGCATTGTCCCAATCAGCATTCGCTGCCGCTGCTTGGAAGGTATCCATGGTTGGCATTAGGAATTTGCCATCAGCCGCTTGCATCTGTGTGTAAGCCATGTCGTTTTGCTTAGCATACGCGTATTCAACGTAGCCGATTGCACCGCGAGTACGGCTCACGAAGTTAGCCACACCAGCGTTACCGTTACCACCAATAGTGGTGGCTTTGTTTGGCCAAGTGATGTCTTTACCTACACCTACAGACTCGTGCCATTCTGGGCTTACTTGGTCTAGGTATTCAGTAAAGTTGAAGGTGGTGCCTGAACCGTCTGAGCGATGAACCACATAGATAGGCTGGTTTGGAAGCTCTACGCCTTCGTTAAGGGCTATGATTGCAGGGTCATTCCATGACTTGATATTGCCAAGGTAAATGTCAGCAAGCACTTTACCGGTTAGTTTAACTTCACCAGCGTCAATGCCAGGGATGTTAACAACAGGAACTATAGCACCCATTACCATAGGGAACTGAATCATGCCTTCTTTGTTCAACTCTTCGATTGTTAGAGGAGCGTCGGTTGCGCCGAAATCAACGGTGTTTGCCGTGATTTGACGAATACCACCGCCAGAACCGATCGCTTGGTAGTTGATCTTAACGCCAGTTTCTTTTTGGTACTGCTCTGCCCACTTTGCATAAATTGGATGTGGGAACGTAGCTCCAGCGCCGTTAATAGTCGTGCTAGCTGCTGCACCAAATGAAGCTGCAACCAGTGCAGAGGTTACTAGAGCTGTTTTGAACAATTTCACAATGAATCTCCAAAAATAAAGAATGAGTAGTTTAAACAGGGCTATAAAATTCATGATGAAGGTTAAATTTAATAGCCCGGTTTTGGTTTAAAAAATGTCGTTTAAATAAACCAGTCAAGCAGTGATTCCGTGCTGACGAAGGGGAGATTAGAATTGCTATATGACAGAAATATTACTTGTTTTTGATTAATGTTCTTTCGTGAATAAGATTTATATCAGCCAAGAAAATTCTGATAAGAAAACTTCACAAAATAAAACGGGATGAGCTTTCAGCTTTCTGAGTGGGTATACAGGCAAACAAGCTAGCGTATACAATCTACTTATAATGTGAGTTCACATCGGTTCTATGGATACTCTATTCGTCTTTAAAGTTTATCTTCTGTATGGCCTTGCCTTCTTTGCCATCTTTTTCGCCATACTGTTTCGAGATCTGAAAAACAGTCAGATAGCGATAGCCTCTACTTTGCCAATCTTGGGAGCCTTTGGATTCCTGCACGGTTTGCACGAATGGACGGAGCTCTATTTCGTCATCTATGCAGAAGACCATCCTTTAACCTTAGAGCTGCAGACCTTTATTACCCTCAAGCTGTGGTTGTCGTTTATTGCAATGGGCTGGTTTTCTTGGAAGATGCTAGACCTTACCAGTTGGCGCTATCTTGGGTTGATAAAGTTGGCCTCGCTTGTAGCGGTGAGCCTGTTTTTAATAAGCCTAGGCCTGCGCTATGGCAGCGTTTCATACTTTGAGTATCTGATAGATACCTCAGACCATATCCGTTGGATGTTTGGCTTTGGCTCCAGTGCCTTAGCTGGATTTGCGGTCATAAGTTACGCCTCGGTTTTAGAGAGAGAAGGGCATGGCGCGGCCCTGCCGTTTAAGTACACGGGTGCTTCTCTTGTGGCCTATGGCATTAGTGCGGGATTGCTGACCGCAG
Organism: Vibrio ishigakensis; assembly: GCF_024347675.1. NCBI lineage: Bacteria > Pseudomonadati > Pseudomonadota > Gammaproteobacteria > Vibrionales > Vibrionaceae > Vibrio > Vibrio ishigakensis. The sequence goes on along the minus strand of NZ_AP024882.1, from coordinate 1,795,571 downwards.
ACATGGGGCTCTGGGTGTTAGTACTTCGAGCAAGTTGCGCCGCATTGATACTGGTGACCCTTTGGAAAGCCCTTGAAGTGTTTGATAGGGAGCGCAAGAAACAGATTGAGACTGCCCTTGCACATTCTCTTCAAGACGCCAAGTTAATCGAACTGGGGGAGCTGGTGTCGGCTGTCGCTCATGAGATCAAAACACCGATTAGCAGTGCCATGATGAGCTGTGATTTATTAAGGCACCAAGCTCCAAAAGATGAGGTGGTGACTCGTCAAATAGATAGGATTAATCACGGTTTGTCTCGAGCGGCTGAGATCAGCCAAGAGATACTGAATTATGCCCATCAGAAGCCTGTTCAACGCAAACCAGTCAACCTTTCTGAGGTTGTGAACTCAGCGTTCTCTTTGAATCAATTTAGATTGACTGATTTCAATGTAGAGGCCTCTCTTGATGAAGAACTGACCGTTCTCGGAGATGAGGGGTTGCTTGAGGCGGTATTTAGCAACATTATTGGCAATGCTATTGATGCCAGTGTCGATGACAAGTATTTGCACATTCAAACCCTGCAATCGAAACTCAAGGCGGTGGTGAAGATCTCCGATCATGGCTCAGGCATGAGCGATGATGTGCTTGCGAGAGCAACACAACCTTTCTTTACTACCAAGCCCAAGGGCGAGGGAACGGGTATGGGGCTGGCGCTTTGTAAGCAAATGATTCTGCAACATGGCGGCAAATTACTGTTTAAAAACAACGACCGTGGATTGACCGTCGTTATTGAATTACCTAGGAAAATGTAATGAATCTTAAGCTACTTCTAGCTGAAGACGATCAACAGCTCAGAGAGGTTCTTAACGAGGCTCTGACCCTTGAATCTTTCGAAGTAACGGCCTGTGAGAGTGCAGAAGATGCGCTCGATATTGCCGCCAATGAGCAGTTTGACCTGGCCTTGTTTGATGTGGTGATGACGGGTATGACTGGCATAGAAGCGCTCTCCTCATTAAAACGCATGCAACCTAATATTGGTGTTGTCATCACTACTGCGTTTGCCACTGTCGATGTAGCGGTAGATGCGATGAAAAAAGGCGCGGATGAGTTTCTGACTAAACCTTTCAACCTTGCTTCACTGTCCATGACCCTAAAACGAGTACATGCCAGTAAAGCGCCAAAATCTCGATTAGATGAGCGCAGTCACGACCTTATTTTTAGTGCTCTTTCAAATCCCATTCGCCGCAAAGTGGTGACTCAGCTCAAGATTCATCGCAAGCTCAAGTTTATGGACCTGTGTCGAGTGGTTGGCATAGAAGATCACACCAAGTTCAACTTCCACCTAAAGCAATTAGTAAATTGCGGCTTGGTCGAGAAGGAAGAGGGGCGGGTTTACTCTTTGTCTGAAAAGGGCAAAGAGGTGTATAGCGCTATGTTGCAGTGACCGTAAGTGATTATTTACTAACATAAAATTTAAGAGTAGCTTGGAAGGTTCCCCCAAGATCTAAGGAAAGGATAATGAGCAATTTAAGACAGCAGTGCAGCACGATTTTGCCCGGTAATAAAGAAGATACTCCGGCAGAGCATTTTGCCAAGATGGCTAAGTGGTGTGAGGAAAATAACGTTCACCATGATGTGTATGGTGAGGGTGAAACCATTCAAGCGCTGGAGCAAAAAGTGGCTGATCTGCTTGGTTATGAAGCGGGTCTGTTTGTGATGACGGGTACCATGACCCAAACTACCGCCTTGCAACTGGTAGCAAAACAGAAACGCAATCCGCTGGTGGCGATGCACTCATCAAGCCATGTTTATCTTAGAGAGCGTCAGGGCTATCAGTTCCAACAACGCTTTAATGTATTGCCTCTAGGTAACGCTTATCAGCCTTGGAAACTGGATGACCTTAAGGCATGGCCTGATGAGATAGCCGCTGTGCTATACGAGTTGCCGATGCGTGAAATTGGCGGACAGCTGCCAAGCTGGGAAGAGCTGCAGGCCATTAAGGCCTATTGTGCAGAGCAAGATATCCATTTGCATCTAGATGGTGCTCGTCTGTTTGAGACGGGCGCTTATTATCAAAAAGATTACTCAGAGATCACCAAGGGCTTTGGTAGTGCCTATGTCTCCTTGTACAAGGGCGTGGGCGGTATGGGTGGTTCAATTCTACTGGGTTCGAAGGAGTTCATTGAGCTCGCTGCCATGTGGATGAAGCGCCAAGGCGGTGATGTGTACCACAGAACCCCTTATGTGGTGTCTGCTGCGATGCAATTTGATGAGCGTTTGGCTATCATGCCGAGGCTATATGAGCGTACCCAAGAGATCTATCAGATCTTGCAAGAGTTTCCTAAGTTGGCGGTCAACCCAGCTATGCCTCAGGCGAATATGCTGCACCTGATCTTGCCATATGGCCAAGAAAAGGCATTAGAGCTACAGCATAAGCTTGCAACTGAGCAAGGTATCTGGATTGGTAATCCACAGGTCTCTTACCATCCTAAGCAGTCTTATATGGAGTGGTATGTGGGTGATAATCTATTGAATTTGAATGATGAAGAACTCAGAGTGGTGTTCACAGCCCTCGAGTCACACAGCTAGACAGGAGAAAGCATGTCTAACGTCGCCGTCTTTGTGGATGTGCAGAACGTCTATTACACCACTCGCGATGCCTTTGGTAAGCACTTTGATTACAACGCCTTTTGGCGTCTGATTTCCGAAAAGCAAGATGTGGTGCTTGCGCACGCATTTGCCATTGCCAGCAATAACCCAAAGCAGCGCCAGTTCCACCATATTCTGCGTGGCATAGGTTTTAAGGTAAAGCTAAAACCCTTTATACAGCGCTCCGATGGCAGTGCGAAAGGGGATTGGGATGTAGGTATCACTATTGATGTGATTGAAACCGCGATGCGTGAAGATATCGATAAAATCATCTTGGTATCTGGCGATGGGGACTTTGATATGCTTGCGACTCGTGTGCGAGAACACTATGGCAAGGCGTTTGAGGTCTTCTCTGTGGAGGCGCTCACTGCACAGTCTTTGATAGATGCGGCGTCGAGTCATCACTCAATACAGAGTGAACTTCTCATATAGCAAAAAGGGCAGTCACTAGGACTGCCCTTATCATTTTGGCTTTAGCTCAATTAATTATGGTTGTTGCTTAGTTGGTGCTAGAGCAATCTCACGGATACAAACGCTTTGTGGTTGTGAGATAGCGAATTCTACAGCGCGAGCTACGTCATCAGCTGCTAGTACGCCACCCATGTCTTCTTTCCAGTCGTCATAGCCTTGCTTGATCTCATCTGAAGTGGTGTGAGACAGAAGCTCGGTTTCTACTGCGCCCGGTGCAATGGTAGTCACACGTACATTGTGAGCAGCTACTTCTTCGCGCACGTTCTCTGAGATAGCGTGTACCGCAAACTTAGTGCCGCAGTATGCTGCGTGGTTAGGGAAGGTCTTCTTACCTGCTATAGAGCTGATGTTAACGATAGTGCCTGTGTTGCGTTTCTTCATTGGCTCAAGCACTGTTTGCATGCCATTTAGAAGGCCTAGTACGTTTACATCAAACATACGCTTCCACTCCTGCGCATCTTGAGTGTCGATTTGACCAAGTAGCATAGTGCCTGCGTTGTTTACTAGAACCTCAGCTTCACCAAATTGCTCTTCTGCTTTTTTGATAGCCTGTGCAAAAGAGTTGATGTCGGTAACGTCTACTTTAGCGCATAGGGTGTTTGGTAGGTTCATCTCTTCAAGGCGCTCAACGCGACGCGCTAGAAGAAGTAGTGGATGACCTTGTTCACTTAAACGAAGGGCGATTGCTTTACCGATACCTGAGCTTGCACCTGTGATTACAACGAGTTTTTTCATGTTTGTCTCTCCGTCTTGTGTAGGGGATGTCGTTTCGATGAGGTGTATTCTAGGGGCAATCTGTTTGTTGATATATATCGCTTTACTCAAATAACTGTTGCTATACTGCAACAATAATTGTGATTGGAAAGAAACAGATGCTGGATAGAGTCAACCTGACTGATGTGCGCTCCTTTGTGCTGGTGGCGGAGCAAGAGAGCTTTACTAAGGCGGCAGAGTTGTTGGATGTTTCTAGATCGCACGTGTCTAGGCAGATCACTCGGTTGGAAAAAGATCTTGGGGTGACCCTGTTAACCCGTACTACGCGCACTCTTAAGCTCACCCCAGAAGGGAAGGGGCTTTATCAGCGTTGCCAGGGAGCGTTAGGCAATATAGACCAAGCACTAAAGATATCTATTGAGGATACAGAGGAACTGCGCGGTCAGTTGTCGGTCAACTGTGTAGGTGGATATCTAGGTGAAGAGATCTTGGTGCCTCTTGTTAATCGCTTTATGAATGATCACCCTGGAGTATCGATCAATCTGGATTTCAGTAGCCATAGAGTCGATCTCATAGCGGATGAATTTGATGTAGCATTTCGAATGGGTGAGCTGCAGGACGCAGGTTTTATCGCTCGTAAGTTGTTTGATATTCAGATGGCTACCCTTGCCAGCCCTAAATACCTAGAAAATCACCCTGAAATTACTCATCCTAAACAGCTTGCTCAGCATAGATGCTTGATAGGGTCGGTAAACCGTTGGAGCTTTATAGAAGATGCGACAGGTGAGCGATTTGAGACTGTGGTGAATGGTAATTTACAGTGTAAAAATGGTCGTGCGCTGATCAATGGTGCGTTACATGGTAACGGAATTATACGTGTTCCCACTCTTTACTGTGAAGAGGCATTAGAACAAGGGAAGCTTGTCACAGTTTTTGACGATTGGCATATTCCAAGTGTGCCATTTTCTATGATATATCATAGGGATAAGTACCGAACTGCTCGTTTATCTGCGTTTATCGAGTTCGTAAAAAATAACCTGTAAGGGACAAAGTGAACAGTTATCAGATCCTGTATAAGAATTCCGTAGTTTTGGCTGTTGATCTTGGTAGTAGCAATGCATCAGAAGAGATCCAAAGCTACAGCCAACAAGGCTTTAAGATCTTTAGCCGTATCATTCAAGCGGCCAGTGAAGAAAAGGCTATCTCAATCTTTAAAGCTGAAAACCTCTCGTCCAATAGCAATGAGAGCGTCAGCGTTAAGAGCATCTTCCTGTTTAGAACCAACAAACTCCAGCGTTTGGCTTATCTAGGATACTCCGCAGCCAGCATTGCTACAGTGATAGTGCTGATGATGCTCGTCACCAGTATGGGCGATTCCGCACTAGTGGTTATGATACCTCTATTCTTTGGCTTTATTTGGTTTGGACTTGGCCTGTCGGTAGCACGCTGGAAGAACTGTGGTCATAACGGTTGGCTTTATCTGTTGGCATTGGTGGTTACCATGCTTCTAGATACCTTTATGATGGGCATTGCCGGAATAATTTTGTGGTTATATCTAATATTTGCACCACAAGCTAAAAGTGTTAATTACTCCTAATTAACCTTATTAATATCTTTCAGAAATAAAAAAGCTCAGAGAATCCTCTGAGCTTGCATATTATTCAATATTTAAAATAATTACCTAAGCTAGGATAGCCTTGTTCTGCTTTAATAATCGTTTTAATGAGTCGTGCATAATTGTCTTTTTCGAGAAGGTTAGTCTTCCCGCTTCATAGACCTCTATCATAACCCCGCTCTCACAGCCCTCACAGAAGTTATTACATCCTGTCTCAGCCAGAAAAGTATCCATCTTATAAGGGGATAGCTTGAACCTATCCAGCTCTTGCCGCCCTTGGCAGCTCTTGATTACTACTTCCATCTTCACTCCTTGAAGAACCTCTAGATTATCCATTCGAATAGCATTCGATAATCTGATACTAGACCAAATGATTAATCCATAAATAGATCTGAGTAATACTTTTAAATAATTAAATACCTTCTGTGAATGCGCGCGCGGGCTTAATTTACTAACTGTGAACCGTCTCTAAAAGTTTCATACTTTAATAATCACTATATGAATTGAACTGGTTCACAGAAATTAATTTGGGCTATTGTACGGATTATTTAGAATTGAGCATGTCTTTATGTATATAACAGGTACAAAAAAGGGCCGCATAAGCGACCCTTGGAAATCTGAATTAGAGATTATTATGCAGCAGCAAGTTGCTCTGCTTTCTCTTCAGTGATTGGGCGAGTTACTAGAGATAGAGCAACACACACACCCATCATTACCGCAGAGATGGTGTAAGCAAGACCGTAACCGTCGCCGTTTGCCATAGAGAAGCCAACAACTGCAGTACCGATTGCACCACCGATACCCCATGCAGTGTAAAGCACACCGTAGTTAGTACCGTAGTTCTTCAGACCATAGTATTCCGCAGTGATAGATGGGAATACTGCTAGTAGCGTACCGTAACCTACAGCTGCGATTGCAGTACCCAGGATTAGAGTCGCTTCAGTCTTGAAGGTTGCGAACAGAACCATGTTGATGCCCTGTAGCGCGAATGCGATGAATAGCGTGCGTAGACCACCAATCTTGTCAGAAAGGATACCTGCAGCGATACGACCGCCTGAGTTAAATACCGCTAGGATAGACGCAAGGTAAACCGCGTTTGGCAGGTTAGCTTGAACGCTAGCAATAGTTGTGATGTTTGCAATGATCATCAGACCGGTTGCAGATGCGAACGCGTACATTACCCATAGAGAGTAGAACTGAGGCGTTTTCAGCATTGCTTTCCATGAGATGTCAGTGCTTTGCTTAACAACAACTGGAGCTGCACCTGCTTTAACTTTAGGTGCCGCAGGAACATAGCCCTCTGGTGGGTTGTTGATGGTTGCCGCTAGTGGCACTGCAATCACAAGAACACCAATACCTAGGATCAGGAAGCTGTCGTCGATACCGAAGTTATTGATAAGAGATGCAGTCAGTGGAGCAAGATAAACAGCTGCCAGACCGAAACCAGATGCGATTAGGCCGTTAACCATGCCTTTTTTAGACGCGTGGAACCACTTCATTGCCGCTGGAGACAGACAAGCATAACCGAAGCCGATACCAGCACCTGCAACAACACCGAAGGTTAGGCTTAGCATAGCTGGAGTAGTAGCAAAGCTTGATGCGATCATACCAAGACCAGTCAGCGTAGCACCTAGGATAAGGATGTTACGTGGACCCATACGGTCTTGAAGGATACCAGCAACCAAAAGTGCAATAGAGAAAGTTACGGTTGCGATTGCGTATGGTTGAGAAGCGTCTGCAGCGTTCCAACCTAGGTCTGTTACTAGAGCTTTGTTGAAAACACTCCAAGCATACAGAATGCCTAGACATAGGTTGATACAGAATCCTGCCACAAGAATTCGCATCGCTTTATCAAACTTGTTCATATTTGTTCTCAGCGTTGATTCGGTTTGGTATCCGACTGTTTAATTGTTCGAACCGTTAAAATATTTTTGAAACTTTCAACAATTCAAAGAGCATGGGTGCGCGAATTGTACACAAGTTTTTTGTGAAGTGAATCCCTTTTTCTCATTTTAGAGAAATTATTTTCCATACAAATGGCAAGGGCTTACCGTGTAGCATTTTGTGATGTAGATCTGCCTATTTTATGGATAAAAATAGGGGTCTAATTGCATACAAAAGAGGGGGTGTCCATACCTTGGGTGATCACTACGACAAAAATTTAAATAGGTTTAACTTTTACAAAATACTAACAATTAGAGTGTGGTTTTAAGGGTTTGAATTACAAATGCTGATTTGATAAGCCTTTGTAGTGATCGGGAGATATTAAACTTGTTAAAGCCTTGTGAAATGTAGGGTCATAATAAATTTCTGTACAAAAAACATGCAAAATAATGGTTTCAATCTGTGTCTTTTTCATTCAAAATGCGTATAAAACTTAGTTTTCAAATTTGAAAGGATGCTTTACTAACTATTAGTGGGGTTTGTATGAAGATTTTCTTACTTCTGTTGGTTTCCGTTTCTGCCGGTGCAGCGTCAGCTGAACATTTACACTCTTTCCTTTACGGGCTGGGTACTGCGTCGCTAGCTGTGGGTTCATGTTTTTGGTTTGCCTTCCGTTCTACGCGTTGGCCACAACTTGCTGTATTCCTACTGCTAGTTGGTATGCTGTCTAAGCTAACCGTTACGGTAACAGCGACAATGATAGGTGTTAAAGCAGGTCATATTACCTCGCCGTTCATTTTCTCGCTTTCGTATCTGTTCTTCGCAGTGGCAGTGACCTACGTGTACTTCTACTTTAAAGACAAAGCGACTAATCGCCGTCTTGGTCTTTCTAAGGCGAAAGAAGCACAAGCTTAATCAAAGCATTCTAGTGAAAAGCGTCGATCGTTATCGGCGCTTTTTTTATGCCTCTCTTTTTCCATCTAAAAAGCAGGATCACAGTGCGGATCCTCATATTCGGTATATCCTTTAGTGATTGAATTCATAAGGGATTAGCCTATGTTTCCCCTCTATCGTGCCGAACAAATTAAGCGTAGCGAGCCTGTAGCGGCCCAAACCGTTGGCATCTCCATGTATGAACTTATGGAGAGAGCGGGTTTTGCCGCCTTTGAACGCCTTAAACAGATGGCTGAGCCTGGCGCTCATATATTGGTGTGTTGCGGCAGCGGTAATAACGGTGGTGATGGTTTCGTAGTTGCTAGGCAGGCCGCCATAGAGGGCTACTCGGTTACCCTATTTCAACCTAAGTTTTGCCACTCTTCCACCGATGACTCCTCCCACGCGAAGCAGTCATGGCTCAATATAGGCGGCAATATAGAAAACGAGTTTCCTAATGGTGAGTTCGAGCTTATTGTCGATGGCTTACTTGGTACAGGTCTCTCTGGCGCTGTTCGTGAGGAGATGCTGTATGTCATCAGACGCATCAATGCCCTTCAGAGTAAGGTGCTTTCTCTAGATGTGCCTTCAGGGCTTCAGGCGGATACTGGCGTTATGTTGGGCGGATGCGTTCGCGCAGATACTACTGTCTCCTTTATAGGAGCTAAAACTGGGCTGGTAACCGGCAGAGCCAAAGCAGTGGTGGGTGAGTTATTTATCGCAGAGTTGGGAGTAGGGGAAGCCTTTGCAGATCTTGAGCGACCGGTCGCGAGTATCTTTGACAAGCCCCAGGCACTAGAGGTCCTGCCTAAGCGAGGTGAGTGCTTTCACAAAGGAGAGAGCGGCAGAGCGACTTTGGTTGGCGGTGCTGCAGGCTTTAGTGGCGCTATCATCTTGGCTTCCCAAGCCTGTGCTCGCAGTGGAGCTGGTCTTGTCAGTGTTATCAGTAGTGAACAAACCCAGGCACCTTTACTCAGTCGTCAGCCAGAGATAATGGTGCATAGCTATGATTCTGGGGACTTATCGGAATTGTTAATTGAGCGCGTAGAGCGCTGTAATGCGTTAGCGGTAGGCCCTGGCTTGGGGCAAGGAGAATGGGGTAAGAAGCTTCTGAACCTTGCATTCAAGCAAAACCAAATCTCGAAAGTGTTTGATGCCGACGCGCTCAATCTCATCGCCAACATGGATTCGGTGCCGGATTTAACTGGCTCCATAATTACCCCACATCCCGGCGAGGCAAGCCGATTGCTGGGCACCTCTATTCAAGAGGTGGAATCCGATAGGTATGTTGCTGCACGTCGTCTCTATGAGAAATATCATGCGGTCACTTTGCTAAAAGGCTCAGGCACCATCATTTATAACGGAAAAGAGAAGTTTGTGATTCGCGCGGGGAATCCAGGCATGGCTAGTGGAGGTATGGGAGATGTACTTACCGGCATTTTAGTTGCGCTACTGGCACAAGGTTTAGGTCCAAGTGAAGCTGCGACACTAGGCGCATGGTTGCATTCTACTGCGGCCGATAGAGTGGCTGCCGACGGCGGGAAGATAGGAATCTTAGCCTCAGACCTTCTCCCTCACATCAGAGAGCTAATGAATCTTGAAGGTGATCTACCTCGCAGTTCCTAAGAAACTTAAGAAAAGTACGACTTTTTAAGTTGTTGATTTTAAATGGTTTGATTGTTTTTAAAGCGAATTTTGGACGGTTCTGGACAAATTTCTATTGTGATAAAAAATTTACGTCCTATAATGCTGAAAACCGGAGCGTCTGCCAACGCTCCGGTTTTTTTGTGTCCGTAGAATGGTCATCGCTTCTGCCAAAGCTCAGACCTGCATTGTAATTGGCACATCATCTATTGAAGTAAGGAAATGCAACAATGCGTATCGAACAAGAACTTAAGTTAGGCTTTAAAGATGTACTGTTTCGCCCGAAGCGTTCAACACTAAAAAGTCGTTCTCAAGTAAATTTAACCCGCGAGTTTACATTCAAGCATAGCGGTCGTCAATGGTCTGGTGTACCTGTAATTGCAGCAAACATGGATTCTGTGGGCAGCTTCGAAATGGTAGCGGCTCTAGCTGAGCACGACGTAATGACTGCAGTGCACAAGCACTACACAGTTGAGCAATGGGCTGAGTTCGTTCAAAACGCTGATGTTAAGACTCTAAACAACGTATTCGTATCTACTGGTACTTCAGAAGCTGACTTTGAAAAAACTAAGCAGATCATGGAGTTATCAGAAGAGCTAATCTTCATCTGTATCGATATCGCAAACGGCTACTCAGAGCACCTAGTTGAGTACGTACAAAAAGTACGCGCTGAGTTCCCTAACAAGGTTATCTCTGCTGGTAACGTAGTAACTGGCGACATGTGTGAAGAGCTAATCCTTGCTGGTGCTGACATCGTTAAAGTTGGTATCGGCCCAGGTTCTGTATGTACTACACGCGTTAAAACTGGTGTTGGTTACCCACAACTTTCTGCAATCATCGAGTGTGGTGACGCAGCGCACGGCCTTGGCGGCATGATCATCGGTGACGGTGGTTGTTCATGTGCAGGTGACGTTTCAAAAGCATTCGGTGGCGGTGCTGACTTCGTAATGCTTGGCGGTATGCTAGCAGGTCACGAAGAGTCAGGCGGCGAAGTAATCGAGCAAGACGGCAAGACCTTCATGAAGTTCTACGGCATGTCTTCACAAAGCGCGATGGACAAGCACTCTGGCGGTGTTGCGAAATACCGTGCAGCTGAAGGTAAAACCGTACTTCTACCATTCCGTGGTAGCGTTCACGGCACTATCTCAGACATCCTAGGCGGTGTTCGTTCAACTTGTACCTACGTAGGCGCGGCAAAGCTTAAAGAGCTAACCAAGCGTACTACCTTCATCCGTGTACAAGAGCAAGAGAACAACGTATTCGGTAAAGAGTAAGCCGATACTATGAATCAATGAGAAGAGCCGCTTAATTAAGCGGCTCTTTTTTTATGCATACGTTTTTAGTTAAACGAATAACGCTCAATTACCTCAACTGAGGTGTCTTCAATAAGCTCATGGGTAATATCACAAATCAGAGCCATAACTGCTGGCGTTACTCCGTAGGCGATGCAACTTAGGAATCGTTGCAGATGATCCGTTAGGGATTTATAGGATTGCTCGGCCTTTTGCCAACAGCCTTGATACTCAATGGCATTTACCTGCTCACTCTCTAACAGTAGCTTTAGAGACTCTAGCTCTGGATTTTCTATATCACCTTCGATGGTCGTTGCCATCTTATCAAGTTGCACCTTTATAAATAGTGCAATCTGTTCCTCAGTCTTTAGTTGCTGAAGAAGCAATAGCTTTCCCTGCCTTATTGTTGTTCTTGTCCCGAACTTCCAGTTTTCTGAAGTGTACATAAGGATTACTCAGGTTAATTTTATTGGAGCAGTGTACGCTTTTTATGAATGATTACTTGTCATTTCATGCCATCCAATAAAGTACTGATTTATTAGTAAAAAAGGTCACTCCAATCTGCACTAATAACAGAGAGTGGGCTGAGACCAAGGTACTGTTCCCCGCGAGCAGGTATATAGTCCAATGGTAGTCATTCGGTGACATTGTGATACTTAGGCTTGTTGCTTCCAGTTAATCGCATCAACATGTCACCAAATGGCAATCTAATTTGAATAACTCACGTATTCTATGCGCCTTGTTTAAGAGTCTTTATTAGCAATTACAACTGAGGTTAATGAATATGATGAGTGTAGTTTTGCAAAAAGTGGTCCCCCCTAAGCCTTATCTGGTTTTGGGTAATAGAATGTTTATTCTTTCTATTGTGCTATTAATCATCAGTGCGTATCTCTATGACGCAGGTGAAGCCTTTGTGGCGGTTGAGGTGGGGATCATTCACTATCTTTTCTGTCTAAAGTTCTCTTCATCTGAGTCGGCTGTAAAGGGTAGCTTGATACCTTTGCTGACTACGTTAATTGCGGTTCCGCTATCCCTTGTTGCTATGCCTTGGGCGCCGTTAACCACAGCAATCTTTACCTTTGTACTGGTGCTGTTTGAGCGCGATTCACACCACCAAAGCGTGCCTAAATACATACTGCCTCTGACTTTCTTGTTGTTGTCTATGATGATGGTGCCATCAAATGTTGACCCAATTGCGCTTATGACTCAGCGTGCTGTGTCTGTAATTTTGGGTATTGTGGTTGCGATAATTGCGGCAACCATTGTTTGGCCAAATCCTGAGAGTGGAAGCGAGCAAGCCAAGCAAGCGTATAAACTGAACAAGGTGGACCTAAAGTATTCTGTGCGTAAGGCGCTAGGTGTTGGTCTTATTCTTTGTTTAGGTCTTATCGGCGGTAGTGGCGCGGCACTGGGAGCGTATCTATTTATGATGATCCACAGCCCGCTGACTAAGAATCTAGCACCAAAAGCTTGGGAGCGATTGAGTGGTACCGTTCTGGGGGCGTTAATTTATGTTCCCCTCGGTTTAATGTTGGGTTACATGGATTCTCCGTTAGTAGTGAGTGTCATCACTTGGAGCCTAGTGATTGTGTCCCTATATATGATTTTGGTTTATCTGGAGCACAACTATACGGTTGCTACTGCGTTTATCATGCTATTGATATTAGCTGTATCCGTAGGCCCATTTAATAGCGAAATAGTTGAGGCCGTACTTATGCCTAGACTCTGGTTCACTATTGTTGGAGGTGTCAGCATGATCATCTTGGGGCTCTTGATCCCATTACGTGAAGCTGAACTCCAGTGACATTATGATAAGTTTACCTACTTAAGGAGTAAGAGGAGGTTACGGTAGCTATTTTTACCCCATAACAAGACATAGGTGTAATCCCGCAGGCCTATTTTCTATACGCCTTTAATTTGTCATCTGGCATGAAATGGCAACTTTCAAACAATAAGTTTCGATAGACTAGCGCCCAGAAAAACCTAAATATCGTCCAGAAATTAAACGCAAAATAATGAGCAAAAAGATAGAAAAACGAATCCGCCGTAAGTGGTATCACAAGGCTTTAGGTGTTGAAGAGCGCTGGTTAAAAGCTGATGGGAGCATCGTCTATATAGGTGGAATCCTGGGACTACTTAGTCGAACAAGGTAGTCCCTTAGCTCTTCGCGATTACCCTTAAGCCCAGTTGCACTCTTAGTGCAAAAGCAAAATTCTGGGATTGCTAGCATCGCCTTATTTCAATATCAGATAGAAATAAGACGATGAACAAAACCCTAATTCCTTCTCTGTTACTGGCCTCTTTTTCATCTTTGGCTCTTGCTGAAACTGAGGTTCAAGACATGTCCGACCCTCTAGCGGTCTATACACAGCTTGGTGCGGGTTATACCGACCGTGGAATCAACTTTAAATTGGGTCAAACCTTTGACACGGGCAACGATGCCACTATGGGCATGAACGTACTCGAATTTAAGGGAGCGTTAGGTGATAGTTTGGGCTTTAGAGACTATGCAAATGACAGTATCGATAGCGTTCGCTTTCGTCGTTTCGAGGCAGACTTGACCAATGGCCGTGGTATGCAGATAGACATGAGCTATGACTTTAACAATGAGGCGGGCAGTGCCTCTTATAGCTTTATTCAAGCCTTACCTAAACTGGGCCCTGTGCAGTTCTATCCTTTGGCTGGGCTAGGTGTATCCTTTGCTAATAATGCTATAGGTGATGATGGTGAGGTGATCAGCGGTTATTCGGTGCCGGGCACATTTGCTGTTGTGGGTACTTATACCAAGATTGAAATCACGGATAAGATCTGGCTTAACTACAACCCTATGTGGATGACTACTTTATCGGGATCAGACGTGTATAAGGATGCTGGCTTTGCCGGTGAGTCGTCTATCCTTGCGCATGAGGTTGCAGCCTCTTATCAGTTCACATCACGCTTTAATGTGCGTTATTTTGCCAACTGGAACGAGTATGGCAACTTTAAAGATGGTGAGCATCGTATTGAGTTCAACTACCAAATCTAGTTATTTAGAGCGCTCCAATTGGGGGCGCTTTTTAGTTTTCGGTAAGAAGGCAACCTGAGAGCTTGATGGTGCCGTTTACCTTGGTGACTTTCTTTTTGGCTAGCAGTTCGTCGATGACTTCGGCTATGGTGTTCCTTGAGGTGTTGATCAGTGCGCCTAGTTCTGAATAGTTAAGGTGCACGGTTTTGTTTTCATCTACAGTAGCGAGGAAATTGAGAGCTCGGCTTACCTTTAGAGTAGGGTTTTTCTCTTTACGGATAAACAGAAGCAGCGAAGACGCATTGAGTTTTTTTGATACCGATGCCAGTAACAGATGGTTTAATTCGATAGAGACCTCGAGTAATCGTCGCACTTTAGAAAGAGAAATATAAAGGACTCTAGATTCTTGCATACAACGAATATCGCAATGTCTTTGGCTAGGTTGTAAGGCATAGGCATCGTTGATGATCATGCCGGGACCATACACTTTAAAGGCGTGTTCTTGACCTTCTTCCAAGGTAGGTTGTGCGCCGAACATACCAGATATAGGAAATATTAGACTAACGGGTTCTGCGCCTTCTAGGGCAACTAGATTGCCTTTTTCTATTGTCTTCACTGAGCCCATACTAAATAGGGTTTCAGCCAACTCCATCGAAATATCTAGCTTCTGCTTTAAAACTAGAACCTCAATCGAATACGTCATTTCCCAATCCTCAACTGCGTCTTAGAGGGGAGATATTATCTGACGTTAGCTGACTCATCTAATAATCAATTTTAAGCAAATGTGTCCCTTTTTGACGAGGGTTTGATCCTACATATGCGGTTGTACAAGTCTCGCCAGCTGCCGAATAATCCTTGCCATCGATAATAAGCAGGCACTCATTAGCCTGCTGATTCTTATCGATTTTTCATTCTCTAAATGCCATTGACCCTGAAATGAAATGGCACCCCATTATAAAAATAAGGATCGGTTTCTACTATGAAATTAAAGCTAGTGACTATTGCAGTGGCGAGTACCTTTGCAGCCCCTTTTGCAACTGCAGCCACGGTTTTTCAAGATGATAAAACTACCCTAAACATCGGCGGTCGCGCTGAGGTTCGTGGTAACTTTTCTGACGCAAACAAGACAGACAAAAACGGTAGTAGCTATTCAGATGCATCTCGCGTACGTTTGAGCGTTGATGGTACTCAGAAGATGTCTGAAGATGTGTCTTTCTTCGGTAAGTATGAGTTTGAACTGACCGAAAACGAAGACGGTACCAAAGACGATGTAGCAGTAAACACCCGTCACCTATTCGCTGGTGTTCAATCTACTTATGGTAACTTTTACTACGGCCACCAAAACAATGCGGTCACCTACTTAACCGATTGGACGGATATGGCGGAAACCTACAGTGGTTATATCAACGAATACACAGTAGCGACTGCTGACCGCGCTAAGAATGTTCTTAAGTATGAGATGGCTTTCGACAACGGCTTAAGCGTACATGTAGACGGCAACTTCAACTCAGACAGTGAAAGTGCTCAGAGTAATGGCTACGGTGCAGTAGTGGCTTATGCATTACCTATGGGTGTTGAAGTGGGTATCGGTTACGCGTCGAGCGATGAAACCTATGGTGCTGGCAACAAAACTGACCGCTCTGATGCTTACATGGCGGCAGCAAAATACACCAATGACAACGGTCTTTGGTTAGCGGCACTTTATCAAGGCGGTAGCATCTCTAAAGAAGGCGTGAAGGGCTCTGACTACAATGCAGCAGACGCTTACCTTGGCTACGCGTTTGGCGATAACAACGTAAACCTGACCTATAGCTACTTCTCTGCAGATGACATCGAAGAGCTAGATATCAACTTTATCGGCCTTGAGTATGCTCGCTACATCGGTGATATGGCGTTCTTTGGAAGCTATAAGATCAACCTACTTGACGAAGGTCAGGGTGGTATCGGTGACAACGACCAAGACGAGATCATGCTTGGTATGCGTTACACCTTCTAAGTGTTAAAAGTGAAAAATCCCGACTCTCAATTGAGGTCGGGATTTTTTTTATCTTGAAGCGCGGCGCCAGTGAAAATTGATGCCTGTTTTTGCCTTCTTACGACCTAAAAAGTAGCACACTAGCATACCTGCAAACCCAAGCAGTGCGATGGGGCCTGCGGCAAATAACCAGATGAAGGAAACGCCGGTGATGGTATGCACCGCATTTAGTTTGTTGTCTACAAACAAGCCAAAGATGTAGGCGAGGATAAAGAAGGTAATAAAGTAAATAAGCATCATGTTGAGAGCACCGCGACTGAATGAAGTGTGATCATAGTCAATAATTGTGCACTTTAGTTACCAATATGTGCCAACTAAAAATTTTTATCGTTTCCATTTGACTTGGGTGCAGGACACAACCTTTAGCATGTTTATCAAAGTCTAAATCTCAGGGAGAAGAAACATGAGTTGTTGTAATAAGCCACCCAATGGCGGAACCGAGAACCCAAAGTTGTTGTTGCAGGTGACATTGGGGATATTCGCAGCGATTTTTCTGATTGCCTATTTCTTCGGTTAATTGCTTAAGGAGACGAGAATGAAAAAAGTAATTCTGTTGGTGTTGTTAGCAAGTGGTGTGGCCTCGGCCTCTGTTTTTGCAGCTGAAATAGCAAAGCACCATGGAATGATGGACGGCAACAGCATGGAGCAGATGATAAAAGACCATCCTATGATGGCTAAGATGCATGACATGATGGCTGGCAAACCTTGTGATGAGTTGATGTCGCAGACTACACCAGATACGACAACATCCGAACACGGATAGAATATAGTCAGTGGCTCGATATGGGTGTGATTAGGAGCAATGCCGATCAGTTAGGGCTTAAAGGGGGGCATTGAGCCGAATGGCTCTCTTTTAGCTTTTCTATTGCCCGAGAAGTCATGAACAATATGAACAAAACTCCCAATATGCTCCTAATTCACAATATTCGTTCTTTAAAGACGTCCCGTTAACAATCGTTTAACTTTTTCATCGACCTATAAAAACAGCCGCGCTTGCGGTACATAAGGAACGTGAATCATGTTAAACAAGTTCAAACCTTCGATTGCATCGGCTCTACTGACCGTCGTTTTCTCTTTTTCAGCAACAGCAGCGGATATTGATAAAATCCACTTCTTGATCCCTGGTGGCGCCGGTGGCGGTTGGGACATGACCGCGCGTGGCACAGGCGATGTTTTGGTAAAAGAAGACCTAGTGGAAAAGGTTTCTTTCCAAAACCTATCTGGTGGCGGTGGCGGTAAGGCTATCGCGCACCTGATTGAGACCGCTAAGCGCCAAGAAGACACCTTGATGGTGAACTCAACCCCTATCGTGGTGCGCTCTTTAAGTGGTGTTTTTCCTCAGTCTTTCCGTGACCTTACCCCAGTTGCAGCAACCGTTTCCGATTATGGCGCTATCGTGACCTCAGTAGACTCAAAGTATAAGACTTGGGAAGACGTGGTTGCGGACTTTGAGAAGAA
The DNA here is from genome assembly GCF_024347675.1 of Vibrio ishigakensis. Classification (NCBI taxonomy): domain Bacteria; kingdom Pseudomonadati; phylum Pseudomonadota; class Gammaproteobacteria; order Vibrionales; family Vibrionaceae; genus Vibrio; species Vibrio ishigakensis. The sequence continues at coordinate 1,777,893 of NZ_AP024882.1, read as the reverse complement.
CCCTCGCAGCGTGAAGATTGCTGGTGGTTCGGCTCGCGGCAGTATGGACCATCTAGTGGTAGCAGCAGCGTTTAAAGGCGAAGGTTTTGATGCCCGCCAGGTACGTTATATCGCTTATGACGCAGGTGGCAAGGCGATGGCAGCACTGCTTTCAGGTGAGACTCCGCTGCTGTCTACGGGTCTAGGTGAAGTGCTAGAGATGTCCAATTCAGGACAGGTTCGCGTGCTTGCGGTGACTGCGCCTAAACGCCTTGAAGCAGCACCTGATATTCCGACTCTAACTGAGTATGGCAACGACACAGTATTTGCTAACTGGCGTGGTTTCTTTGCCGCTCCTGGTACTGAACAAGCGAAGATCGATGAGTGGAACAAGGTGCTATCTAAGATGTATAACACCGATGAGTGGCAGGTAGTGCGTGACCGCAACGGTTGGATCGACAACTACAAAGCTGACAAAGATTTCTACACCTTCCTTGAAGATCAAGAGAAGCAGATGGGTTCACTAATGAAAGAGCTTGGCTTCCTTAAATAATCAAACATAGGCCAGTTTAGGCTGGCCTCTTTTCCAATTTTCTCTGTATATGGGTTTTACCGACTGATTAGGTCTGCCTTTTCATTCTCCTTACCTATTGGCTAATGCCAACCTTGTTCACCCCTTTGCTGAACCGCCCATATACAGTTTCTATTTAGGAGAGAGAGATGTCTCATCTATCTTCCCCCTTAAAAGGCCAGTTGCTGTCCCGAAACCGCGTCGGTGCCTTGCTGTTTTTGTTGTTCTGTTTGGGCTATGGATATCAAACCAGCCTGATCCCTCTCTTTCCGGGTGATGAGTACGAACCCTTCACTGCTCGCACTCTGCCAACCATCTTGACCTGGGTTGGTGTTGGTCTGGCGCTAATGCTTCTGGTAACGGGCAAGAGCGATCAAGAGAGCAGCGCAATCATGGACTTTAACTGGAAGCTGTTGATTAGCTTTCTGGTACTGATGGCTTTGTATGGGGTTGGTCTTACGCATCTTGGTTTCGTACTGGCAACCAGCCTTTTCTTGTTGGCAGGTTTCTACCTTCTGGGAGAGCGCAGAAAGCCTGTGCTATTTGGCGCTTCTTTCCCGTTTGTGATCGGGTTTTATCTATTGCTGACTCAAGGGCTAGATATCTATCTTGAGCCGGGCACCTTGATTCTGTGGTTTATGTAGGGAGACATAAGAATGTTAGACGGAATTTTCCAAGGGCTCTCTACGGCCATCATGCCATGGAATATCTTGATGGTGGTGGTGGGCTGCTTTGTGGGTACCTTTATCGGTATGTTGCCAGGGCTTGGCCCAATCTCAGCTATCGCGCTGATGATACCTATCACCTATGGCCTTGAGCCTTCTTCAGGTCTTATTTTGATGGCGGGCGTGTATTATGGCGCGGTATTTGGCGGCTCGACCTCTTCAATCTTGATCAATGCGCCTGGCTGCTCTTCTACTGTAGTGACCGCCTTTGATGGTTATCCTATGGCTCAGAAAGGACAAGCAGGTAAGGCGCTAGCTCTGGCGGCTTATTCTTCGTTCACTGGCGGTACACTATCAGCGCTGATGCTGCTTGTGGCAGCGCCCGCTTTGGCTACTGTGTCATTGAGCTTCCAATCTTCAGATTATTTTGCGCTTATGCTTCTTGGCTTATCGGCAGTAGCCGCATTTGCTGGTCCCGGTCAGGTTATCAAGGCTTGGATGATGACGGTGCTTGGTCTGATGCTTTCAACCGTGGGTATCGATAAAGGCGTAGGGGTTGAGCGATTTACCTTTGGTCTTACCGACCTGATGGATGGCTTTAGCTTTTTGCTTTTGGCAATGGCGACCTTTGCTTTGGGTGAAACCTTGATGGGGATCTTGAAGCCCTCTCAAGATACTAGTGCTCAAGAGAATGAGCAGATGAGCAATATCGGTAGCATGAAGGTGACCAAAGAGGAGTTTAAGGATGTCGCGCCTACCTCTATTCGTTCTTCCATTCTGGGTTTCTTTACCGGGGTTTTGCCGGGTGCGGGTGCAACTATCGCAGCTTTCCTTAGTTACGGTATGGAGCGTAACCTAGCTCCGAAAGATAAACAGAAAGAGTTTGGTAAGGGCAGTATCCGCGGCTTAGTTGCTCCTGAGTCTGCTAACAATGCAGCCTCTAGTGGCTCGTTTGTACCTCTGCTTACTTTAGGTATTCCGGGCTCAGGCACAACGGCTATTATGCTAGGCGCCTTGATTGCCTATGGGATTCAGCCTGGTCCGCGTTTGTTCGTTGAGCATCCGGATGTATTCTGGTCGGTGATCATCTCCATGTACTTTGGCAACATAGTATTGGTTATCCTGAATCTGCCTTTGATTCCGTATATTTCTAAGCTTTTAGCTGTGCCAAGAACAGTATTGCTACCTATGATTCTGTTCTTCTCAATCACAGGGGTATATCTGGTTTCGTTCAATACTATGGATGTGTTTGTGATGCTGTTGGTGGCCATGGGTGCAATAGCCCTGAGGCTGGCGAACTTCCCATTAGCGCCATTGCTTCTCGGATTTATTCTAGGTGGGATGATGGAAGAGAACCTTCGTCGCGCTTTGATGATAAGCGATGGCGAGCTTTCATTCCTATGGGAGCGCCCAATTACTATGGTCTTTACCATCCTCTCGGTAATGGTATTAACGGCGCCAATCTGGCGAATGGCGTTTAAGAAATTAAAGCCACAGCCTCAAACTAACTAGGTCATTAGCCCCTAATACAAAGCGCAGGCTAATGGTCTGCGCTTTTTACTATTGGCGAACGTAGGTTCGCTCCGGACGTCCTACCGTGCCATAGAGCACATCGGTTTTAACCTCTTGGGTGCTGACCAAGAACTCTAGATATCGTCTAGCGGTGCTTCGGCTAGCTCCTATCTCTTTCCCTGCCTCATCCGCTTTCCAAGCGTTCTGCCCCTTGAACAGATCCCGTATCTTGTTAAGAGTCACCGCATCAATGCCCTTTGGCAGTCTATCTGGTTCGCTCTCTTGCTCTTTTCGCTCTGCGCTTAATAGGGAGTCCACAAAGTCCTGATCAAAGGTATCGGTAGACTCGATGAGCTGTTGTTTAGATAGGTAATTATTAATCGCTGTATCTAAGCGGGGCAGCATGACGGGTTTTAGTAGATACTCTACAACGCCTAATCGCATGGCACTTTGTAAGATCTCAGGCTCGCGCGCGGCGGTGATAAGAATGATGTCGGTCTGCTTGCCTTGTTGTCTGAGTCCTTGGATAAGCTCCAAGCCTGTGCCATCGGGCAGATAGACATCCAGTATTATCAGGTCTGGATTGAGCAGGTCTATCTGCATCTCTGCTTGTTTTTTATTAAGCGCGATGCCGACAATCTCAAGATTTGGGTTTGCTTGCAGATACTGAAGGTGAAGCTGTGCAATCGCTTCATCATCTTCAATGATTAGGGTTCGGATTTTGTTGTTCATTTATATCCCTTCCTTAGGAATGAATACTGCAAATTGAGCACCATATTGAGGGCCGTTTTCTGCTTCTATTGAGCCTTGATAACGCTCTACGATCTCTTTCACCAGATGTAGACCTATGCCGTGTCCTTTCTCAGTTTTGGAAGAGACTCCCAGAGTGAAGAGTTGCTCTACATCAATCTGATTTGGGAGTCCGCGACCAGAATCTGTTACCTCTAAAATAAGGTCGTTACCGAGATCGGACACAGATACCTTTATAGGTAGAGGCTTTGACTCCAGACTACTAGAGGCGTCAAAGGCGTTATCGATAAGGTTACCGAGCACGGTGACTATGTCCTCAGCCTGAATATGGTTAGGTAGGGGAGAGAGCTGACTCCCTTCCTCTATTTTTAGCTCTAGCCCAAGCTCACGAGCACGCTCTATCTTGCCTAGTAATAGACCGGCAACGAGTGGCTCTTGAATGTTCTGATGAAGCTGAGATATCAGCTGCTGATAATGGTCGGACTCTTGACCAATCAGCTCTTGCACCTTGTCGATACGCTCCAGATGGAGAAGGCCACTGATGGTGTTGAGCTTGTTACGATATTCGTGGGTTTGTGAGCGTAGCAGTTCAGCGTACTGCTTAGTTTGTGATAGCTGTTTAGTGAGCTCATTTATCTCGTTTTTCGGCCTGAAACTGGATACCGCACCTATAGTCTTGCCATCGACAACAATCGGCTGACGGTTTGCCACTATATGTACGCCATTGAGCAGAAGGTCGATATCGTTCTCAGCGCTGTGGGTACTGAGCAGTTGATTGAGCTCGCTTCTCGGTAGCACTTCGGACAGTGGCTTATTGAGTACCTTTTCAGGTTTAACGCCAAGGATCTGCGCTGCACGAGTATTGAAGATACGCACTCGGCTGTGACTGTCTATGCTAACAACCCCTTCTTTGATGGTACTCAGGGTCGCATCTAGCTCACTGAACAGGCGAGACATCTCTTCGGGTTCAAAACCTAGCAAGGTGGTCTTAAATCTTTTGTAGGCGTAGTTGGAAAGTAGGCCGTTAAGCAGCGCAACTCCAAGGGCAATGCAGAGTAAAAAGATAAGGTAGGGTTCGATACGCTGCTGCAGGCTAACTAGTAGGTATCCAACAGAGACTACGCCTATGATCTCGCCTTTGTCGTTAAACACCGCTGTCTTACCGCGAACAGAATGCCCGAGAGAGCCCTGAGCAAAGGAAACATAAGATTCGCCATGGGTGAGAGCACGGATGTTATCGCCACCGCGCATTGGCAGGCCAAGGCGCTCTGCTCTTGGGTGGATGAGGCGTATCCCCTTGTTATCACCAATCACAATAAAAGTAGCCCCTAGGGCTTGGGTAAGAGAGGCCATCTTTATATCTAGATCACCCACCTCTCGGGTCTCGATCATCTTGATAATCGATGGACTGTTTGCCAGAAAGTTGGCCACGCCTAGTGCTTTCTCACCGGTCTCTTGCTCTTGGGAGCTCTTGATGTAATAGAAACCTGCAATGGAAAGGATTACCAGTTCAATGAAGCCAGATAGCACCATCACCAATAGTAAGCGTTTGCGTAGGCTTAATGCACTCCATGTCACCGTGACTTTTCCTTGTTACTAGTAATCCAAATGTTACTGAAAAGTAACATTTAACAATGGGAATGCTTAGCCTAGGTGTGAATTAGTGAGAGATGGCTCGGAGTAGAACAGAAATTCTGTGTAACAGCTCTCAATGGTGGAGGGCAGTGCTTGAGCTGTCGGTTTTGTAACGGGCATAAAAAATGCCACTCGAGAGTGGCATTTTGAAATCTTGTCTGTACTTAAAATTAAAGTACTACAACGTTCGCTGCTTGAGGGCCTTTTTGACCTTGCTCTACTTCGAACTCAACCTTTTGGCCTTCAGTTAGAGTTTTGAAGCCGTCGCCAGTGATAGCACGGAAGTGTACGAATACATCTTGACCGCCGTCTTGAGCGATAAAACCAAAGCCTTTAGTTTCGTTGAACCATTTAACAACGCCAGTTGTTTTATTAGACATGATAGTGTCCCTTACAAAAGAATTAACAGTTACATATAAACATGCTGATTAGTTGAATAGAAAATTATAACCAATGAAAAACAACAAGTAGCGTCGAACAATGAAGGGATACTATAAATCTTGCGTTGCTCGGTATTTCACTTTCAACTTTATATATCAGACGCAATCGATACTAAGGCAACTAATTACTTTGTCAATCAAAGTCGTAAAAATATCATGTAACTTTCATCTTATTCGTTAACTGTATCCAACTTTTCTTGATGATAATCGTGCTTTTTTATTCATCGCACTAACAAGGTGCAATTCTCCGGTGGCTTTTATTAACCTTAAAAAGCATCGTCGATGAGTATGCTAACCCCTTGTTTTTCCACATTTGAAACCTGATTTCTCGTTTCTCTGATAGGTACAGAGTGCATAGGCTTTGCTAGAGTCGTATTTAATTTTGCGTAAGGATTTGTTACATGCTCGCGCGTTTTATCAAAGCCGGTGCTCTTATTGCTCTTTCTACAGGGGCGAGTATGGCTGCTCCTCTACATTCATCTGATTCGGCAAATTGGTATCGAGATGCAGCGGTCTCGCCAGATGGCTCTCAGATAGTATTTCGCTACTCAGGCCAGTTGTGGTTAGTGCCAAGTAAAGGTGGCGATGCCATTCCGCTTACCAGTGAGTCCGTGTTTAGTAGCCACCCTATATGGTCACCGGATGGGAAGTCCATCGCCTTTAGTTCCAATCGATATGGGGCAGGGGATGTGTTTTCTATGGATGTGCAAAGCGGAGAGCTAACACGCCTTACCTACCATCCAAGCCAGGATGTACCCTATGCATTCAGTTCAGATGGACAGCGTATCTATTTTGAATCCATGCGTATCGGTCGAAGCGATAAGAACGTCAACGATGGTTTCTTCGGTGAAGCCTTTTATCTCTATTCGGTAGGCTCACAAGGTGGTCGTGAAAAGCTAGAGTTGGCTAATGGGATCAGCAGTTTTGCCAGTGCGCACAACAAGCAGGGCTATCTTTATACCAACCGACCTTCGTTTGTCGAGCAGGCGTATCGCAAACATCACACCTCATCGGCGGCGCGAGATATCTGGCTTTATCAGGGGGGCAAGCACCTTCAACTGACTCAGTTCAAGGGGGAAGACAGAGATGCTCACTGGTCTTCAGATGATTTGGCCATGTATTATCTTTCCGAACGTTCGGGTTCATTTAACGTTTGGCGTAAAGGTCTAGATTCTTCAAATTCAGAACCCACTCAACAAACCTTTTTTAAAGACTTTCCAGTGCGCGCTTTGTCAGTGAGCAACAAAGATGATCTTGTATTTAGCTATGACGGCGATATTTGGTTAAAAGCTAAAGATGACGAGAAGAGTCATAAGGTGGACATTCATATCCGCAAGCTGGGAATGAAGGATGGCAGTCGTAATGTAAATCTTAAGTACGAGATTTCGGAATTTGCTATATCTCCAACTGCGCCAGAAGCGGCCATAGTTGCGCGTGGTGATATCTTTGTAGTCTCTATGCGCTCGGGCAACTTGGTTCGTGTTACCCATACCCCAGAAAAAGAGGCGTCGGTTTCTTTCTCCGCTGATGGTAAAAGTCTCTATTACACCTCTGAGCGAAACGGTAACTGGGATATATATAAGAGCGAGATAGCGCCAACGGATGAGAGCTTTATCACTGCCTCTAACATTAATGAGCAGGCAATTACCCAGACCGATGTCGATGAGACACAGCCTCTGCTCTCTCCTGATAACGGCAAACTGGCTTATCGGGTAAACAGCAATAGTCTAGTGGTGGAAAACCTTAAAGATAACAGCACCGAAACCCTTATCTCAGCGAAAGAGTTTTATTCATACGAGGCTAGCGATTGGCACTACTCTTGGTCGCCGGATAGCCGTTATATGGTCTCTCGCCTGGGTACCGTGCTTGGCAAAAACCAGATAGCGCTGTTTGATACCTCAGGTAAGCAAGACAAAATGGTGCTCAATAACAGCGGCTTTATTAAGTATTCGCCTAAGTTCTCCCAAGACGGGCAAATCGTATATTGGTTTACCCCACGAGACGGAAATACTGAACTCGATGGCTCACCAGTGGCAGGAGATATTTATGCGCTTGCCCTAAACCCAGTGGCTGATTACAACTGGTTTAGGCCGGACGATGGCACAGATATTAAGTCTGGTAAGAAAGAGGATGATAAATCGACGCAGTTTGAGGCGAATGGTCTAGATAATAGATTGCATCGTTTAACGCCATTCTCATTAGATATCAAAGATATGTTCTTGTCCCCAGACAATAAAGACTTGTTGGTGGTGTATTCCCAGAAAGACAACTACGTGTTTGCGGACATCAATACCAAAACTGGCGAATTCAATCAGATGCTTACCCGCCCTAAAAATGCGGTAAAAGATGTGCAGATGAGTCCGAGCAATGACGCCGTGGTGATCCTTGGAAATGGCATGATCGACAAGGTAACGCTCGCTAACCATAAATCGGATGCGAAGTATTTCGATGTGCAGGCCGAGTTCAACTTTGGCAAAGAGCGTGAATATATCTTTAATCACGTCTGGCGTATGACTAAGAACCGCTTCTACGATAAAGGTCTTCACGGTGTGGATTGGGATGCATTGGGTCAAAGTTACTCGCGCTACTTACCTTCGATCCATACTTATCCAGAATTTGCCGAGATGCTGAGCGAGATGGTCGGTGAACTGAATGCTTCGCATACCGGAGCAAACTATTTTGGAGCTGGTCGTAATCGGGAGAAAGTGGCTAGTCTAGGTGTTTTCTATGATGACACCTACCAAGGTGAGGGTATAAAGATAGATAAGGTGCTGCCAAATGGACCTGTAGACCTGCCAAACTCTCCTATATCTGATGACTCAATTATTACGGCTGTCAACGGCAAGACGATTGCTAAAGACAAAGACATCTATCCATATTTGAGAAACCTAGAGGGCAAACTTACTACTTTAACCGTTAAAGCCCCTGATTCGGATAAAACCGACACGGTTCAGGTGTTCCCAATCGACCAATATAAAGAGAGCAAGCTTTCTTACAGCTATTGGAATAACACGCGTAAATCTTTGACCAATAAACTGTCAGAGGGTCGTATCGGCTATATCCATGTGCAGCAGATGGAGTCGGAAGATTATAAGAAGCTGGTGGATAAACTATTTGGTGAAAACCAAGACAAGGATGCGGTTGTAATAGATATTCGCTACAACACGGGCGGTAATATTCATGATCAGTTCATCGACCTGCTGTCTGGCGTGGATTACGGTGAAGCGGTCAGTCGAGACGGCTACAAGGCAGCAAACTTCCCACTGCGTCGTTGGACCAAGCCAACCATATTGTTGGCTAATCCATCTAGCTACTCAGACGCTTCCGTTGTGGCAAAGCTGTATCAAGATAATAAGCTAGGTAAGCTGGTGGGTGATGCAGTTCCAGGTACGGGTACCTTTGTTAACTGGCAGACACAGCAAGAGCCTCTATTGCAATACGGTGTTCCTCAACTCGGCATCAAAGACAGTAAAGGCAAGTGGCTTGAAAACCAAGATATCACTCCGGATGTACTGGTGCACAACTACCCAGAGAGCGTTGCTCGAAATCGGGATGTGCAGCTAGAGACAGCGGTGAAGCAACTTCTGTCGCAGCTCAACACCCAAAAATAAGCTAATCAACCCGCCCAAGTGGCGGGTTTTTCATGACCTGTAACTCAGAGGGTAAAATTGAAAAATCGCGGTGAAAGACTAAGGTTGAATTACCATGAAAATTCCACTCAGCACCCTGTGTAGCTGTTTGAAAGGAGGAGCCTCATGGACAATTTTAACGACCCCATCTGGGCTTATCGAGCGCCGTTTCTCGAGCAGAAACTGATGCAAAGCCAAGTATTTAGAAATGCTGAAGAATTTAACGCCGCTTTAAATGAATTTAAGAAGTATTGCCTGCTAAATAAGTTGGGTTATCAAAACCTAGGCATGCACAGTGAAAAGGTGGATGCTTTGTGGCATCAATTCATCTTGTTCACTCGCGAGTATCATGACTTCTGTATAGAGCACCTCGGTAGCTTTCTGCACCACGAACCCAGCCTCGAACAACTGACAGAGGCTCAAAGTGGCTTTTTTCAGGCTTATCAGTCTGAATTTGGCCAGTTAAATAGCCTGTGGTTGGATGGAGCTAATTGCACGGCAAAGCTCAACTGTACCGCTCAGTTGGCATCTCGTAACTGTACCGCGCAGGTTGCTAGCTAACCCTTTTCAGGGGCTAGCGACTTCTTGTAAAGCTTAGGCGTCAGGCCAGTAATACGTTTAAATGCGCGTGAGAAGTGGGAGATGTCCTGATACCCCAACTGCTTTGCAATAAAGGTGAGTGTCTTGCCTTGCTCCATCAACTCGCATGCCAGCGAAAGCAGGATACTGTCCTTTATCTTTCGAAAAGAGGTGTTCTCCTCTTTTAATCTCCGTTGGAATGAACGCACAGAATATTCGAGAATCTCAGCGGCATCCTCAACGGTGAGGTTCTGCTCCAGACAATAAGGTCTCAGGGTTTCAAACACACTGTCTGTGAAGCTTGCATGCCATTCGATAGGCTGTTTAGTGCTTTGCTTGATTGAAACCTTGTAATCCAGAAACTCTTCAGGGATACAAACGCCGGTCTTATCTTGCATAACGAAGATCTGACAGCGGCTATCTAGCACGGATTTGACGATATCGTACTCGGCGCCTTGCAGGCGCACTTTCTCTGCTCGCCAAGGTTTACCAATTAGCATGCTAATAAACTGTTCGATGTAGAGAATAGGGAATATCTCTTTCCACTGAAACTCGCTTTGATATTCGGTCTTGGTATGGCGATTAAACCAATGCTGCCCATGTTCTACTGAATAGGAGACCGATGAGCCGGGGGAGTCGAAGGTGAAGATACTGTCGATATCTTCTAGTACGTCTCTCAAGGTGTCATAGCCGGAGATGCCATCAAGTAGCTTAGGAATGATGTTACGTTTAAAGGAAAGTGAAAGGATATCGGCAAGATTGGTCACCCCTAACTGCGCAGATACCAAGTAGAGTAGGCGTTTGACACTCTCAGATGGTACATAGTCGCTATTGCTGTCCATCAAATCAGAGGGAAGATCCGCATCCCTTAGCAATTGGTGGACATCAAAGCCGTTTTCAGCAAACAGCTCCACGAAAATCTTGGCATATTGGGTTTGAATGACAGGGACTTGCTTTCTCTTTTTCGGCATCTGCTCGAACTTCCTTTTCGTTGAACAGATTAATTTTAACAAAACTTTATCAAGTTCAATGAATTAGAAGTAAAAAATGCGATAAAAAAAGGGCCGCGATTGCGACCCTGATATAGGTAGTAGGTAAATTAGTTAAAGGTATAGGTGTATACGCTGTAACCGCCGTTGTCGCCAACGTTGCCAGTATCAGTAGTAAAGGTAACGCCTTCTACTTCTCGTGAGAATTCTTCACCGTTTGGTGATGATAGGAACTTCACTGAAGTCTGAGATGGGCCAACTAGTGAGAAGTTCTCTGCGTTCTCGAAAGTGTGCTCTGGTACCGTTACTGTTTCGCTACCAGCAGTTTCAGCAAGGTGCTTCAGGTATTGATCTACTAGCTCACGGTTTGTATAAGCTGCATCTTCAAGAGCCAGTTCAGAGTTCATAACGCCTGGCATCTTAGTATTTGATGCGCGGTAGTTGTTAGTCACAACATACATAACTTGGTTGTCATCCAACACCACACCGTCGTACGAGAAGTTTAGGATACGACGATGAATACCATTTTCGTTTAGTATTGCGTAACCTTCTTCATCAGTAACTAGCTCGCCGTTTTCATCTACTTGGTAACGTGGAGCTTGAGAAACGTCGATATCGTAGTGAAGACCAATCGCTTGGCCATCTGCATCCCAACCGCCGTAGAACACGTCAAAGTTATAGCTACGGAACATTTGGTTCAGTAGGTAATCACCCTCGTTGGTTACTGTTTGATACTGCTGTGAAGCGATAGACTCTAGCCACTCTTTGATATCTGCAACCGTTAGCTTAAGCACTGCAGGTGTGTTGTTATCAAACACGTAAAGGTCTGCAACGCTTGCATTAGTTAGCTCATCACCGTTGATATTGGTGTAATCGTCAGCACCGCCACGGCCACCTTTGAATGGTGCAGATACTGAAAGCAGGATTTCACCATTGTCAAAGCTCAGCTCTTCAAGTTGGTTTGCCCAGTGGAACTGAGCTTCGTTAACGATCTGTACCGATAGATCAGGAACGATTGCTGAGAAGAAGCTGTTGATCTTTTGAGTGATACCCAAAATTGGGGTAGCCATGTACTCTTGGGTATCCACGTGCTCTGTAGCCACAGATGCAGCAATAACTGGAGAGATCTCTAGTTTGTCTTTAGGCAGAGCACGAAGCTCAGCAGTACTCTCTTCGTAGTTCACAGTCCAGGTTTCACCTTGGTCATTACTTTGAACTACTAGATCGATAACACCCAAGTGGTTACCCCAGAATCCAGGCATAACAGCTGGTTTGCCGTAGATCTTACCTTCTGGTGCATTTACACCTTCCATACCGTCATAGAAGCCAGTCGTTGAAGGGAAGTTGTTGTGGTCGTGACCAAACATGATGGCATCGATACCGTCAACTTGAGCGATCTGCCAGGTAGCGTTCTCTTGGAATGGCAGGTCTGCATCACTGCCAGTCAGGCCAGAGTGAGGCACAGCAACGATGATGTCCGCACCTGCTTCTTTCATTAGAGGCACATAGTATTCGGCAGTTGCCTTGATGTCCGATACTACTACTTCACATTCAAGGTAGCTCTTATCCCAGCTCATGATGTTTGGTGGAGTAAAGCCAATCACACCCACGTTAATGGTGTAGTCCTGACCATCACGAGCCACAAAGGTACGCTCTAGAATGATGTAAGGGTTAAACGCCGTAGTAGCGCTCGCTAGGAACTCATCATCGATACGAGTTTCACAGCTGTTAGACGCGAAGTGAGATGCTGTTAAAAGGTTTTCGTTGTATTCAAACACGTTCGAAACAACATAAGGGAAGTTAGCACCTTCGATTGCCGCATGTAGGAAATCAAGACCGTAGTTGAACTCGTGGTTACCGATGTTTGCTGCATCGTAATCCAATAGGTTCATTGCCTTATAAACAGGGTGAGTGTTGCTTTCAAGGTGAGCCACACCTAGGTTCGCTAGGTAGTCTGCCATTGGGCTACCTTGGATAAGGTCACCATTATCAAACAGCATGCTGTTTTCAACTTCAGAGCGAGCTTCACCGATAACTACTGCGGTACGCGCAAGGCCATAGCTTGAGTCGTATTGGTTAGCGAAGTAGTCGTACGGCATCATGTTGCCGTGAAGGTCGGTGGTTTCCATCAAACGTAGATCCATAGTGATTCTATTGTCGTCTGTGGAGTTGCTTGAGCTGTTGCAGCCCACTAGTGCCAGTGTTAATGCACTGCACAAAGCAATGTTCTTGGTATAAGACATTGTTTCCTCGGGGTAGGTTGGAATAAAAATCCAGTGCATATTGGATTTCTAATGTGACAGATTCAAGGCGTGAAAAAGTCCGGATGTTTCTGGTTGTGTCCACAGAAACACTTGTTACAGCGCAATCGGTTGCATTATTAATTTGATACAGATCACGTAAACGATTACGGAACTTACAGTGAATTTCATAAATACTTAATGAGCATCATGCTGTTTCATTTGCGTTAAAGGCTTTAAATTGAGGTTAAAACGCCTATTAGTATGGCAAGTGAAATATTTTGAAATAGTTTTGCTAGAGCCTTTGCGAATGGTGCGATCAGTTGCTTAACTTGTTGTGATTATTGATTCGGCTATAGATTCCCTAGCTTCAGACATCTGATGTAGGTCACGAAATTGGCACAAATGTGATCGATTCTTCTCGCCAACTCAATTAATTGTATTACAATAAGCCTAATTGAATTTTTCATTCCCCCTAACATCAAGTTTTTGATAAGAGAGTTGACATGAGCAGCGATAAAGCGCTTGACGCGATTAGGAAGATGAAGCTGGAGAACGACACTTCAGCTGGTAACCTAGTAGACCTACTTCCTATCGAAGTTCAGAAACGTGACTTCGACCTATCATTCCTAGACAACCTAAGTGAAGAGCGCCCACGCCTTCTAGTTCAAGGTAAAGATCTAGCTGATTTCCGTGCGAAGGTGCAGGCAGACGAGTCTTACTGCATGTTCGACGACTTCTTTAATAACTCTACTAAGAAGTTCCTAGACACAGCACCATACGAAGAGCCACAAGCATACCCAGAAGAAACTGTAGGTAAGGCTTCTCTATGGCGTCCTTACTGGCGTCAAATGTACGTTGATTGCCAAATGGCTCTTAACGCTACGCGTAACCTATCTATCGCTGGTATCGTTAAAGAAGACGAAGAGCTAATTGCTAAAGCAAAAGCTTGGACTCTAAAACTGTCTACTTATGATCCAGAAGGCGTAACTTCTCGTGGCTATAACGACGAAGCGGCTTTCCGTGTAATCGCAGCTATGGCTTGGGGTTACGACTGGCTACACGCTCACTTCACCGATGAAGAGCGTCAGCAAGTTCAAGATGCACTGATCGAGCGCCTTGACGAAATCATGCACCACCTACGCGTAACGGTTGACCTACTGAACAACCCTCTAAACAGCCACGGTGTTCGTTCTATCTCTTCTGCTATCATCCCAACGTGTATCGCGCTTTACCACGATCACCCGAAAGCAGGCGAGTACATCGCATACGCACTAGAATACTACGCAGTACACTACCCACCATGGGGTGGTGAAGACGGCGGTTGGGCTGAAGGTCCTGACTACTGGAACACCCAGACTGCATTCCTAGGTGAAGCATTCGACCTATTGAAAGCATACTGTGGCGTAGACATGTTCAACAAAACATTCTACGAAAACACTGGTGACTTCCCACTATACTGCATGCCTGTTCACTCTAAGCGCGCGAGCTTCTGTGACCAGTCTTCAATCGGTGACTTCCCTGGCCTAAAACTGGCTTACAACATCAAGCACTACGCGGGTGTTAACCAGAAACCTGAGTACGTTTGGTACTACAACCAACTTAAAGGTCGTGATACTGAAGCGCATACTAAATTCTACAACTTTGGTTGGTGGGACTTCGGCTACGACGATCTTCGCTTCAACGTTCTTTGGGACGCTCCAGAAGAGAAAGCTCCGTCAAACGACCCTCTACTGAAAGTATTCCCGATCACAGGTTGGGCTGCGTTCCATAACCGTATGACTGAGCGTGAAGAGCACATCCACATGGTTTACAAATGTTCTCCATTTGGTTCTATCTCTCACTCACACGGTGACCAAAACGCATTCACCCTACATGCGTTCGGTGAGACTCTAGCGTCAATCACTGGCTACTACGGTGGTTTCGGTGTAGACATGCACACTAAGTGGCGTCGTCACACTTTCTCTAAGAACCTGCCTCTATTTGGTGGCAAGGGTCAGTATGGTGAGAACAAGAACACTGGTTTCGAAGGTCACCAAGATCGCTACTGTATCGAAGCAGGTGGTAACATCACTGATTACGATACTGAGTCAGACGTTAAATTCGTTGAAGGCGACGCGACTGCTTCTTATAAGTTCTTCACTCCAGAGATCGAGTCTTACAAGCGTAAGATCTGGTTCGTACAGGGTAAAGTATTCGTGATGCAGGACAAGGCGAGCTTCACCGAAGAGAAAGACCTAACTTGGCTAATGCACACTACGTTTGCAACTGAGCCAGGCGAGAAGTCATTCACTATCCGTGGTGAGAACGCACACCTAGACGTTAACTTCATCAACCAAGCAGATCGCATTCAGTCTGTGAAGAACGTTGAAGGTTTCGGTGAGGTAGACCCATACGAGTTCCAAGACCTAGAAATCCACCGTCACGTTGAGACTGAGTTTGCTGCTTCTAAAGAGCACAACATTGTTACCCTTCTTGTTCCAAATAAGAACGAAGGCCAGCAAGTTGAAGTGTCTCACAAGCTAGAAGGTAACACTCTAGAGCTGACTGTAGACGGCGAAACAGTAACTATCGAACTTAACTAATAACAGATAGTTGGCTAGAAAGTAGAAAGCCCTGAGCGAAAGCTCGGGGCTTTTTTTGGTTCTTAGCTTAGCGGGAACAACTAGTACTTTAGATTCGTGTGCTCACTCTGCCAGTGACGCAGGGCAAGTCGCCGTAAATACTTCCCTGTAGGCTTGGTTTCGGCATCCTTGCCTCAAACACTTGCCGAGCACCACAGCCTGCCGCTCCCAAATCCGGGACCTTACTAAGCTTGGGATCCCACTGATGTTGCCACTGGAGAGTGATTGATGGAGCAAGGTGTCGCTCGCAGGGAGGCGAGCGTCAAGCGCCCACGGATGGGTTTACCGCGGCCTTGTGAATCAATCACTCGGAGGGAGTGACTGGCTCAGAAGGAATAGTTACGCTCCTCTCTAAGCCGTGAAGAACCTTTTTTGTCTTCCGCTATTTTCTAAAAGATATCAATTCCATTTATGGGATTGAGCCTCTCAAAAAGTCATATATACGGGAAGTGCAGCTAGACGTAATATTGTTTGTGTCGACAGGGAACGCGATTTAGCAATCGAAACTCATAACTGAATAGGTGACAACATGAAAACTCTATCTACTCTACTACTGACTTCTCTGTTCGTGACTCCAGCGGTATTCGCATCAAACGTTAATACTGACCCAATCACTGATACTCAAAGCGGCTATACGTGGCAAGATCCAAGTGACAAATCCGGTGGCGGTTACACCTGGGAAGACCCAAGTGAGAAGTCGGGCGGTAACTTTGCATACCAGTGGCAAGATCCAAGCGATAAATCTGGTGGCGGTTACACCTGGGAAGACCCAAGTGAAAAATCAGGCGGTAACTTTGCATACCAGTGGCAAGATCCAAGCGATAAATCTGGTGGTGGTTACACCTGGGAAGACCCAAGTGAAAAGTCAGGCGGCAACTTTGCGTACCAGTGGCAGGACCCAAGCAATAAATCTGGCGGTGGCTTCACCTACGACGACCCAAGTAACAAAAGCGGCGGTGGTTTTGTAGAGCAAGGTGGTCAGACTCATTTCTCTTAATTCATAAATAGTCGCGCCTTTAAGCCTGGTAATGTATCTTAAATATCAGAAGGTTACAGGTTTAAGGTGAACAGATGGCGCGCAATTTGGATGACTTTTATATCTTCTGTCAGGTCGTCAGGCTTGGGAGTATGAAGGCGGCTAGTGAAGAGCTAGAGATCCCCCTATCGACCGTCAGTCGCCGAATTGCCAACCTAGAGGAGAGCGTAAGCTCTCCTTTGTTCGTTCGCTCTAAAACGGCCCTCAAGCCCACTAACACTGGACTGCACTACTATCAGCGACTCTCTCCTCACTTTACGTCTCTATATTCAGAATTAGACACCCTTGATAGTGACCTCAATGAGGTCACCGGTAAGGTCTCCATTGACTGTACCGATTTCGTATACGACTACTTCCTCAAGTCTGGCGTAGAAGAGCTGCTACTTAAGTATCCAAATCTCAAACTCAAGTTTATCCCTTCCCGAGACACGACTAGTTTTCATCCAGATGCCGATCTCGCGATACTGGCGGGAGAGCTTCCTGACAGTAATCTTGTGGTTAAGCGTCTCGTTTCAATCGACATGCAAGTGGTCGCAAATACTCAGCTCAAGCCAGTTCCTCTCAAGTTACAAGATTTGAAAGAACTGCCATTTATTGGGCACCTACAACAACAGCGCATTACTGGCTATGACAGGCACTCTAGGGCGCTCGAGAGCATTAACCTTTATCCTAAGCTATCTCTTTCAGAGCCCGATGCAGTGGCTGAGATGGCCTGTAAAGGCGTCGGTTTTGCATTTGTACCAAACTACTTTGTCGACGATTCACTAAAAAGTGGTGAGCTGGTGGAGTGGCTAACAGATTATGACTTTGGTCAGAGAGAAACCTACTTGGGCTATAGGCATAGAACCCAGAAGTCTCGGGCACAAGAGGTGGTCATAGAGATGATCGAGCGCTGCTTTGACAAGTTTAATCAGTAATAACAGGTATAGGCTAAAAGCATTGTTTGAAAACTAATTAGAGATCTAGACTCACGCTTTTTACATAAGTGGGGGTAGGGCATGGAATGGTTAGTATTGATCGTCATTTTGATCTTATGTTGGAAGGGCCTATTATCAGTGTGCTGGCTCTTTTATCAGTTCCTGATAGGTTTCTTCGGTGGATTCGCCTTCCTTATTCTCCTAGTCATTATTATCCCTCTTGTAGCCATTGGCCTTGGATAACAGACATAAAAAAACTCCAGCCTAGGCTGGAGTTTTCAATTTGGGGTTTAACTAGCTAGCTTAAGAAGCCGCTGGTTTTGCACCTGTTTTAGATGCGTTCACTAGTAGGATACCAACTGTTAGTACAATTGAACCACATAGTAGGAACAGTAGACGACCAGTAGGTTCGTTTGGAATCAGAGCCATAGCTAGGATACCGAAGCCTGCTGTGCTGATTAGCTTACCAAGCATTGAACGCTGAGCTGTGTCTAGGTTCTGCTGCTCTTCGCCTTCAGCTACTACTGGAGTGTTCCAGTTAGTGAATAGCTGTTCAACTTCTGCTTCACGCTCAGGTGATAGACCTTTGTATAGAAGCGTCGTTGCGATGAAGAAGCCACCTGTGAACACTACGTGTGCTGCTAGGCTCAAGCCAACTTTAAGGTCAGCCCACTCACGTGCAGTAAGTGCATGCTCTAGACCGAATACGTTCTGGATGTCGTCTGCAGTTAGTGCGATACCGAATACATAAGAAACAATACCACCAACGATTAGAGTCGCCCAACCAGCCCAGTCTGGAGTCTTGCGAATCCACATACCTAGTAGGATAGGGATTAGCATTGGGAAGCCGATAAGTGCACCGATGTTTAGTACGATGTCGAATAGGCTTAGGTGCTTCAGTGAGTTGATGAACAGACCGATACCGATGATGATGAAGCCCATGATAACAGTTGTTACTTTACTTACTGCTACTAGCTCTTTCTGGCCCGCTTGTGGACGTAGGATAGGGCTGTAGAAGTTCATCACGAAGATACCAGCGTTACGGTTTAGACCAGAGTCCATTGAAGACATAGTCGCCGCGAACATTGCAGACATCAGTAGACCAACCATACCTGCTGGCATTACGTTCTGTACGAATGCTAGGTATGCTGCGTCACCTGCTTTGCTACCCATCTCTGCGTACTGTGCCGCGAAGTCAGGTTGGAATGCAGCCATGTACCAAGGTGGTAGGAACCAGATTAGAGGACCAACGATCATTAGGATACAAGCTAGGCCTGCTGCCTTACGAGCGTTCTCTGAATCCTTAGCACATAGGTAACGGTAAGCGTTGATGCTGTTGTTCATTACACCAAACTGCTTAACGAAGATGAATACTACCCAAAGGATGAAGATACTTACGTAGTTCAGGTTGTTACCCAACATGAAGTCGCCTTGGAAATTGTCAACAATGTTTCCTAGACCACCGCCGTTGAAGTAAGCCGCGATTGCACAGGTAATGGTAACGGCCATGATAACTAGCATCTGCATGAAGTCAGAAGCTACAACCGCCCAAGAACCACCTGTTACAGCCATCAGCATTAGAACTAGACCAGTTACAACAATGGTCCACTCCATTGGGATATGGAATACAGCAGCAACGAAGATTGCTAGACCGTTTAGCCATACACCAGCTGAGATCAAGCTGTCAGGCATACCTGCCCATGTGAAGAATTGCTCTGAAGTCTTACCAAAACGCTGACGAATTGCTTCGATAGCGGTAACAACACGTAACTGACGGAATTTCGGAGCGAAATATAGGTAGTTAAGGAAGTAACCGAATGCGTTAGCTAAGAATAGGATTACAACGACGAAACCGTCGCTGAATGCGCGTCCTGCGGCACCTGTAAACGTCCATGCTGAAAACTGTGTCATGAAGGCGGTAGCACCCACCATCCACCACAGCATTTTGCCGCCACCTCGGAAATAGTCACTGGTTGATGTCGTAAACTTCCTGAACATCCAGCCAATGGCCATTAAGAAGAAGAAGTAGGCGAGAACAACAAAAGTATCGATAGTCATCTTTTCAGCCTTAAATGTTTTAACTAAATACTGAGACCAAGATTAGCCTGTTTCTCGATTTAATTGTACTACAATATGCATTTTTAGTGATCTAGCGCACATTCAAGTGCAACTGGTTATTTGTTGGTATTTTTCTTTATTTATCAATAACTTACATATATAAAAATTAGAAAATCCCCACGAAGTGGTCTTTTATATCCCATATTTGAAATATTTATGGTCATACAAAAATATAAATGATCTCAAGTGTGTATGGGTGTAACAGGGTGTTACAGAGTATAGATATAAAAAAAGCGAGCATGATGCTCGCTTTTCAAAAAGAGGGTGTTTGCTAATTAAGCAACGTGGTTTACCGCGTCACGTACTAGTGCACCTAGCTCGTCCCACTTACCTTCGTCCATTAGCTTAGTTGGAACCATCCAAGTACCACCACAAGCAAGAACTGCTGGGATGTTTAGGTACTCGTCAACGTTCTTAAGGCTAACACCGCCAGTAGGCATGAAGTTTACTGGGTAAACTGCAGTTAGAGCTTTGAGCATTGGAACACCACCTGAAGGCTCAGCTGGGAAGAATTTAAGAGTACGTAGACCCATTTCCATTGCTTGCTCAACTAGGCTTGGGTTGTTAACGCCAGGTACGATAGCAACGCCTTTGTCTAGGCAGTACTGAACCGTACGTGGGTTGAAGCCTGGGCTTACGATGAAGTCAACGCCAGCGTCGATAGAAGCATCAACTTGCTCGTTAGTTAGAACAGTACCAGAACCGATTAGCATGTCTGGGAATTCTTTACGCATAACGCGGATAGCTTCGATTGCACACTCAGTACGTAGAGTGATTTCAGCACATGGCATGCCGTTTTCAACTAGAGCACGGCCTAGAGGAATTGCATCTTCAACACGGTTGATAGCGATTACTGGGATAACTTTTAGGCTAGCTAGTTTATCGTTTAGAGTTGTCATGATATTTCCATTAAATAATGTGTGATTCTGAAACTTCAGAATTATAGAGACAGTTCAGGCATTGCTTCAGCTGGGATGATAGCACCAGGATACTGGATTACAGTACCTGCTACCGCGTGACCCGCTGCCGCTGCTTCTTGTGCTGTGCCACCGCATAGACGTTTCGCTAGGAAACCAGCGCTGAATGAGTCGCCCGCTGCAGTTGTATCAACTACGTTGTCGATTACGTTTGCAGAAACGTAGTTTGCGCTTTCGCCTTCAACAACTAGGCACTCTTTGCCGCCGCGCTTGATCACAAGCTCTTTAACGCCAGCGCCTTGAGTACGTTCGATGCATTGCTCAACGTGCTCGTCACCGTATAGGTCTTGCTCGTCATCAAAGGTCAGTAGGGCAGTATCAGTGTGCGCAAGCATCTTCAGATACCACTTCTGAGCTTCTTCTTGGCTTGCCCATAGTTTTGGACGGTAGTTGTTGTCGAAGAATACTTTACCTTCAAACTTCTCTAGGAAGTTGAATAGCTCGTTACGGCCGTTTTCAGTCAGGATTGCTAGAGTGATGCCGCTTAGGTAGATAGCATCATAGCCGCTTAGAGTTTCGATAAGTTTTGCAGAGTCAGCTTGGTCGAACATGAACTTAGCTGCTGCATCGTTACGCCAGTAATGGAAGCTACGCTCGCCAGTGCTGTCAGTTTCGATGTAGTAAAGGCCAGGTTGCTTGTCAGAAAGACGCGCGATTAGGTCAGTGTCGATGTTCTCTGCTTGCCACTTAGACAGCATGTCTGCGCTGAATGGGTCTTGGCCCAGTGCAGTTACATAGCTAGTTTTGATGCCATGGCTATGTGTAAGACGAGATAGGTAAAGAGCAGTGTTTAGAGTGTCGCCACCGAATGCTTGCTTTAGAAGTTCACCTTTTTGCTGAAGTTCTACCATGCATTCGCCGATGATAGCGATGTTTAATGATGTCATTTTTGTACCAAAAGTCTGGGGGCTGAATAATTATTTGAGGAAATCTTCTCTTGCCGGAGAGAAGCAGTCAAGTAGAACACTGCCTTCTTCTAGGGCAACCGCACCATGTTTGAAGTGTTTGGGTGCAATGTAAGCATCTCCTGCCTTAAGAACCTTCTTTTCACCTTCGATTTCAGCTTCGAAGCTACCGCACACTACGTAACCGATCTGGTCATGAATTTCGTGGCTGTGAACTGCGCCGACAGCACCTTTTTCAAATCGAACATGCACTGCCATTAGGTCGTCGGTATAACCAACAATCTTTCGAGAGATTCCATCTCCTAGGTCTTCCCAAGGTTGATCGTCTGCAATGAAGAATGGGTTCATAGTCTTGTCCTCGATTACGGGGCGAATTAAAGAAACTTTATCTACTTTTTATCATAATGGATTAATCCTAATTGTCATACAATAAGTTTATAGATGTGTGACCTAGGTCAATTGTCCCTAAGTCCTTGTTTGTATAATCAAGGAGTTAGAGAACTATTCTACTGATTTCTTAAGTTTAGCGACTGAGAAAATATGCAAGGAACTGTGATTTTTCTCATTATTTTGCCACCTAAGTATAGGATAATTTCTCGTATTGTATTACTTTATAGCCACAAAAAGCCCTCAAAGGCCTCTGTTTTTCAAATTACACAGAAGTCGTTGGCTAAAGAGCTCATAAAATTAAAAATTCGTGCACAAAAGGTGAAACGAGATGACTCCACAACCGATTTTGCTTTCTCAAGAAGAAATCGAGCAACTTCGTAAAGAAGTAGGCCGTCCAACACTGATGGGTAAGTCCATCGCAAAACACATCGCTGAAGTAGATGCTTATATGGCACTTGGCCTTGATGTTCCAGGACACGGCGAAGCAGGTGGTTACGAACACAACCGCCACAAGCAAAACTACACCTATATGAATATTGCTGGTCGTCTTTTCCTTATTACTCAGGAAGAGAAGTACGCAACCTTTGTTAAAGACCTACTAAACTGGTACGCAGACAAGTACCTAACCCTAGACTACCAAGTTCAAAAGAACACTAACCCTACTGGTCGTCTATTCCACCAAATTCTAAACGAGCACGGCTGGTTGCTGTTTACCAGCATCGCTTACTCTTGTGTTGCTTCAACCATGACCCAAGAAGAGCGTGACCGTATCGTAGAGCGTGTGTTCATCCCTATGATTGAGATGAGCACAGAAAAATACGCATACCGTTTTGACCACATCCACAACCACGGTGTTTGGGCTGTCGCGGCAGTAGGTGCGTGCGCAGTTGCTATCGGCAAGCCAGAATATCTTGAGATGGCGGTTTACGGTAAAGACCGTGATGCGACTAGCGGTTTCCTAGATCAGGTTTCGAACCTGTTTGCACCTTCTGGCTACTACCTAGAAGGTCCATATTATTCTCGCTTTACTATTCGTCCTTTGGTTTTGTTGGCTGAGATCATCCATCGCCATATGCCTGAGGTAGACATCTACAACTACAAAGATGGCGTTGTAGGCAATACGGTTCAAGCACTGCTTGCCACTGCTTACCCTAATGGCGTTTTCCCAGCACTGAACGATGCATCTCAAAGCATGGGCATTGCCGATGCAGGCGTGCAGGTTGCAGTGAGCATCTATGGTGCACATTACGAGCTAGACGACAACATTCTAGGAATGGCTAAGATCCAAGATGGCGTATGGATGCACCCATGTGGTCTGAAGCTTTCTCAAGCTTATGAGAAAGCGCAAGCTGAGCGCGAGATCGGCCTTCCATACTGGCCAAGTATGGAGCTTGCAGAAGGTCCTGATGGCGACCAAGGCGCACAAGGTTTTGTGCGTATGCAAGATGATAGCGGTGACGTTACTCAACTCGTCATGAACTATGGCATGCACGGCATGGGTCACGGTCACTTCGATACCCTAGGCATTAGCTTCTTTAACCGTGGTCAAGAAGTGTTGCGTGAATACGGTTTCGCTCGCTGGGTAAACGTTGAGCCTAAGTTTGGTGGTCGTTATCTGCCTGAGAACCCAGGCTATGCGCGTCAAACCATTGCACACAATGCGATTACCATCGATGAGACTTGTCAGAACTACTTTGATGTAGACCGCGCAGACTCAGTAAGTGGTACTCCACACTTCTTCCAAGTAAACGATGAAAGCCTAAAAGGCATGAGTGCGTTTGCTAACGAACATTATGATGGCTTTGGTCTGCAGCGCAGTGTGTTCTTGCTTTCTCTAGAAGAGCTTGAAGCTCCGCTTCTGATTGACCTATACCGCGTTAAGGGTGAGGGCGAGCATCAATACGATTATTCTCATCAGTATCAAGGTCAGATTATCCGCACCAACTTCGAGTATGAAACCTATCAGACTCTAGAAACGCTTGGCACCGATGCAGGCTATCAGCATCTATGGAAAGTGGGTGCAGGTGAGGCAAACGAAACTGCACTAGTAAGCTGGCTACAAAACAACACCTATTACACCTGGCTAGGTACAAGTTCGAACGACAATGGTGAGGTTATCTTTACTCGCACCGGCGCGAACGACCCTAGCTTCAACCTTCGCAGTGAGCCTGCGTTTATTCTGCGTAGCAAAGGCGAAACCTCACTGTTTGCCTCTGTGGTAGAGACACACGGCTACTTCAATGAAGAGTTCGAGCAGTCAGTTAATGCACGCGGCAAGGTTAAGAATATCAAAGTACAGGGTCACACTGATGCAGTATCGGCTGTTGAGATCGAGACCGAGCAATCTCGAGTGACTTTGCTACTGTCTAACGATGCAAATGCATCCGAGACATCTGAAAACGAATTAACTATCAATGATAAAAAATACAACTGGACAGGTTTCTATTCAGTTGAAATCCAAGCTATCCCTCAGGAGACAGTTTAAATGAGCTATCAACCACTATTACTTAACTTCGAAGAAGCGGCTGAGCTTCGCAAAGCACTAGGCACGGATAGCCTGCTGGGTAAAGCGCTAGCGCGTGATATCAAGCAAGCTGACGCCTACATGCAAGAAGTAGGTATCGAGGTTCCAGGTCACGGTGAAGGTGGCGGTTACGAGCACAACCGTCACAAGCAGAACTACATTCACATGGACATCGCTGGTCGTCTTTTCCTTATCACAGAAGATCAGAAGTACCGTGATTACATCGTAGATATGCTAACGGCATACGCTAAGGTGTACCCAACTCTTGAGAGCAACGTAAGTAAAGATACCAACCCACCGGGTAAAATCTTCCACCAAACGCTGAACGAGAACATGTGGATGCTTTACGCATCTTGCGCATACTCTTGTGTTTTCCATACGCTTTCTGATGATCAGAAGACGCTTATCGAGACTGATCTGTTCAAGCAGATGATCGACCTGTTCGTAGTAACCTACGGTCACGACTTCGACATCGTACACAACCACGGTCTGTGGGCAGTAGCGGCAGTAGGTATCTGTGGCTATGCGATCAACGATCAAGAGTCTGTAGATAAGGCACTTTACGGTCTGAAACTGGACAAAGTAAGCGGTGGTTTCCTAGCTCAGCTAGACCAACTGTTCTCTCCAGACGGCTACTACATGGAAGGTCCTTACTACCACCGTTTCTCTCTACGTCCAATCTACCTGTTCGCAGAAGCGATTGAGCGTCGTCAACCAGAGATCGGCATCTATGAGTTCAACGACTCAGTGATCAAGACCACTTCTTACGCTGTATTCAAGACTGCATTCCCAGACGGCTCTCTACCAGCTTGTAACGATTCATCTAAGACTATCTCTATCAATGATGAAGGCGTTGTGATGGCAACATCTGTATGTTTCCACCGCTACGAGCAAGCTGAGACACTACTTGCGATGGCTAACCACCAACAAAACGTTTGGGTTCACAGCTCAGGTTTAACTCTATCTAACGCAGTTGAAGCGGCTGATGAAATCAAGCCATTTAACTGGGGCAGCCTATACATCACTGATGGCCCTAAAGGCGAGAAGGGTGGTCTAGGTATCCTACGTCACCGTGACGCACAAGATGATGACACTATGGCGCTTATCTGGTTCGGTCAGCACGGCTCTGATCACCAGTACCACTCAGCGCTAGACCACGGTCACTATGACGGTCTACACCTAAGCGTATTCAACCGCGGTCACGAAGTTCTGCACGATTACGGCTACGGTCGCTGGGTAAACGTTGAGCCTAAGTTTGGCGGTCGTTACATCCCAGAGAACAAGTCTTACTGTAAGCAAACTGTTGCGCACAACACAGTAACGGTTGATCAGAAAACTCAGAACAACTTCAACACAGCGCTAGCTGAGTCTAAGTTTGGTGAGAAGCACTTCTTCAACGTTGAAAACGAGAAGCTTCAAGGCATGAGTGGTCGTATCTCTGGCTACTACGAAGGCGTAGATATGCAGCGAAGCATCATTCTTGCTGACATCGAAGAGTTCGAGAAGCCACTAGTAATCGATGTGTACCGTATCCAGTCTGAAGAAGAGCACCAGTATGATCTACCGGTTCACTACTCAGGCCAGATCATCCGTACTGACTTCGAATACAAGACTAACTCTACTCTAAGCCCTGTGGGTGAGTCTGACGGTTATCAGCACCTGTGGAACCTAGGTTCTGGCAAGGTTGAAGGTAGCTCACTGGTTAGCTGGCTAGTAAACAACAGCTACTACTCGCTGATCACTAGCGCAACCGCTGACAGTGAAGTGATCTTCGCGCGTCTTGGTGCTAACGATCCAGACTTCAACCTACGTAGCGAGCCTGCGATGATTATGCGCCAGTCTGGTAAAGATCACGTGTTCGCTTCTGTTCTAGAAACTCACGGTTACTTCAACGAAGAGTTCGAGCAGTCTGTTAACGCTCGTGGTCTAGTTGAGTCTGTAAATGTAGTAGCTGACACCGCTGACGGCACTGTAGTTCGTATCCAAACCACTACAGGTAACACTTACCACTTCGGTATCTCTAACCGCGCTGAGGAAGCTCAGCAGTCAGAGCACACAGTAGGTGAGTTCAGCTGGACTGGTTCTTTCGCTAAGATCTAATCTTTAGTCGAAACTGAAACATTAACCGGATGTGGTTCAAGCCATGTCCGGTTTTTTTGTACCTGCGATTTAGCTTATGCAACAGCTTACATTTGCTTGCAATTTGCTTGGGAACTTATGTGAGTGGTTGGCAGGAATATGCACTGGGTAGCAAAAATCATACAAATAAATAGTAAAATATGGAACGTGGTTTCAGTTTCATATTTACACTTTGAGGGCTTATGGAGTTGTTAGATTTGGCCATTGTTTTGGCCTATTTTGCATTCGTTATCTTTGCTGCAATGATCTTTAAACGGTTCGCCAAAACCTCTTCGGGATTTATCCGAGGTGGCGGCGCAATGATGTGGTGGATGGCTGGCGCTACCGCCTTTATGACTCAATTTTCAGCATGGACCTTTACGGGAGCGGCGGCCAAGGCGTATGAAGACGGCCTGACGGTGCTATTTCTGTTCTGGGGTAATGCGATGGGCTTCTTTGTCGCATCCTATTACTTCGCAGAGCGCTATCGTAAGCTTCGTGCGGAAACGCCGATGGAGGTGATCAAACTCCGTTTTGGTCGTATCTCAGAGCAGTTTTATACCTGGCTTAGCTTCCCTCTAGGGATTATCTCTGCGGCTATCTGGCTTAATGGTTTGGCGATATTTGTCGCGGCCGTGTTCAATATCGACCTCTACATCACTATCTTGATCGTTGGCGCTGTAGTGACCTTTGTTGCAGTTAGTGGAGGCTCGTGGACGGTTTCTGCTACCAACGTTATCCAATTGATTCTATTGGTCTCTATTACTATGACAGTCGGTGCATTCGCTCTGTATGAGAGCGGGGGACCGGTGAAGATGGCGCAGCAGTTCCCGGGTGATTTTTTGATGGGTAGTGGCATCGAATATTGGCACATCTTTGCCCTGTGGATTGTCATCATCATGAGCAAGCAGACTATCAATACCAACAACGCACTGACCTGTTATCGCTTTCTAGTGACCACCAACGAGAAGGAAGCGAAGAAAGCTGCGTTTGTCGCGGGTGTGCTATTTATCATCGGCCCTGTGATGTGGTTTATTCCACCTTGGGTAGCGGCAGGCATGGGCGTTGACCTTCAAGCCTTCTATCCAAACCTTGCAGAAAGTGCCAATAACGCAGCCTATCTTTTCTACATTGACCACTATATGCCAACGGGCGTACTAGGACTTGTCCTTGCGGCCATGATAGCGGCTACCGTAGCCCCTATGACGACAGCACTAAACCGCAACGCAGGGATCTTTGTGCGTAACGTGTATCAGCCACTGATCAATAAAGAATCCACGGAACGAGACCAAATGAAGGTTGGCAAGATAGCCACTCTGGTGTCTGGTTTGTTGTCGGTAGGCGCTGCACTGATGTTTGCCTCTATCCGTGAATACAGTTTCTTCGACCTAATGATGCTGTTTGGTGCTCTGCTTCAAATGCCTATCTCTATTCCATCCTTGCTGGCGCTGGTTATTGTGCGCACGCCAGATTGGTCAGGTTGGGCGACTATCGTGGTTGGCTTATGTGTTTCAGCCTTTATGCAGTTCGTTTTTGAGGTCAACTGGTTATTGCCACTGTTTGGCGCCGAGTCCTTCACTCATCGCGAGTATGTGGATTTAACAGTTGTGAGCGCACTGCTGGCTCAGATAGTCATTACCGGTGGTTTCTTTGCCATGACCAGTCTGTTCTATAAAGAGCGAACTGGAGAAAGGGCAGAGGAGACCAATACCATGCTTAAAAACCTAAAGACACCGATCAGCGGGGAAGAAGAGGCGGATGTAGACCGCAGGCAAGGTGAGTACTTGGGTAAGATGACTCAGATATTGGGAGGACTGATCATGGTGATCGGCCTAACCGTTGATACTTGGGCAGACATGCTGACCTTCTTTATTATTGGTGGTTTGATATTGCTGTCTGGGGTCCATTTATATAGGACTAGGAAAGCCCCCTTAGCTGTATAGTTCATAGCCCAGAAATAGACTCTCCACGTCATCCCGGAAATCGCTATGCGATTATCCGGGATCTTCGAAGCGCATTAATTCAGTAGAGTTACCGGATCGCAGGCCGGTATGACGACTCCTCGCTATAAGCTTACAAATAAAAAGCCCGCAAGACAAACCTTACGGGCTTTCAAACTTATTATTTGAAATGCATCAACTACATAGCCGCGGCAAAGATATCAACGATTTCTTTATGCGAAGCTTGCTTAGGGTTCGTCAAACCACACGCATCTTTTAGTGCATTGTCTGCTAGCGTGTTGAAGTCTTCTTCTTTCACATCTAGCTCTTTAAGGCCTGATGGGATCTTCACATCTTTCGAAAGCTGTTGGATAGCTTCAAGCGCCGCTTCTGCGCCTTGCTCTGCAGTCATGCCTGTAACATCTACACCCATAGCTTTTGCTACGTCTAACAGACGCTCAGGAACTACTTGCGCGTTGTAGCGCTGTACGTGTGGTAGCAAGATTGCGTTACATACACCGTGTGGTAGGTCGTAGAAACCGCCTAGTTGGTGAGCCATAGCGTGAACATAGCCAAGAGAGGCGTTGTTAAATGCCATGCCAGCCATGAACTGAGCGTAAGCCATCTGCTCGCGAGCTTCGATGTTGTCGCCGTGCTCAACTGCTGTGCGCAGGTTCGCTTGGATAAGTTCGATCGCCTTGATAGCAACTGCGTCAGTAACAGGCGTCGCTGCGGTTGATACATAGGCTTCTACCGCGTGTGTCAGTGCATCCATACCTGTTGCTGCAGTTAGAGAAGCTGGCTTCTCTAGCATTAGCTCAGGGTCGTTTACAGAGATCATCGGTGTCGTGTTCTTGTCTACGATAGCCATCTTAATATGACGCTCTTCATCTGTGATGATGCAGAAAAGGGTCATTTCAGATGCGGTACCCGCTGTGGTGTTGATAGCGATGAGCGGAAGCTGAGGCTTAGCAGATAGGTTTACACCTTCGTAGTCTTTGATCTCACCGCCGTTGGTTGCCAGAAGCGCAACGCCTTTCGCACAGTCGTGAGGTGAACCGCCACCTAGAGAGATAACGAAGTCACACTCGTTCTCTTTAAGTAGTTTTAGGCCGTCGTTAACGTTAGTAATTGTAGGGTTTGGCTGAGTTCCGTCGAACACAACGGTTTCAACGTTGCGCTCCGTTAGTAGATTTTGAACCTTACCAACGATACCGATATTGACCAGAATGCTATCGGTTACGATCAGACCTTTCTTAAATCCTTGAGCCTTGATGTTGTCAGCGGCGTCTACCAAGCATCCTGCACCCATAAGGTTGATAGACGGAATAAAAAATGCTGCCATTTTAGTTCTCCAGATTATTTTATTGATTTTAAAAACTGGATTTATCCTAGAAACGAAATGAAATGCTGTATTTGATGGAAATCAATAGTCTGGTCTGATGAGATGGAGTTAGATTTAAATGCATGATTTTTATCACATTTTCAAATGTAACAAAAAAGCCTGCTAGGACAGCAGGCTTTGAATCGATGAATTCTGGGTAAATCGCGACCAGTAGAAATGTGACCGAGCTTATATTAGTCGTACATCAGTTTCTGTGCTTTTTCGCTGTTGAATTCTTTCAGTGATTTTCTTGCAAGGTGTCTAAACGGCAGTACTTTCACTATTTCTTCAAAAGGCTGGATAGCAAATGCCCAGAAGATAGAGCCATCAAATACAAAGATAATGGCCGCACATAGGGGAATAGAGATGACCCATTGACCGGTAAAGTTGATCTTAAATACGTCGGTTGTTTTACCCAATGCACGTAAAACATGCCCGTGTACTGTGTTATAGCCACGAACAATAGGCAGGAAGATATATAGCGGTGCAATTGTGGCTAGGGCAGCGTAGGTCACTGGGTCAAGGTTTGGATACAGGTCTGCGATAAACAGGCTCAAGATGCCGAACAGAACCGCCGTGATAATAGAGATATATACAGCAATATCGATACTCTTGTCGACGTTCTCTACCAAGTCATCCATCTTGTTTGAACCAATTGCTTGGCTAATAGAGATAGCGGAAGAGTGTGCCCAAGCAGTAATAAACTGAGTACCAGAGCGAATCCACGGGAACACCAAGGTAATGGCTACGTAGGCGTTGATATTGAGCTGCGAGTAGAGAAGCTGATAAACCGTAGCGCCAATAGAAAGAATGGTAACGTTGGCCGCAACAGGGAATATCTCAAGGAAGTGGTTCTTGATGCTCTTCTTGATCCCGCTTATATGATCTTTTAGACGTACCTCAATCTCTTCAGAATAGTGCATACAAGCAAACAGATAGGCGGTACGTATCATTATCGCAATCACACTACCAAGCGCGGCACCTTTTACACCGTGTCCTTCAAACCCAGCAAAACCATAGATGAACAGGTAAGAGAGTAGGGCGTTTATAGGCATTTCAATCAAGTAACCCTTAAACGGCACCTTAGTGCGTCCCAATGCGTTGAATAGCGCAATACTTACTTGAGTGACTGCAGTGAAAATTACTAGGTATTGAGAAACGGACAGGTAGTCGTTGATCTCGCCATAAAGAGAGGTGTCATCGGTCAGCGCTTCAATAAGTTGGTGGTCGAAGAACTGCAAAAGGATAAGAAAGAGGGAAGCGACACCAAAGTTAATGGCCATGCCAGACCAATACCCACGAGCAAGGGATGCTTTAACACCGGAACCAACCGCGCGGCTCAGTACTAGTTGAGAACCATTAGCCAATGCCATCTGAATACCCATGATGAACGCAACGATAGTGCTTGCAATGCCCATTGCAGCTAGCGAGATTTCACCAAGAGGAGAGACAAGGAAGGTGTCAATCATCAACATGGATTGCATTAACAGAGCGTTAAGTGCGAGAGGCCATGCGATAGAGATGTTTTTGCGAACGTAGGATTGTTTGGGCACTAAAAAACCTTAAGCTAGTTGGATTTAATTTCCGAGAGCGGGAATTTTATCCGAAATAAAATATTTGTCATATTTTATTATTAGCTTAAGGTTTCTGTGTTAACTGCAATCAAATTTTGAACAGTTTTAGTCCAATTGAGACAAGCGCTGGTTGTCATCTGCAAGCAGAGTCATGGAGGCTACGCGAGCTTGAGAAGCGTTACCTGACATGATTGCGTTGTAGATAGCTTGGTGCTCTTCCAGACAGAAACGACCACCTACCGCTGAATCGCCAAGGAAACGCTTGAACAGGGTAGAAAGAATGTTGCTGAACGGAATGTAGAACTGGTTGCCCGTTGCTAGGAAGATCGTCTTATGGAACATATGATCGTTCATGGTCCAGTTGTGATAATCCACGTTGGTCGCCGCTTCAGTCATCTTCTGGAAGTAAGTCGACAGCTCTTTTCTTTGCTCAACGGTCGCGTTTTCTGCAGCTAGAGCACAAGCTTCTGGCTCAATAGCTTTACGCAGTCCCAGGAATTGAGAGAGGAATGGCTTGTTGTCTTCAAGATCTTCAATCCACTCTAGGAGTTGTGGGTCTAGGAAGTGCCATTGGCTACGCGGGCAGATACGTGTACCCACTTTTGGCTTAGATTCAATCAGGCCTTTCGCAGATAGTAGTTTCGTAGATTCGCGAAGAGCAGTTCGGCTTACACCAAACACTTCACACAATTCGGTTTCACAAGGCAGTTTTTGACCCTGTTCTAGTTCTCCTGAAAGAACTTTGCGAGCAATTTGTCTCGCGACTTGCACATGAATACGGCGGCTTGAGTCTTCCACCAATGAAAACAGTGACATTGTTACCACCTAGCTATTAGTTTTTATTATTTTTATTACGGATAAAAAGCAGTTCATGACGAACTTTGGGTGCCGTTTGGTCACCTGTTACACATTGGAATGTTTCCAAAATGTAGCCAATAAGGAAGGGTGGTATATGCGAAACATACGCCATATGCGTGTACTAATTCTAACCATCCCCTTTTGATTAATCATAATACAATAGTATCTTACTTTCTCAACAAGAAACCTGTTCATCAGGCTGATGAGTAATAAGAATTCAGACCTTTATCACGATAGCGAGCCACATATTTCATATCTGCTATGATTAAGGGGTGTGCTTGTATGCTGTATGTTAAGGGGATGTTATTGATTTTTTAGGCGTAAATTAACGTAAATGATGTTAAAGGTCACGTTTAACGGGCGGTGGCATGTCTTTATGTATATATGAGTGCTAACATTGCCCTTAGATAATATTTAATAATTACAATACAAGAAGCAAATTATGTTAGGTTCATTTAATTCTATCGCGGGCTCTAAACGTAGCCTGCACGTCCAGGTAGCACGTGAGATCGCACGTGGTATCTTATCTGGTGAGTTGGCTGAGGGGTCCATTCTTCCAGGTGAAATGGCTCTATGTGAGCAATTTGGTATCAGTCGTACTGCTCTTCGTGAAGCGGTTAAACTTCTGACATCAAAAGGTTTACTTGAGTCTCGTCCAAAAGTGGGTACTAAAGTAGTAGACCGCGCTTACTGGAACTTCCTAGATCCACAACTTATCGAGTGGATGGATGGTCTAGCGGACACTGACACTTTCTGTGGTCAATTCCTAGGTCTGCGCCGTGCTATCGAACCGGAAGCATGTGCACTGGCTGCTATCCACGCAACTGCAGAGCAACGCATTGAGCTGTCAGAAACCTTCCAAGAGATGTCAGAGGTTGCTGCGGCACCTGAACTGGACATTGTTAAATGGACAGACGTAGACATGCGTTTCCATAGCTTGATCTTCAACGCGACAGGTAACGACTTCTATCTACCATTCGGTAATATCCTGACAACTATGTTCGTGAACTTCATCGTTCACTCGTCAGAAGAGGGTAGCACCTGCATCAATGAGCACCGTGAAATCTACGAAGCAATCATGGCAGGTAACCCAGATAAAGCGCGTCAAGCATCAGCGAATCACTTGCAAGCATCTAACCACCGTTTGCCGTTGGCTAGCTAAAAAAGACCTCATGTCTTACGAAATCACTAAAAAGCATGCCTCGGCATGCTTTTTTTGATCAAGTTTTTGAAAATTTTTTTAAACTTATTGCGATAACAATCATTACATCTATGTTACTAGGTTGCTTTCTGCATATATAATAATACTTAAAGGCTAACTGAGCGCAAAAATGTCTGAATCCCTACTGCCCAATATCATCCAATTTATCGGCCAAATTGACCCTTTCGATAAGATCCCAAAACCAGCTCTTCGAGATCTCGCTTCTCAAGTACAAATAACCTACCTCAGCAAAGGTGAAGAGATTGCTTTGTTTGTGGAAGGAGAAGAGAAATTCCTCTACATAGTGCGTACTGGCTCTATGGAGCAACGTAAAGCTGATGGCGTTCTGCGTGCAAGACTGGGCCAAGAAGACCTGTTTGGCTTCACCTTCCTTGAAACCCACATAAACAGTGATGATGGCTATAAGGCTATCGCTATTGAGCCGACGCTTCTTTATCTGATCCCGCATTCAGCACTGCAGAACCTGTTTAAGGCATCTCCTGAGAGTGCCGAGCGCTTTGCATCTAAGGCTCAGGTACGCCTGAAATCGGCATTGGATGTGGTGTGGTCGAATAAAGAAAAAGGTCTATTCATCAAGCGTGTCGGAGATATTGGTAGTGGCCGAGTTGCGGTTGTTCAAGCCGACCAAACCATACAGCAAGTAGCCCATGAGATGCGGATAGTTAAGCGTACCTCTTGCGCTGTGGTGTACGACAAAGATGAACTGGTGGGTTTGATCACCGACCGAGATATGACCAAACGAGTAATTGCGCTCGGAGCTTCTATCGATCAGCCAGTTTCGTCAGTGATGACCTACTCTCCGTTGACCATCAGTCCTGATGATCTTGTGCTTCACGCCGCTTCGGTGATGATGCAGTTCAACATTCGAAACCTACCTATTGTTGAGAACAATAAGGTTATCGGTCTGCTGACGACCTCTCACCTGGTGCAAAACCACAGGGTGCAGGCAATATTCCTGATTGAAAAGGTGAAATACGCCACCAGTGTGCGCTCTCTGGCTGAGTTTACTCCTGAGCGTCAGGCGATTTTTGAGGCATTGGTGGAAGGTAAGGTAGCGCCTGAGATCGTAGGGCAGGTAATGACCCTTATCTTTGATTCTTACACCAGACGCTTGATTCAGATAGCAATAGACAAACTAGGTCCACCGCCATGTGAATTCTCGTGGATCGTAGCAGGATCGCATGCGCGTAATGAAGTGCACATGCTGTCAGATCAAGACAACGCAATTGTGCTCGCTGATGACGCTACAGAAAACGATAAGATCTACTTTAAACACCTAGCCGCGATTGTGTGTAATGGCCTTGCTAGTTGCGACTATCCACTTTGCTCGGGTGATTACATGGCGACCAACCCTAAGTGGTTGCAACCGGTTAGCATGTGGAAGCACTACTACAAGAAATGGGTATCGAATCCTGAGTATGAGCGCCTGCTGAACATCAGTGTATTCTTAGAGATCCGCTCGGTTTATGGTAATAAAGAGTACGAAGGCATTCTTCGCGATGCATTGCATCAAAGCATTAATGCCAGCCGTGAGTTCCTGCCATCATTGGTAAACGATGCGGTTAGCACTAACCCTCCACTGGGTATCTTCAACAGCTTAGTGCTAGAAAAATCGGGCAAGAATACCAAAACCCTGAATATTAAGAAGTATGCCATTACCTTGATTATCGACCTTGCACGTATCTATGGCTTGGCAGTAGAGAGTGAACATTCAGCAACAGATCAGCGCTTTAGAGATGCGTTTGAAAAAGGGCAGCTGACCGAGGACTCATACAAGAATATCTTGGGTGCCTATGAGTTCATTCTGTCATTCCGTTTTAGCCATCAGTTAGAGGCGCTGAAACGTGGTGAGGCTCCAAATAACCACATTAACCCAGATAGCTTTGGTAGCTTTGAACGTGGTCACTTGAAGGATGCATTCCGCATTATCGCTGACCTGCAAGAGGCGGCGAAGTTGAAGTTTGGGGCTCGCTAATATGTTCTCATATTTTCATC
Organism: Vibrio ishigakensis; assembly: GCF_024347675.1. NCBI lineage: Bacteria > Pseudomonadati > Pseudomonadota > Gammaproteobacteria > Vibrionales > Vibrionaceae > Vibrio > Vibrio ishigakensis. The sequence goes on along the minus strand of NZ_AP024882.1, from coordinate 1,742,322 downwards.
CAGTAGAGCGCATGAAGCGAGAGCAGAGCTCATGGAAAGAAACCGGTGTGTCAGCTCAGTTTTTTAAAGAGCTGGTGGGTAGGCTTTCGCCAGAGATTCATTCCACAGTCAGTGATTTTGAATACATTATCTTAGACCTAGAAACTACAGGGCTCGATAGTGAGACAGACCGCATCTTGTCTATTGGGTGGGTGATAATGTCAGAAGGAAAGGTGGATCTGGCTAATGCGGTTCACTTCTATATCAACCAAGAGTCCTTGGTTAAGCCTGAGACCGCGGTGATCAACCATATTACGCCTCAGATGCTGACTGAGGGTATATCGATACACGATGCCATGAGAACCTTCTTCGAAGCGGCCATGGATAAAGTGATCATTGCTCATGGCTGTGTGGTGGAAACGCGTTTTCTGCAACAGTATTTAAAAGAGCACTATCACCTAAACGAACTGCCTTTGTGGTGGCTAGATACCATGTGTATTGAAAAGAACATGGCAAAGGCTCGTCAGCAACATCAAGATATCGATGTCACCCTAGCGGGTTCGAGAGAGCGTCATGGATTGCCAGAATACGCAGGACACAATGCCTTGATAGATGCGGTAGCCACTGCAGAGTTGTTTATGGCGCAATGTAAACGGCTGGAACCCAAACAAGATGTGGAGTTTGGGTATCTGTATAAGCTAAGCCAGTAATTAAATGCCAGCGATTAAGCTGGCATTTTTGTGCCTAGTTCAGTGCTACGTATTTTTTGTCTACCATACAGTTCCTGAGTACAGTCGCATATTGCTGTTCATTATTCGCCATTGCTTGTTGGGTGGCTTTCTTACTGTCTCGCCTACCTTTTACTACTCCAACGGCAGCACCAACTTTCGCACCATCACTGCCTGACTCACCGGCTATAGCCATTACGGTTGCACCCTTTGCGGCGCCTTTGGCTGCGCCTCTAGCACCACTGCCTTTAGTTGTATCTTGCACATTGCTCTGTGTGCTGGTGGCGAGTTGCTGACACTCAACCAATTCATTCTGAGCGACTTCTGAAGACACTGTGTCATAGTCGAACGCTATCTTTGAGCGTTCATCTACGAGATGACCGCCACCTGCGATGCAGACGATTGGAAAGCTTAGGAGAAGAGGGGAAAGGTGCTTAAGTTTCATGATGATAATCCAGATGATGAAATTGTCAGGACGATAAAACAGAAGCTTGTTGAAGCGTAATTGTTCCTATGCATAGCTGATATGCAGGCATAAAAAAGGCCAAACGGGAGGTTTGGCCAAAAGGAAATCTAAAATGTTTTTTATAGGAATTAGAATCGATTAGAAGCTGTAAGTTAGACCTACACGGCTACGTAGCTCTCGAGTCGCTTTAGACGCGCTAGTGCTCACGTCACCGAATTCAACGTATGGTGCCCAGCTGCCAAAGTGACGACGTACAGTTGCGTTTAGCTCGTAGTTCTCTTCACCGTTGTCATAGATGTCGTAGCCGTCTGCATTGTAGTAGTTAGCTTCGAAGCCGAAACGCCAGTCATCTAGACGATAGTTTACGTTACCAGTTAGGCGGTGACGGTATTGAGTGTCGTCACCGTTGCTGAAGGTTCTGATGTCATAACGATAACGAGCACTTAGGCTTAGACCGTCAACGCTTTCTAGAGCGTAAGTAGCACGTAGCTGAGGCTTATAAGTCATGCCACTTTCACGACCTTCGATTGGCATACCTGGTTGGATGGTCCAGTTAGTGCCCTCAACGCGGTAACGGTAACCTAGGTCAAGTTCCCAGCCGTTGTTCTTAAGGTCTTTCATAAAGTCGCCGTCAGCGCCTTTAAACTTAAGCTCACCACTGTAGTAGAAGTTACCAATGCTATCGCCCATCTTAATACGAGTAGCATGTTGCTCTGTGTGGCTCTTATACTCATGACGGATGTCGAATGAAGCTGCGCTTACAGAAGTAGCAGCAAGAGCTGTTAGTAGAGATAGAGTAACTTTGTTTAAAGCTTTCATTGGGGTAACCCTTTGTTCATAACGTTGGTGTTAATGTATGACAAATATATTAAGGGCTATTTCTCGATTCTCGATGTGACCGAAATCACTTTAGGTAGGGGTTTTAGAACGGAATAAGTTTTTATATCGGTAAGCTAAGGCTTATCTAACTGATTTTATTGACTATTGTTCAGTATGGGTAAAGTTGCATAAAAATTCATAAAGTGAATGAATCTGTGTTACGCGTCAGGTTGCATTTAGTTTTATTTGTATTACAAGTCGTTGGTGTGGCACGCCATTTGGTGATCTGGATCGCATTGGTTCGTAAAGTTGGGTAAGTACTTTGGCTTTCGAAGGGTAGAAAGGCTACATAAGAATATGTAGCCCTTGGTATTCTCGGGGGAGTTAGCTCAAATTAGAAGCTGTAGGTGATACCAACACGGGTACGTAGCTGGCGATCATCTGTAGTTTTACCGTCATCACCTTTAATATTCCAGAATTCAACGTATGGGCGGAAGTTATCGATTTTATATCCAATCTTCACACCTAAATCCCATTCCCAATTATCGTTGTTTGAAAGAATTACGTCATCGTAGTTATGGTTGTAGTTCGCTTCGTAGCTAAGCTGCAGATTTTTCCACGCTTCATCTGTGAACTTGTATGAACCAGTAAGAGTAATTTTACCTTGCTGGATGGTATCACCGTCATTTTTATCCGCAGTGAACTTCTGGAATTCATGACGATATCTTAGTGCAGTAGTCAAACCGAAATCAGCTTTATACCCGATTCGGAATTGAGGTTTGTACGTGGTTTTGTTATCAGCGAAGGTAATTGGCATTCCAGGTTGGATGTACCAGTTTTTGTCTAGGTTATACGCTACACCCCAATCAAATTCAGAGTCACCTCGTTCAACTTCATTCCAGAAGTCTCCGGTATCATTACTCTGGAACTTTTGTTCTACGCTAAAGTAGAGTTTTGCTGGGTCAGAAATTTTTACCGAAGAACCAATTTTAATTCGTTGAGCATATGTTTCACTTTCATGTTTGTATTCAGCACGGTAGTCAAGAGAACCTGCATTTACAGATGCTGCTGCAACAGTGGTAAGAAGAGCGATTGTTACTTTATTAATCGTTTTCATTGGTTGTTAACCTTTGCTTACTTTTAGTTATAAGTCGTAATGTATGACAAATATATTAAGCACTTAGGTTTTCTTTGGATGTGACCGAGATCTCTTAGAAGTGCATATTTATCTTTTTTTTGAATAGAAAGGCGCTTTGCAATAGATTGCAACTAAGCAAAGACAGGGGTTTTGGAAGTTCAAATTATTTTTCTAAAACAACCAGTATGATGTTCGATTGTTCAGAAAGAGAGTGGTCTTGATGTATTTTTATAATACAAGTAAGCGCGAAGTGTGATTTAGGTAAAAGAAAAGCGGCCGAAGCCGCTTTCTGGAATTTGTAACAGTGATGATTATTGGTGGGTGATTTTTATCTCACTGAAGCTTACGTCGAAGACTCCAGAGTAGTCAGAAGCTATAAGTTGAGGGTAGATACCCGCTTTAAAATAGAAACTGTTCGAGTTGTTTTTCCAATTATCAGAAAGGGTATAGAACTTTCCATTCCAGTACACGGAGTCTCCCCAGCCTATGAATTTTGATTTACCAGCGGCTTCTAGGCGCAGTCCCTCTTCATTAGCGACAATGTTGTACGACCATCGTTCACCTGCTTTGGCATAGCCAAGTTCAACACTGAATGGGTTACACGTTTTACCCACATCTTCGCAAGATTTGTTCCCTGTGGCGAAATCATCATTCAGGATAACGCGAATCGGTCTAGAAGCACCTTCCCATTGAAGCTTAACTAGAGCTTGTTTGATTTTTTGACCGTGTATTTGCCCAACAATAACCTTAGGTTGAGAAATATTGGGGTGTTGATTAACAACCAGAGTACCTTGTAGCTGGTGGTAATTGTCGTCTTGAATACGCCAGTTTTGGTTGCTGGTGCTACAACCACTTGCAGTTTCGTAATTGTACAGCTCTCTTAGTTCAGACCTAACGTATTTGGTATTTTCAGTCGTGGCTAGACCTTCACCATTCAAATCTACTCTAAAATGCATGCTTCCGGTATTACCTTTGTAAAAGTAATCCTGGAAGTAGGTATTTTCGGTTAAGTTGTCTTTTTCACCGGGGCACCCACCAGGAACTAGTTCAGCAGCACTATTGCCACCTGATAGTGAACTGTTAAAGGTGTCACTGTAAAATGTTTCGCTAATTGGAAGGGTGAGCTTCCATTGGTTTAAGTTCCAGTCGATTTCTCTATTTTCGTTACCATTTCCATCGTCTGGAATGTTATTACCATTCCCTGGGTTAGTGGAGCCATTGTCACTGGATGAACTTGAGCTATTGCAGCCGGAGAGGCCAAGGACAACGGCTATAAAAATTATTTTTATCTGTTTCTTAGTCATAAACTGTGTTTCATTTAAAGCCTATTTTGGCGAGGAAAGTTTGCAATAACCTAGCAAAGTGATTTGTGTTTAGCTGAATTTAAATGAAGAAGCCATGCAAATGATGGCATGGCTTCTCAAGATTTTTGGGTCTTAGTTGAATAGGTTACCCGCTATGTTGTTTCCAGCTTGATTCGCAAATATTGCGACTACACGGTCTTTGCCGGAACCTGCATTAGACGAAATCTCTTGGTTGTAACCAGTAAACTGATTTCCTGAGATCGTGACATTACAGTTAGTCGCTCCGCTATCAATTTCGCCGCTCTTTGAGTTACCAACTTTTATCGCAGCTGTTTCTTTGTCACCAAGGTCATCAATCTCAAAGGTATTGTTGTTAATTTCAATTCCTCTTTGGCTTGCAGAAACACATGACGTATAAAAAGCATTGTTTTGTATGCGGGATTGTAGGTTATTAAATTCACTGTCTTCTAGAATTGCATAACCTGAAGAGAATACCCAACTTGCTTTTTTATAAAGGCTATCCTGCGTTACTTTGGAGCCATCAAAAGTCAAGTTGGTTAGTCGTACTGGGTTACCATCTTCCGATGCCGCCTCTTCTACGGTAATTGCACCGCGACGACTATCGCTATCGTGTACGCCACATTCAGCACCAATAGCACTATTTTCAAATGCTAGGTTAGCAACAGCAGCACCAGGAGCAGTGATCTGGATACAAGCGCTACCAGTAATAGTTGCTACATTTTGACCATCAAGCGTTACTGCTTTATTTAGCTTAATAACACCTGTCGAGTAGTCTAGATCTGCTGCAAGGGTAATAGTGTCGCCGACGTTAGCTGAATTGATCAGTGCATTTAGTGTGTCGACAGCTGTACCATCTTCGTTGATGTCGCCGTCGTTGCCGTCACCTTCGTTGTCATCACCGCCATTGTCGAGTTCATCACTTAAAATCATCACGTCTAATGCACGGTTATATCGAACTTCGTTTAGATCGTGGCCAAGGCCGTAACTATCAAAGTCATCTTCAAAAATCAGTTCATTGTTTGAAGCGTCGCCTGTGTAAATTTTTAAGTTGTCCGCCAGCACTTCGTAGTTTGACTTGTATGTGGTATCGCCTAGCTTCAGAGAAATATACTCAACAGCTTCTGTGTTTATCGCGGGGAAAGTACCTAGATCTTGATCGTTGATAGAGTAATTTATTTCGTTTTTAGTCCAACTAACAGTTACTTTTAGTTCTTCGCCCAGTTCATAAGTGCCAATAGAGTCTGAAAGGCTATATTTATCTTCTCCATTTTCATCTTTACCATCGTGGAAACGATACTTTATATTACCGCCACCAAGGACTAACTCACCTCGCAGGTCTTTGGTGCTTGTCCCGGTTGTTGTGTACAGTTGAATGTAAGCATTTTCTGCTGAGTCAACTTCATTAATGAAGCCGTTTTTCTGATAGGTTAGGTCAACGGTAAGAAAGCCAGCAGAAATTTCACTCACAGCTGTCTCAGATTTGCTCTCAGATAGCTTTAAGCGAAGTTGACCAGTTCCTTTTTCTGTACTGTCCAAAATCTGTGCGAAGTAGTTTACGCCAGGTGTTGTTTCACCACCACCAGGGTTGCTGCCACCTGGATTATCGCCAGGTCCAGTAGCTTTATTCTCACTGCCAACATCGAAGTCGCAACCAAACAAAAATACACTCGAAAGTGCTACTGCAATTGCTGTTTTAGAAGCTTTCATTATTAATCTCTCTTTTATTTCTTGTTATGGCTTAGCAGAGATAGGGAATGACGCTCGGCTAAGTCACGATTTATTATTTTGTATTACTGATTAGAACGAGTAAGCAACGCCGATACGGGTACGAAGTTGGCGATCATCATTGTTTGAGCCTTTGCCTTTCACGTTCCAGAATTCCATGTACGGGCGGATGTTGCCGAATTGGTAACCGATGATGCCACCTAAATCCCAGTTCTCGTTTGTGTCGTTAAAAATGACTACATCGTCATAGTTGTGCATATAGTTTGCTTCGTAACTTAAACGTAGGTTCTTAAGGCTTGGGTTTGAGAATCTGTATGAGCCAGTTAGAGTCCATTTGCCTTCTTGGAATGTCTTGCCAGCCGCTGCTGCAGAGGTTCCGTCTGTCAGCCTGCGGTTGTCGGTCGATGAACTGGTATATTCGCGGAACTCATGACGGTAGCGTAGGGCAGTAGTAAGACCAAAGCTTGAACGATAACCAACACGTAGTTGAGGCTTGTAAGTAGTACGTTCATTACCAAATGTGATTGGCATGCCTGGTTGGAAGTACCATTGTTTATTTAGGTCGTAACGAATACCCCAATCGAACTCCGAGTCACCGCGCTCTACTTCCTTCCAAAAATCAGTTGTGTCATTGCTTTGGAACTTTTGTTCAACACTGAAGTAAAGTTTTGTCTTGTCTGCGATGTTTACTGACTCACCGATTTTTACACGTTGAGCATATGTCTTTTCGTCATGCTTGTACTCAGCACGATAGTTTAAAGAACCAGCGTTTGCTGCGCCTGCTAGAAGAGTGGCTACCACTGCGAATGCGATTTTATTAGCTTTCATATCTTTTTATCTTCTGTCTGTTGCGTTTTAGGTTTTGCATTAATGTATGACAATTATTTTATGGTAGCGTTACGCATTATTCTGTGATGAAAGTAGAATTTGATATTCAGATTTCTGATGCTTTAAAATTTTGGGCTTGCGATCACGATAAATGCTCCTAAATGTGTATTTATTGATCCGCTTTAGGTGTTTGAATGTGATTTTTATCTTGCTTTTTAGTGTTTTTGTTTTCTTTGAATTGGGTGTTTTATGAAACTTGATTTATATGTATTACAAATAAAAAAAAGTAAAGCTGAATAAATGGAGGGTTAATTCATACAAGAGAGTGTTGACTGTTGGGTTGCAGGATTTTGATGTTTGAAACAGTGGAGCAATATCTAGGGATTGATTCTTATGAGAGTGGCATAACTGTGTTTGGGTAAAGCTCATTTTTTGAGCAGTAGAATAAGTTAGCTGGTAAACGGTTGTCTATGACCTGTTCGTCTAAAAGAGGGGGCGTGACTTGATATTTGCGGGTTTCGTCGCTCAGTCGAGTTAGGCTAGGTAAACGGGGATCAATTGATTTACGACGCGGATTAGAAAAAAAGCCACAGCGAATGCTATGGCTTTGGATTGGAGTTCGATGTTGTTGATTAGAACAAGTCTGAATCTAGGTTATCGAAGTAAGAGTATGTTCCTTCGCTACCGTTGTCGCCAACATATACAGCGAACAACTCGGCAGCACCTTTATTTTCTGCAGTCATAGGAAGTGTTGTGAGCACATTGTCGACCTCTTTTTCGTAGGTAGTATAACTAGTTCCATCGACTTCTAGAGTGATAGCTGTACCTTCCCAAGAGATAGTTACGTCAACCCAACTATCTTTTGCATACTCATGTAACGCAACTTGATCTTTTTCATTGTCGCGAAATTTAATTTCGTCCGAAGTAAATATAATTTCTGTAAATCTGCTACTTGATGATGCACTATCAGACGCCCCTAAATATAAGTAGGTAGATTTTACGTAGCCATCGGTAGGAATGTATACCGATGTAGAGACTGAGCCTGACTCGGCTGCTCCAGAAGCAAATGCCTTTGATACGACTGGCTTAGCGCCTTTAAAGTAATCGTCGCTTGGCGGGGTTTCACCCTCTCCCGGTGTCCCTACTTCAGGACTATCATCAAATAAATACAGCGAGTTAACACCAGAGTTTGCGAAGTCACTACTAACTAGAGCTGTCATTGGATCGCCATTTACATCAGTACCCGCAACGGTGTACGTTTCATTAGCAGTATCAATCTGTGTTCCTGCAACGTATGATTCAAAATCATCAGTGAATTCACCAGGTGCGGGTGGATCAACTGGGTCAATAGGATCTTCTGGCTCGTCTGGAGTATTACCTATAACAATAGCTTCGTGGCTGTTGTTGTTATATGGATTTCCTGATAAGTCTTGACCGACTTTATAAAGGTCAAAGTTGTCTTCAAATACTTTTTCTTCTAAACCATCTTCAATTGAGTAAACGACTAGATTATCAGCAAGTAGTTCGAAGTTTGTGGTATTTCCGTCATCGCCAATCTTTAGAGCTAGAACTGTTACGTCTGTGGTAGTGTCAGCAACGGGGATGTCAGATGCAATCAACTTGTCGTTGATTGAAAAAGAAAACAAGCCATTTGCCCAACTAACATCTACGGCAAGAGTTTCGCCAAGTTCAAATGTTTCGCCTGTTTCTACTTGGTCACCATTTTTATCACGATATTTGATTTTTCCATTTTCTAACAGTATTTCACCATGAAGGTTGCTGTTAGATGTGCCGCTTGCGTACAGAGATAGGTAAGCGTTGTCACCTGTACCATCAGCGGCTTGTTTTGTATCTTCATCATTTTGATATATTAGATCGACGGTAACTCGACCAGATGCAATGCTATCTATGCCTAAGTCTTTTAATGTTTCTTCAAACTTAAGGCGCAACTCGCCTTTATCTCCCTTGAAGTAATCAGGATCTTCTTTCTCACCTATTGAACTAACAGTATCTTGAATCTGGACTAGGTTATTAAAGCCCGCCTCAGCGTTAGCTGCTTCTACAGCGGCTTTGATTTGGTCATTTGCACTTTCGTCTGCACCGTTCAAAACGCCAACAGTGTCAGAATCAATGGTAATAGTTCCATCCTCAGCTACTTCATATTGCCCGGTTGCTTTAATTGGATTACCTTCCGAATCGTAATAAGTGAAGGTTACAACACCGTCTTCTTCACTGTAAGTTTCGGTAATAATCACATAGGTACCAAGTAAAGTATCAGAGGTATTGTCGGTGTAATATCTTTGATTCTCACCATCAAAAACATAAACATTTGGAAGATCTGTGGATTGCGTAGAAGCACCAGAAGTGTCTTCAAAGTTCCAAATTGGACCAACTAGTGCAGATGTTGGTGTTGAACCTCCGTCACCGCCACTTGAATCACCATTTTCAGGACCTACATCGAAATCACAACCAGTTAGTAGGCCTGCAGATAAGGCAATCGCTAATGCTATTTTTGACTTTTTCATATTAGTATCTCACGTTTGTTCTTTTTAAAGCCTCCATTCCTTCGGAGGCATATTTTTGATGTTTAGTTAGAATGAGTAAGTTAGACCTATACGCGTTCTCAGCTGGCGATCATCAGTAGTTGAACCATCTGGCCCTTTGATATTCCAAAACTCAACATACGGGCGTAGTGCATCAAACTTGTATCCGATTTTGATACCCAAATCCCAATCCCAGTCTTCGTTGTTGGCTAGGCGAATGTCGTCATAGTTTTGGTTGTAGTTGGCTTCGTAGCTAAGTTGTAGATTTTTCCAAGCTTCATCAGAGAACTTGTATGATCCAGTTAGAGTCCACTTACCTTGTTGAACTGTTTTACCAGCTAGAACAGCTGTACCTTTTCCATCAACGAGCGTCGACTCTTTGGTAGAGCTAGAGGTATAAGTTTGAAATTCATGACGGTAACGTAGGGCAGTGGTTAGGCCGAAATCAGACTTATAGCCGACGCGAAATTGTGGTTTATAAGTGGTTTTTTCGTCAGCGAAAGTAATAGGCATGCCAGGTTGCACGTACCAGTTGTTATTGATCTTGTATTGAACACCCCAATCAAACTCAGAGTCACCACGCTCTACTTCATACCAAAAGTCGCCTTTGTCATTGCTGTTAAACTTTTGTTCAACACTGAAATACAGTTTTGCAGGGTCTGAAAGCTTTGTTGAACCGCCGATTTTTACGCGGTGTTGGTATTCTTCGCTTTCATGTTTGTACTCTGCGCGATAGTCCAAAGAACCTGCGCTTGCCGCTCCTGCGAAAAGTGTCGCTAATACTGCGAATGCAATTCTATTTGTTTTCATTTGATTAATTACCCTTCTTTGAGGTTTTGTGGTGTCTTGAATTAATGTATGACAAATACTTTAGGTAGGAATCGTGTAACAAACTGTGACGGCAGTGCAATTTATTGTTATGCGCACTCATGCCGATAAAAAGCGAGATCTGGCTCTCATAATATTGCGATATTGTATGTTTTTTGGTCGAAAATTGGTGCAAGAAACCCCTTTTAATGGAGTTTTTAGGAATTTTTATGTGAGATCTACGTCATACAATTGGTAATTTAGTGTCAAGATATGTCAGGTTGTTGCAGGTTTTTAATGGGTTTACCTGGGCTGCGGATGAGAAATTATCCGAGGTTTTGAGACGCTGTTTTGCTTTTTTTAGCCAAAATTAGGCGATAAAGTAATGCAAATAATATGGTGTGCAGTACCTTTATGTGGGTATATATTCATACAAATCCATGATGATTTGAACGAAGAATCAGGTACTTAAAACGACTTTTGATTAAAAAAGCCACAGTTTTCACTGTGGCTTGAAGGGTTTTAAGGGCTATTGGAACTAGATTTTGGCTGTTTCAGCTGGTCTTGCGTCTAGGCTCGCACAGTTATAAAGCACTGCATCTATGTCGTTTGACCATCCATATACACCGAAGATCTCTGTATCGCTGACCGTATCTCTGTTGATGTAGTTCGCGCCAAGCTTTTGCGCTTGATTCACGAAATAGTCATCCGATAGCTTAATCGCATCATAATCATTAGGGCCGATGTGGATGAAGCTGAACAGGATCTTTGAGTTCGGGTTGTAAGCAACTTCTTCTACCAATTGGCACTGTTGAGCATCGGCTGGATCTTGGTAGGTGAGTTGTACAGTTGAACCGTTGCTGGTCTCGATGTTTTTCGGGCTCGGTAAGATGGCCGAACAGCCTGAAAGGGCCAATGCACCTGCCGCCATTAGAGCTAGTTTAAGTTGGGTGTTTTTCACAATCGTTTCCCCCTTGTTGATTGAGGGACAGACTTTTACACAGCGACTGACTAATAGGTATATGCGGAAATGGTAACTTAAGTTGATTTCGTTATGTGTTGTTGGGATAGCTTTAGATCAGGGAATCAAAGCCAATAACTTCTATCTCCTGCTCAATAAGCCATTGTTTTAGCTCATTGGAAGTGAGTATGTCTGTTTCATCTTTGCGCTTTGAATTGTATCCAGAAAGTCTTTCTAGAATAGCATCGTCATTCAAGCCTGGATGACACATAAATTCTACAACTCCGTTTGGGTGTTTGGCTTTGTGTTCTAACAGACGCGATTTAAAGACGTCTAGTGTTGCACCTTCATCATAGAAGCTAATATCGAACTCATCTGGTGTGTTCACAGCCAAGTTTTGCTGTCCTTCTTCTATAACGTCTACTCGTCGGCAGGGCAGACCCACTTGATTTGCAAACTCTATAAAGGCCTCTTTTAGGTTTGGGTAGATGGTAGCAAAGTGATGGCTATCGAGATGATTCAGTTTTAGCCCACTGTTAATGGCAGCCTGATATTGAGCAGTTAGCTCTCTTATTATTTGAGCTTTGTCTATTGCTCGCTTTTTACTAAGCGCAGAACGAGTTAGAAAGTTGCGTTCTTTATCTACCAAATCTGGTATTTCGTTCGAGTTGGTTAGAGGCTTACCTGCTGTTAGGGTCAGGTGCAAACCTATTTGGGGCACTTGTCCTCTGTGATAGCGGTCAATGGCGTCTTCGACACCAGGTTGATTCATCATAATTGTGGTGGAGCGAACTAAGCCAAAGCGCATACACCTTACAATGGCTTCGTTTACTTTTGGCGTTAGGCCAAAATCATCGGCATTTATGATGAGTTTCATATAGTTAGCTCCTTTCCGTTTGGCTTTACGTTACGTCAAATTCATCGGTAAGGGAATATAGAATCGATAGAGAAGACTCTGCCTTGGAGAAGAATTGGGTAGTGTAACGGAGTTTGAGACGGCTGCTTTGTCGCTAGCTTTAAAGAAGTGATGGAGTAAAACCTCCATAGTTGAGGTTTAAGATAATACAAATGGGGCGTTAAACATGCTATCTACGGTTTGAACGTGTGAAAGTGGGCAAAGTTGCGAAGGAAAATAGCAAGCATCTAATTGCATATCTCGTCACATTATTTTTATTAAAAACAACGGTTTGTTTGAAGTTGGTCGAGTAGCTCGAGCTCGAGTTAAGATATATTTCAAATTAATGCATTTATTTTAGTTGTCAAAATAATAAGTAATACAATATACTTATTGCCGTTGAGTAAGAGCAACAAGCAAAGCATCTCAAGGTAGAAGCCGCTTTAGTTTCAATGTGCTCCTCAACTTTTTTAAGGAAATGAATTTCGCTGAAGTGAAGTTCACTGCGATTGGAAAAGGCGCAGTGTTGTTCGGTTTGGCTTAATACTTACTGCTCCATAACTATAAACATATCTCTCGAGCAACTCCCTTCTAATGCTCGAGACGGTACACCACCGATCTTGCCCCTATGTATATTGCACGTACATAGGGGTTTTTTTTATCTCTTCATTTGTACATATTGATACTAGCGTCTAACTTTTAGTGCTGTTGTGGCACGTAATTGTAACGGTATGCTATTTTGTTAGCTGTTAGCTGTTAGCTGTTAGCTGTTAGCTGTTAGCTGTTAGCTGTTAGCTGTTAGCTGAGTAGACTTGGCTTATAGATAGGCACATATACTCATCCTATAGGGGGAGATCTCAGTTGTTGAAATCTCTTCTGCATGTGGTTAGGTGCCAAATATGAACCAAAGGTTTACTATTTATTTGAGTTAATTGTCTGATTTATTTTGTGTTTCGAACTAACCTAACTCTAATAAGAGACAGTGATTGGTATGACAAATTGATTCAAATCAATATTTAATTGTAAGGATATATTGGAAATATTTCCTAATAGATGTATTTCTATCTGGTTCAATTTCGACGAATTTAGCGTTGAACCGCCCGTCATTGCTACAGTTTCTATGCAACAGCGTTAACCTAATAACTCTCCCTCCCAAGTATCAACCTTACTTATTGTTAGATCTAGATCACTTGTATGATTTATGAAGTGTCGCGAGTTGCGGAGTTTGTCACACTAATGAGTTATTGTAATACAAAATATTAATGGCTCGGATTACACTGAACTGGATTTGAAATAATTATTTACAGTTTAGGGTAAAGCGATGGATCTCAATACAATAATTGTTGGCGTCTACTTCCTGTTTTTGATTGCAATAGGTTGGATGTTCAGAACGTTTACAAGCACCACTAGTGATTACTTCCGTGGGGGCGGTAACATGCTTTGGTGGATGGTTGGTGCAACTGCGTTTATGACTCAGTTCTCAGCTTGGACTTTCACCGGTGCAGCAGGTAAGGCTTATAACGATGGTTTCGCGGTAGCTATCATCTTCTTAGCAAACGCATTCGGCTACTTCATGAACTTTGCATACTTTGCTCCTAAGTTCCGTCAGCTACGTGTTGTTACTGTAATCGAAGCAATCCGCATGCGTTTTGGTGCTGCGAACGAACAAGTATTTACTTGGTCTTCAATGCCTAACAGCGTTGTATCTGCGGGTGTATGGCTAAACGCACTAGCAATCATCGCTTCTGGTATCTTCGGTTTCGACATGACAATGACTATCTGGATCACTGGTCTAGTAGTATTGGCGATGTCTGTAACGGGCGGTTCATGGGCGGTTATTGCATCTGACTTCATGCAGATGGTAATCATCATGGCGGTAACTGTTACTTGTGCGGTAGTTGCTATCGTTCAAGGCGGCGGTGTTGGTGAAATCGTTTCTAACTTCCCAGTAGGTGACACTGGATCTTTCGTAGCGGGTAACAACCTGAACTACCTAAGCATCTTCAGCATCTGGGCATTCTTCATCTTTGTTAAGCAGTTCTCTATTACTAACAACATGCTTAACTCTTACCGTTACCTAGCGGCGAAAGACTCGAAGAACGCTAAGAAAGCTGCGCTTCTAGCATGTGTACTTATGCTTGGTGGTGTATTCATCTGGTTCATGCCTTCTTGGTACATCGCAGGTCAAGGTGTAGACCTATCTGCTGCTTACCCAGATGCAGGTTCTAAAGCAGGTGACTTCGCTTACCTATACTTTGTTCAAGAGTACATGCCAGCAGGTATGGTAGGCCTACTAGTTGCAGCTATGTTCGCAGCAACCATGTCTTCTATGGACTCAGGTCTGAACCGTAACTCAGGTATCTTCGTTAAGAACTTCTACGAACCAGTTGTTCGTAAGAACCAAGCTTCAGAGAAAGAGCTAGTAACCGTATCTAAGATCACTTCTACAGTATTCGGTATTGCTATCATCCTTATCGCACAGTTCATCAACTCGCTAAAAGGTCTGAGCCTGTTCGATACAATGATGTACGTTGGTGCTCTAATCGGCTTCCCAATGACAATCCCAGCATTCCTTGGCTTCTTCATTAAGAAGACTCCAGACTGGGCAGGTTGGGGTACGCTAGTAGTCGGTGGTATCGTTTCTTACATCGTAGGTTTCGTTATCAACGCTGACATGGTATCTCACGCATTCGGTCTAGAAGAGCTAACTAAGCGTGAATGGTCAGACGTTAAGGTTGCGATTGGTCTAATCGGTCACATCACTCTAACAGGTGGCTTCTTCATCGCATCGACTCTGTTCTACAAACCACTACGTGCAGAGCGTCAAGCTGACGTTGATAAGTTCTTCAACAACCTATCTACTCCTCTTGTGTCTGAATCTACAGCACAGAAGAAGCTTGATAACAAACAGCGTCAAATGCTGGGTAAACTAATCGCAGTAGCGGGTGTTGGTGTAATGCTAATGGCTCTTCTACCTAACCCAATGTGGGGACGCATGGTGTTCATCCTATGTGGTGCGATTGTAGGTGGTGTTGGTATGCTTCTTGTTAAAGCAGTTGACGGCACTGTAGAAGACCTTGAAGAAACGGTTGCTACTGAACAGTAATCACAATAAAGGTTCTATTAATTGCGAAAGCGGGCTATTTAGCCCGCTTTTTTTGTGTTTGAGGAAACGAGTTATTTAAACCGAACGTTACCGTCATCTATTGAAAAGGAGCAACTGTCTAAGAACCTGGTCGTGTTTAAATGCATTCGGGGAAATACAGCAAGTTAAAACTCACAGGCCTGTTTAATTGTACGACTTTCAAAGGCCTATCTATTTCCAAAAGTCTCAGTACGCTGCTCAGCACTTGAGCATTTCGCTTAATTAAGTGGGATAAGCACTCCCTAAAAACACTAATTCACCTATTAATTGTATTACTTATTGTTGCGAGTTTGTTTTTCTTTTTATTAAGGGGAGTCGGCTGTGAATCGCCAAAATTAGCGCATATAAGCCTGTAATCGGGAGTTAGTGTGATTTAAGTCACGATATAATCCCTGTAAATGGTTATTTCTAACTGTAACAAGGTGTGATCTTGTCTGATTTGTCCAAATTTGGATGCAATCAAATGTTAGATCTAGATCACTTGTATGATTTTTTAATGAATATTTTGCGAGGCTACTGTCACATTAAAGACTTATTGTAGTACAAGTAGGTAAGGGTTCTGGTTAGACTTTTTATCAATCAAACAACAAATCAAAACTCACAAAGGTTTTACGATGGATCTCAATACCCTAATAGTTGGCATCTATTTCCTATTCCTGATTGCAATAGGCTGGATGTTTAGAACGTTTACTAGTACCACTTCTGATTACTTCCGAGGCGGCGGTAGCATGCTTTGGTGGATGGTTGGCGCAACTGCGTTTATGACTCAGTTCAGTGCTTGGACATTTACCGGTGCAGCTGGTAAAGCGTACGCAGATGGCTTCGCAGTAGCGGTTATCTTCCTAGCGAACGCATTCGGTTACCTAATGAACTACCTATACTTTGCTCCAAAATTCCGTCAGCTTCGCGTTGTTACGGTAATTGAAGCAATCCGTATGCGTTTTGGTAAGTTCAACGAGCAAGTATTTACTTGGTCTGGTATGCCTAACAGCGTTATCTCTGCAGGTATCTGGCTAAACGGTCTAGCAATTATTGCTTCTGGTATCTTCGGTTTCGACATGACAACCACTATTATCCTAACGGGTCTGGTTGTACTAGTAATGTCTGTAACTGGCGGTTCTTGGGCGGTTATCGCATCAGACTTCATGCAGATGGTAATCATCATGGCGGTAACTGTTACTTGTGCGGTAGTAGCTATCATCCAAGGTGGCGGTGTTGGCGAGATCATCAACAACTTCCCAACTGACGAAGGCGCATCGTTTGTTTCTGGTAACAACCTGAACTACCTAAGCATCTTCGGTATCTGGGCATTCTTCATCTTCGTTAAGCAGTTCTCTATCACTAACAACATGCTTAACTCTTACCGTTATCTTGCAGCAAAAGACTCGAACAACGCTAAGAAAGCAGCTCTACTAGCTTGTGTTCTTATGACTATGGGTCCACTAATCTGGTTCATGCCTTCTTGGTTCATCGCGGGTCAAGGTATCGATCTAGGTGCGGTTTACCCAGAGGCAGGTTCAAAAGCAGCAGACTTCGCTTACCTATACTTTGTACAAGAGTTCATGCCCGCAGGTATGGTTGGTCTACTAATCGCAGCAATGTTTGCCGCAACTATGTCTTCTATGGACTCAGGCCTAAACCGTAACTCTGGTATCTTCGTTAAAAACTTCTACGAGCCAATTCTACGCCCTCATGCGAACGAAAAAGAGCTAGTAATCGTTTCTAAACTGACTTCTACTTTCTTCGGTATCTGTATCATCCTGGTTGCACTTTTCATCAACTCACTGAAAGGTCTAAGCCTGTTCGATACCATGATGTACGTTGGTGCTCTAATCGGCTTCCCAATGACAATTCCAGCATTCTGTGGCTTCTTCATTAAGAAGACTCCAGACTGGGCAGGTTGGGGTACGCTAGTAGTAGGTGGTATCGTTTCTTACTTCGTAGGTTTCGTAATCACAGCAGACATGGTTGCTAACTGGTTCAACCTAGAGCCTCTAACAGGTCGTGAGTGGTCAGATCTTAAAGTAGCTATCGGCCTAATCGGTCACCTAGTGTTCACAGCTGGCTTCTTCTGCCTAACAACTCTGTTCTACAAGCCTCTTTCTGAAGAGCGTCAAGAGCAAGTAGATAAGTTCTTCAACAACCTATCTACACCTCTAGTAGCTGAGTCTACTGAGCAGAAGAAATTGGATAACAAACAGCGTCGTATGCTTGGTTCTCTAATCGCAGTAGCTGGTGTAGGTGTAATGCTGATGTTCCTACTACCTAACCCAATGTGGGGCCGCTTCATCTTCATCCTATGTGGTGCGATTGTAATGAGTGTTGGTCTACTACTGGTGAAAGCTGTAGACGATAAAGTTGAGCAACTAGAAGAAAGCACCGCTCAATAATTAAAAAAGATTTTTGTTCAATGCGGGCTGTAATAGGTCCGCATTTTTTTTTCGAGAGTATTCCTCTCACATTCCCCCAGTACCTTTGGTACATATCCTTGATAAATAAGAGGCATTTATGAAAAAGAGTGCATTAGCTCTAGCAGCGGCATTAGCCCTTTCTGGTTGTTCATTGACGAACGACACTCAATCTCAGGACGTTGTTAGCTTGCAAGATGTAAACCGCTCTATGCTACTTGAAAGCGACCGTCTAACCGTTATCGATAAAGCTTCGATCACTGACGCAACAGAAGCACAAGTTGCTGAGTTGCGTGAGCGTATCCTTAATGCAAAAGATGGTGAGACTATTGTTATCGCACCGGGTAAGTATAACGGCCTAGGTCAGTTAACCATTACAGCGAATAACATCACTATCAAAGCTGAAAAAGCCGGTACGGCTTGGGTGACTGGCCTTGTTCAGTTCGAGCTAAAAGGTGATGGTATTGTGCTAGATAGCCTAGTGTTCACTGAAGGTGGTCCAAACGAGCGCTTTGGTGGCGTGCGCATGATGGGTAATAAGAACGTTCTTAAGAACTCTACCTTCTACTACTTCAACGATGACTACCCGTACGCACCAGACGAGCGTCGCTCTGAATACCCGAAATACCTATGGGTTTCTCTATGGGGTAAAGATGGTCAGGTGATCAACAACCGTTTCGAGGGTAAGCAAAAGCGCGGTACTCTTATCGGTGTTCAAAAAGATGAAACGCCTGACAACCACATCATCAAGCACAATATCTTCCTAGATCAGAAGCCAAACCAATATAACGAGTTCGACATTAAAGAAGCGATCCGTTACAACGGCAACAGCTGGGAAGCGATCCGTATCGGTGACTCTAAAGCATCACAATGGCCGTCAAACAGCCAGTTCGTTGATAACCTAATGATCGACATGGACGGTGAGCGTGAGCTTATCTCTATTAAGTCTGGCGGTAACGTGATCGGTGGTAACACCATCTTTGAAAGTACTGCACTTATCTCACTGCGTCACGGTAAAGAGAACACAGTTGAGAACAACGTGATTCTTGGTAACGAGAAGCGTCTGACTGGCGGTATGCGTATCTATGATGAAGACCATGTAATTCGCAACAACTACATCTCAGGCACTCGCGGTCGTGACGGTCTTATCGAAGGTAATGCGGATCTTCGTGGTGGTATCGTGATCAACACAGGTATCATCGACGTTGCGAACGGCGAACAACTTGACCAAGCGGTTAAGGGCAAAGAACTGAACAAGCAATGGACTCCGAAGAACATTACCATCGAGAACAACACGCTTGTAGATACAGAGTGGGGCATTGTTTACGGTAACCAAACTCACCGTGTTAGCCTGTTCAACAACGACGAAGTAGAAAACATCTTCGGTGGTGTTGATATCCACTTCAAGAAGAACCTAGTTGATAACTCTGCAAACCCTGAGTTTGTGTCTGTTCGCGCAACTGCGGATTTCCCACTTAAGGGCGCAACTTACTCAGATGAGGTTTATGTAGGTAAGGTAACTGAGTCTCAGTTAGTAGATAACTACAGCACAGAGCTTCCAGTTATGACCAACGACCGCGGCTTCGAATCTGCCGAAGGTGTAGGTGCGGACACCTCTAAGCTAAACATCATTACCGCTGATGTTGCAGGTCCTACTTACGTACTTAAGTAACTGTTTGTAAATAGATAATTCAAGGCGAGCCCAGTGCTCGCCTTTGTTTTATCTAGAGAAAGTTAGAACTGATCATCTGGCATACAGAAGTGTCAAACATAAGCAAAATGAATAAATTGCTGACCTCAAGCATATGAAAAAGCACTAGTATCGACGCGTTTAATTTAGAGGCATCGATGTGAAAAAGCTTATTCTTTTTATCTTTCTATTTAGTCTTTGTGCATCTTGGTCTGCTCGAGCAGATACAGGGGTGGGTCTGTTTGTAGGTAAGCCCTATTGGGGCTTTGATGTGAACCACAATGGTTTTCGAGTAAACGTGAGTTTGGATGACAGATTTGGCCTAGGCGCGAACAAAACCTTTCCTATTTCAGGTACACCTATGTATGTGTTTATCGGCGGCCAGTATGTGGATAGAGACAATCATTTTATCGCCGTGACACCGGGTATTGGCGCTGAGTTCAGGGTTAAGCCGGTGGGTTTTTATTTTGACCTTGTTCCAGCGATTTACTTAGATGAGTTGGATCTCGAGCTTGAAGCTAAAGCAGGGTTTAGAATCTATTTTTAGGCGATAAGCGCTTTTACTTACTCATTAAAACAAACTATCGTCATCGCGGAAGGCAATGCCTATCCGCGATCTTTAAGACGTAAATGTGGAATTTGTCCGCATGAAGGTCCCGGCTCAAGGCCGGGATGACGAGCGCTACTCCTCATTCATTACCATAAAGCCATCTCAAATACCGTCATCGCGGAAGGCTGTGCCTATCTGCGATCTTTAAGACGTATGTGTGTAACTTGTAAACGCGAATATCCCATTTTATGCTTTGAACTGCCCTTGGTCGGTCAGAGACAACAGGCTATCAGTTATGACCTGATGATAGACGCTGATAAGTTGCTGGGAGATCTCTGTTGTATCAAGGTAGAGCTCGGCTGGCTTTATTGCCTCTTTATTCGCAAGCTTGAATAGTGAGTTAGACAACTGTTCTATCGCGAGATCCAATGAAATAGGGCGCTCTATCTCTCGGTAGTGAAAGTTGCGGATCTTGCTTATTAACGTACCGCCTCGCTTTAGGGTTAGCTGTATATCTGCTTTGTACTCCGCTCTATAAGTTGTGAGTGATAAGCGATACTGGGTAAGGGCTTCCACTGCTTCCATTACCGACTGCCAGCGTTCGTTGTAGGTTTGTAAGCTGGTTTGATTTTTTCCAATACAAGTCACCATAGCGGTATCACAGGCATAAAAAAGGTGACGAATCGCTTGCCCATGAGACACAAGATGGGTGGCGAGAGACTTCTCTTCATGCCTTGAAAGCAGTCTCAAGCGTTCAGCTAACAAGCGCCTTTCTGCTCTGCTACCAAACACTGGACATTCGATTACCTTGGCTGCCATGACATTCAACTGGCTCTGGGTCTGTTCATACAATCGGTTGTCTATCTCTTCGCCAGTATAGAGTTTGTAAACCACCGATCTATGGCTTCTGACCGTATCAATGGTTTCAAAGGCAACATTGAGCGCACTTTGGGTTTCCATCAGTTTTTCTGAAAGTTCAGCATTTGCCTCATGCATGCTGGTGATCAACAGTAAAATATTGCTCGATATATCCATAACAACTTCCTTATCAAGATACCTACTTAGTAGTAGGCAATCTCGATGCCATTCATTAACTTGTTGTTTTTATTTGACTTTATTTCAGGTGTGTTGTTTTGTTGCCCAGTCTCGGTGCATCCAAGCCCTTGGTTAGTGCATTTGTGGGCATAACCCATTGAATGGTCTAAGTTATATCCAGGATTCTTAAAAAGAATAAGAAGGCGACATGGAAGAGTGGGCTGCGTTGGGAATAGCTTTGGTTGGCTTGCTGGGTCTTGCTTGCCAGTGGTTAGCATGGCGTTTAAAACTGCCCGCCATCTTGTTCCTTCTTATCGCTGGTATCATGGCGGGGCCCGTCACAGGACTTATCGAGCCGCAAGAGGTGCTAGGAGAACATTTCTTTGCCTTGGTTTCTCTGGCTGTAGCCGTCATTCTTTTTGAGGGGAGCCTGACCCTCAACTTCACCGAAATAAAAAGCGTCAACAAAACCGTTTGGAGTATTGTCTCTATCGGGGCACTGATTTCTTGGGTGGTTACCAGTGTCGCGACTCATCATTTGCTCGGCTTTGATTGGTCAATGGCTTTGCTATTCGGTAGTTTGACCGTAGTGACAGGCCCCACAGTAATAGTGCCACTTCTTCGCACCGTTAGACCGACCTCTAAACTGGCTAATATTCTGCGTTGGGAAGGGATCTTAATCGATCCACTAGGCGCGCTGTTTGTGGTGATGGTCTATGAGTTCATTATCAGCGACAGTTCTTTGCAGAGCCTGCACGTATTCGCACTTATCTTGATCATTGGCTTTGGTATTGGTATCGCCTCGGGTATGGCAACTGCGCATGTCATCCGTCACCGCTGGCTACCTGAATATCTTCAGCCCTTTGCAGTGTTGGTATTGGTTCTAGGTGTATTTGCAATCTCCAACCACTTTGAATCTGAGTCAGGGTTATTAACTGTGACCGTAATGGGGATGTGGCTAGCTAATGCCAAGGATGTGGACATACGTCATATCCTGCACTTTAAAGAAAACCTTACCATCATGTTTATCACTGGCTTGTTTATCTTGTTGGCAGCCCGCATAGAGCCGGATAGCTTTAGCACCTTAGGTGTCAGCGCTATAGTCTTGTTCGCTGTTATCCAACTGGTGTCTAGACCGCTTTCTATTTTCATTGCAACCCTACGCAGTAACCTCAACTTTAAAGAGAAGATCTTCCTTGCTTGGGTAGCACCACGAGGCATAGTGGCCGCCTCAGTATCGGCACTTTTTGCTATTAAGCTTTATCAGTATGGCGTGGAAGAGGCTAGGTTGCTGGTGCCACTTATCTTCATGGTGATAATCGGCACTGTTGTTTTGCAGTCTATCTCGGCTAAGCCTATGGCAAGAATGCTTGGGGTTGCTGAGCCTGCGCCAAAAGGCTTTTTGGTTATAGGTGCTAACGATGTGGCAAGAAGCATTGCTTTAGCACTTAAGAAATACGATTGCCGAGTGGTGGTGGCGGATTCGAACTGGGATTACATTAGCCAAGCCAAGATGTCGGGCTTGGAGTTCTACTTCGGTAACCCTACCTCGTCGCATGCGGATGAGTATTTGGATCTTATCGGGATAGGGCATGTCGCTGCTGTCACCCCTGATAAGCACTTTAATATTATGTCGTGTATGCAATATGTCTCCGATTTTGGTTCGCAGCGCGTCTTCTGCTTAAGAGACGTTAAGAACAATAATGGTGACAAACATATCGTAGGCAGCGGGTCCTTCGGGCAGACTCTGTTTGGTGGTAAACACAGCTTCAAGAAACTGGCGAGCTTGATTAATCAAGGAGCTGAAATAAAGCACACCAAGTTAAGTGAGAGCTTCACCTATGAAGACTATCTAAAACAGTATGCCGACACCCTAATCCAGCCGGTCTTTGTAGTGACTGCCCAAGAGCGGATTCACCTAGTCGGAGACAGCACCGAATTTGCCCCAAGTGAAGGGGAAACTGTGGTTTCTTTGGTCAAAAAGGTTTGGAGTGGCGAAGATAGACGCGGTTCGAGATAAAAATCTCAGCTCAGTTTTGTTAGTATGCCTGCCAAAGAATTATGAGAGACGATTATGAGCCGTAAGAAGCGAGTCAAAGATAGCCTGCTAGCGAAGCACAAAAAGAAGAATGCCCGAATGCACAAGAACAATAAGCCAAAGTACATCTCTAAGGCAGAGCGCGCCAAGATGGAAGAAGAGCAGGCGCAATTGGACACGGAACAGAGTGAGTCTGTAGAGAAACCAGAAGAATAACCTTTAGTTACATAGGTTTGCGAGCCTCATCGGTTGATGAGGCTTTTTTTGTGCCTTGGATATTGGTTTAATGCTTGAAGGAGGACAAATATGGACATTTACCAATTCTTGCGTGACAACCAAGTCTCGTTTCAAAGCTTCGAACACCCACCTGTGCTTACTATTGAAGAGGCTAACCAGTTGGATATCGAGATTCCGGGATTGCCGACAAAGAATCTATTCTTGCGTGATGGCAAGGGCAAGAAACATTGGCTTTGGGTTGGTGCCGATGATGAAAACGTGGATCTTAATGCGCTTTCACAAACTCTCGAGGTAAAACGAATGAGCTTGGGCTCCAGCGATCGCTTAGCGAAATATCTCTCTTCCGAGCCTGGGCGAGTATCATTGCTGGATATCTTTAGAGCAGAACCTCATCAGGTAACCCTTTTGATTACGCAAAAGGTATGGGACTCTGAGACGCTACACTGTCACCCCTATGAGAATACTGCCACGCTTGAGGTTAATACCGAGCAGCTGAAGCCACTGCTATTATCTATGGATAATGAGGTTAAGGTTCTGAATTAAAAGGACGTTCGTTTGATAAGAATCCCTATCGTAAAGAAGCTAACCGCCAGTTACTTTATCGACGTATTTACTAAGGAAGTACGGGATAACGCTTCTTTATTGAATAGCTCGCAGGTATCCACTGCACTAGATACCTCAATGGCGCAGTACATTCCGCAGAGTGTATTCTCTCGTTATCTGTATCAGGTGCTCGAGGAGCTAGGATCTAAGCGTTTTATTGAGTTAGTAAACAGTGAATGTTTGAACTTGGTAGAAGGTTTATTGACTCACAACAAAGGACTCGATTTTCTTGCCAGCTACTCCATGCACAATCGTATTCACTGTGATTACGAGGGGGAGCGGGCAGTGGTTTCAATGGCTTCGTCCTATCCGCTAGCAAAGCAAACTCAGCTTAATCTTGCTGATGAAATAATGGCTGTGTATTTCGTGATGTACGCCATTCAAAAACAAATTAAAGGCAGCCCATCACCGTTTGGTATCAGGCTACAAAGCCCCAATACGCCACTTTTAGACTCGCTGGATCTCAACGTCCCATTATATCTTGAGCACGACGCGACACAGATAGTGTTCGATAAAGGGGCCACAGATATTAAAGCGCTAGTAGATAGCTTTAATGCTCTCGAGCCGATGAGCCTGTCCGAAAATATTGAACTAGCTATTGAGAGCTATATTGGACGAACAGCCTATTCGTTTGAGGAGTATTGTGAGCTTTTAGAGATACACCCAAGAGCGATGCAGAGATATCTAAAGGAGGAGGGGGTTACCTTTCGTGAGCTTAAAGAGAAGCAGAACATTAAGTTTGCCAAGCGAGTGCTTAAAGAGTACGAGTTCTCCGTTCACGATGTGGCTATACACCTTGGCTATAGTGCTCCCTCGCAGTTTATCCGTGCCTTCAAACGCCTTGAAGGCACAACTCCACTGCAGTGGTTAAAGCAGCAAGCTTAAAGTGCGCCTTGTTCGGTGCACTTTAAGCTTGTCTAGTCTTGTCCAGACACTATTTCGAGTTCGAGATAAGAAGGGTATTTTGGAGAAATATGAATCGTATTTCTGGCAATCACCTTCTCACCTAGAAAGCCCTCCGCCCCTCCAGTATTTGGGTTCACGTCAAACTTAGGAAAGTTACTGCTGGCAATATCCAGTCGGATGTTATGTCCCGCCTTGAACAGGTTGCTGGTGGCAAACGCTTCGATGTCTATCTCATAGACACGACCTTTTTCTAACTGCTGAGGTGCATCAAAGCCTTTGTGGTAGCGACAGCGCAGGATCCCGTCAGTGATATTCATTGCAAAGCCTTGTGGGTAATCTTGGCTAGCAGGGTAGACGTCAACAAGCTTGATGGTGAGGTCGGTGTCCTTAGCATCCGTTTCTAGATACAACCGTGCTTTTACACTGCCGGTAACAACCATATCTTGTTCAAGGGGAGGCGTTTGAAAGCTAAGAACGTCATGACGAGCGGCTAAGGGCATATTATTACCGGCTGAGCCAAAGAACTTATTGTGCTCCCTTTGATCATAAGCGCCACCCTCAAATACCGGCTTACCAGAGGTGAGAGCGCCACCTATCGTAGGCACAGGGTTATTTGGGTCTGCAAGGTAGGTCTGGCTGATATCTGCAGTTGGCTTTTTGGCGCTAAGGTGCCCAGATTTAGAGAGATACAGCTTAGTGGCTTGTGTGTTTTGCATAGGCCAGCTAGTACTGTTGATCCAACTGCCACCATGGTTTAGACGTTCATTCTCGTTTTGATTGCCATTGCCACCACCCATTTGAAATACCATGGCCGTATGGAATTGCTCTTTACTGTGATTGAGCAGATGCTTTTTAAACCAGCGTAAGCGATATGAAAGCCAATCGATATCAACGTTGTTATCAAACGAGGCTCTAGCACCGAACTCAACATCGCCACTGTGGGTGTTGTTTCTGTCGCCATGTAACCACGGTCCCATGACCAGCACGGTTTCAGATTGGTTTTTCTCTTTGAAGACACGGAAGTTATCGAGGGTGCTTTTCACATAGACGTCATACCAACTGGACATCACCATAATCGGGATGTCAGGGATATTTTGGTAACAATCGAGTGAATAGATGCCTGATTTTTTCCAGTAATCAGTAAACTCGCCTTGGCGCCATTGCTCTAGCAGATAGTTTTCATATTCGGGTACATGACGAATAGGAGAGTATCCCTCTTTCCATGGCATGTACTTGAACCATTCATATATATCTTCTTGTTCCAAAGCAGCCTTAACCTTGGGGTCTGTCTTGGCTAAAGGGCTCACTAACGCTTGGCGATAAGCCCAAGTTGCTTGTTTAAGCTCGAATGCGCCGCCGGTGCGAATGCCACATTCATAGGCACTAGAAAAACCACCTGAATCCATCACCATGGTCGCAAGCCCAGGTGGATTTAGACACGCCATAGCCATTTGCACATGGGCGGCATAGGAGAGACCCATGGTGCCTATCTTGCCATTACACCAAGGTTGTTGAATTAGCCATTCACAGGTATCAAAGCCATCCTCAGCTTCATTGGTGTATTTGGTGAATGTACCGGTAGATTTATAGCGTCCGCGACAATCTTGAAATGCACAGGCAAAACCAGCATCAACAAAGGCTTTTGCCATCTCTTCACGGGATATCTTATGACCGGTCACGGTTAACTCAGAGCGGGATGGGGCTTCCTTGTTATAGGGGGTGCGCTCCATTACCACAGGCCAGGGACCTTCCCCTTGGGGAAGGTAAATATCTATAGCCAGCTGTACTTGATCTCGCGTGGTGACCAGTTGATCTTTTAACACTTTCATAGACTGTCCCATTACCCGCCATACACTTGCAGGCTGATAGCAAGAAATGCCAACGCGCAACCTATGATCATCAAGAAGAATGGGAACACATAGCGTGCCCACTGTCCCCAGCCTACCTGTGCGGTAGCGAGGAAAATCAATAGACCACTTGAGGTTGGAGTGATGATGTTTGTCGCACCGTTACCCATCAAGAACGCCAGAACCGTGGTGTGAGGATCGACGCCAGAAAGCTGCCCTAGAGGTCCAAGAATTGGCATGGTTACAGCGGCTTGTCCTGAGGTAGACGGGATGGCAACGTCGATAACAAGTTGAGATAAGAACATACCAAATGCTGCTAGCAGTGGTTGATTGTCCCCAACTACACCCGCTAGGCTGTAGATGATGGTATCCAGTACCTGACCTTGGGCTAGGATGAGTGCCACGCTGGTGGCAAGTCCTATCAGCACGCCAGCAATAAGCACCTTCTTCATGCCATCGATAAAGGCATTGATGGTGTCGTTAGTGTTAAGTCCACCAAGCGCGGCGAATACCACCCCAAGAAACAGGTAGTAGGCTGACAGTTCGTTGTATTTCCACTTCCAGGTTTGCGATGCATAGACCAAGAAACCGATACCCACACCAAGTGCGAGTAGCACTAACGTATGGCGGGTTGGCAGTGGCGTATCATCCCAATCTGCGGCGATAGTCATGCCTTTTGCTTCCTTGCGGATACCCCACAGCACATAAACAATGGCCAGTATCATCAACACCGCATAAACGAACACGCGCATGCCCATACCGCTAAAAATAGGAACCCCAACTAGCGGCTGAGCAACAGACAAGGCGTATGGGTTGGTAATGGATGCTAGATAACCCACTTTTACCGGCAAGCAAACGATGGCCAAGCCAATTACACGGGATAAACCAAGACGTAGAGCCATAGCTACCACCATAGGGATAACTAGCAAGAACTCCTTTGCCATGCCCATGAATGTACTGGCCATAGAAAATACTATCATCATGAAAGGCACTAGCAGGTAAACATTGCCTTTGGTGACTGAGAGCGTGCGCTCTAGTCCAGTCTCGATAGCCCCGACTTTATTAAGCACGCCAAACATGCCGCCAATAAACAGCACCATAAAGATCATGCCGGATTGTTTGTTGATCGCTTTAGGGATACTAACTAGAGCATCTAATAGGCTGACTGCCTGAGCTTCAGCGCCGTCGGAATAGATACCGATAAGATTTAGGGGGGATACGTCTTTATCTAGAACTTGGTACGAGCCAGGAACGATTAACTTCCCGTCTCGTTGAAATTCGCCGGAATCTAGGGTGTAGGTAAGTAGCAATGCTGCAAACACAACTCCTAGCAATATGATTACTGGGTTGAGACTCTTTTTCTTCTTTTCCATTGGTGGCGCATTTTCTACAGCTTGGTTTATCGCTGTCATCGTTTTCTCCATAACTTCTGCCTGACATATTCGATAAAATAAGTAGAATTTTTATCCACCACAAAGTAATGCTAATATTGCATAATTCTATGCATTTAATGCAAACACAAGCTTTCAGTCATGAATCTATCTACCAAGCAACTTGCGGTATTAAAGTCACTGTTATCGACCTCATCAATGACAGCTACCGCAAAAGATTTAGGAATATCGCAGTCTCAGGTCAGTCGCACAATACAACAGGTTGAAAAAGAATTTGATTTAGATCTCTTTTCAAGAGAAAAGGGTGTGGTGAAATTTAAGCCTGAAACTGAAAAAGTGATATCTAAAGCAATTTTGTTGATGGAGCATTTTGAGGATTTATATCGCGAAGCCGCGACCTTGAAACGAGAAATCAATGACCAACATTTTGTTGTTGCCTTGCCCAGCTCGTTTACTTCTAATATTGCTCCTAAGTGTTTGAAGTTACTATGGGAAGAGTATCCTGATGCGAGACTTCAGCTTCTGACCGGGCGCTATTCCATGATTGAATCCGAGATAGAATCCGATTCGGCTGATGTTGGCTTTACTCGGATTTATGACAAAACTCAATTTAGTTATACACCCATAGATTCAGGTACACCTTTTTGTGTATTACCCGAGGGTCATGCATTGAGCGACAACAAGGAGATCAGCGTTAGCGACCTAAAATCACAGCCGATGATCCTAATTGGTAAGGGCAGTGCGACTCGTAAAGACATAGACGCTTGGTTCGCTGGTGGGGGTATTGAGCCAACCATCAAGCTTGAGGTTCACTCTGTAGAGAGCGCCTGTTCCATGGTAGCTAATGGGTTTGGGATCTCAATTGCTAACGGCACTATTTTGAAGGGGTTGGACCAAAAGGGGATTGTGGCCATTCCAATATTGGGCCTGCCCAGATACCAGTACGGCACGATCCAAAGAAAAGGAAAGATTGTCTCTGATGAAAAGCAGCAGATGATCGACTTCTTTATCGATACCCTAAAAGAGCAACTTCACTCAACCTAATTGCGAAAAAGAGACTTGGTTTTGCCCTCATTTATGAGGGCATTATGAATGTGTTTTAATCGATGTAAACCGCTTGATTGGGATTCTGTAACGCATTGAAAAGATACTCGATATCTTCAACTCGAGTACGCCCCTCAGACAGTGGAGGCAGTTCATTGGGTGAAAACCAATCTATCTCGGCGACCTCAATGTTGATGGTTGGCTCGCCACCTTTGAGCTCACATAAGAAAAACATCTTATAGATATGGAATGGATAAGGTGGTGCATAAGGGTGTACCGCTCTATCTTTCACCGAGACTAGGCGTGGGGAGTCCACGATATAGCCAGACTCCTCCAACACTTCTCGAATAACGCCTTGGGTTGGTGTTTCGCATACATCGCCCCAGCCACCAGGCAGAGTCCATTTGCCATCTTCTCGCTCTTTTACCAGCAGGATCTTTCCGTTTTGGATAACACCGGCACGCAGGTCTATCTTGGGAGTTGAGTAGCCAACCTCATCTACAAATAGGCTAGCAATCTTTTCTACAGGCTGATCGCTAAGCTCGGCAAACATCTGATGTGAGATATGCGCGACCTGATCAAATCGCTCTAAATCATATTTATCTTTGGAGTAGGTTTTCCCTGCCTGGCTTATCGCATTTAACTGCTTAGCCCAATCTAGCCATTTACTCATAATCTTCGCTTAATCAAATAGTTACCCATCTACACTATGCTCATTACTCGCTTCGAGCAAGCAGTTATAGAAAGCACTTGCTGCCGGTGAGAGGGAGCGCAAATGGCTTTTCAAAACTACTGAAAATTGACTGATAAAGTGCCATTTATCTGGTTGCAGGGCTTCAAGCTGTTCACCGTAGTGATTGTTCTCTATTAGGTGGGTGGGAAGAAAGCTGATATGGGTGCCCGATAGGGTAAGCATTAGTCCCGATTCTACGTGCCAACCATCCAGCAGTTTCAGGTTTTGGTATTTGTTGACCTCTAAAAGGCGATACATGGTGTCTGCCGCATAGCCACCAACATTTACCCGCGCTCCTTCAAGGGAATAGCCCTTGTCATGAAAGGTCTTAGCGACATCCTTTCTCGCGTATAAATAGCTACGTTCTGTGAATAATGGCTCGATGTGAAAGTAGGTGTGATTTTGCAGGCCATCGAGCACCACTATCATCATGTCTAATTGGTTTTTAGCTAGCTTGTCGTTGAGCTGGGTGTAGTCGCCTATCTCTAAGGAAAGCTCCACGTCATCGCTAAGCTGGTAAAAATTTTCTATGGCTTTTGATAGGGGATTTGACGACAGGGATACGGTATTATCCAAGCAACCAACACGTACATGGCCGGTCAATTTGGATTGGACACCCTTAAGTTTGGCTGCGTAATTATGCAACATTGTTGTGATTTCGTTTGCATAACTATATACCTTGCGTCCCTCGTCGGTGAGCTCGAATCCACTGCGACCACGATTGCATAGGGTTACTCCTAGGCTTTTCTCTAAAGTTATCAATTCTTTACTAAGTACAGGTTGGCTAAGGCCGGTGCTGAGGGTTGCATTGCTGATGCCCCCACTGGCGACGATCTCACTAAATAATTCGAGTCGGCGCAGGTCACGCTTATCCAGTGTGTCCACCTTGTTGACCATGAATCTTTTTCCATATGCATTTACGAATGTTTAGATTCAATAATATACATTTATTTGGATGTAACAAGGTGGTAACTTAAATTATGTGGATTTAATGACTATTTATGTGGGAGATATGGATGTCAGATTCAAACAACTCAAAAATGGATGATTTTGAGCTGGTACCAGTACCAGATTCGGCTAAACGCTCATGGTGGGTGATCAGCCTGATCTGGCTAGCGATTGGGATCGATATTTCCGGTCTATTCCTTGGGGCTATCTTAAGTGAAGGTATGGCCATTCATGACGCACTAATCGCGACATTTGTGGGCTCTTCAATTTTGGCTGTGTTGGCGATGCTATGTGCCAACATAGGTTTTCAGGCAGGTGTATCGACACCGCTTGTGAGTACAGCAGTATTTGGCCGTAATGGCGGTAAGATCTTGGGTCTTATTACCGGTGTGTCTCTTGTAGGTTGGTTTGCGTTCCAAACCGATTTCTTCGCTCTGATCCTAGTTGAGGCTCTGGGCAAGTCTGGCTTTGAAGTAAGTCACTTTACTGCGCTTGTTGGTGGCGGACTCTTAATGATGGTAACCGCCATCTACGGTGTACGTGCCCTAGGTAAGCTTTCGACTTGGTCAGTACCTTTGATGGTAACTCTGATCACGGTTGGTCTTTATATGGCGGCGGGTATGGAATCAATGGGAGAGGCTGAGATTGTAGCGCCTATGTCTATGGGTGAGGCTATCTCGTTTGTTATGTCTATCTGGATCCTAGCTGCAGTTGCTGCCCCTGATATCGCACGTTACGCAAAGACTCGTAAAGACGCCATCCTAGGTGCTGGCTTTGGTTTCCTTCTAGGTAACAGTGCCACTATCGTTGTAGCGCTTCTTCTTACTCACTTAACCGGTACTGACAACCTAGTAGAGGTGTTCTTCACCCTTGGTCTTGGCATGATGGCCATCATCATCTTGGTGTTTGCGCAGTGGACAACCAACAGTAGTAACCTAGTTTCTGGTGCTTTGGGCATGGCAGTAGCGCTTCCTCGCGTACCTCGCCCTGTATGGGTAGTGCTAATGACGGTTGTAGGTCTAGCGATTGCACAATTTGGCATGGTAGATAAGTTTACGGCTTTCCTAACGCTACTGGGTGTGACTATCGCTCCATCAGCGGGTGTATATCTGGCTCAGTACTACTTCATCGACAAGAACGAATTCAATTTTGAACGCATCGAACAAGCGCCAGCGTGGCTAGTAAAAGGTTTGGTTGCATGGGCATTTGGTAGTGCTATCAGTGCATGTACAGCAGGTGAGTTCTTTAACCTATTCTCATTAACCTCTATCTCGGCTATCGACGGCATCCTTGCATCATTCGTAGCTTACTTTGTACTGGTAAAGGTTGGTGCTACACAAAAGAAGAAGGAGATCGCTGGTGTTAATTAATGAGCAGATGATTGACGATATTGCTCTTGGCGCGACCGTGCTTGGCACAGGCGGCGGCGGTGATCCTTATAGCGGTGCTTTGATGGCTAAAGTGGCTATTAAGAACGCTAAAAAGCCGGTAGAGATCATCTCTCTGGATGAGGTTCAAGACGATTGGATGACGGTTCCGTCATCGATGATCGGTGCACCGACGGTATCTATTGAAAAGATTAATTCTGAGTCTCAGATGCTTGTGGCATTCGAGGCGATGGAGCAGGCACTAGGTGAAGAGATTCAAGCAACGTTTCCAATCGAGGTAGGTGGCTTTAACTCTCTTATCCCGATTCTGGTCGCGGCGCAAAAAGGCATTCCTGTAGTGGATTGTGATGCTATGGGGCGTGCTTTCCCTGAATCTCAGATGGTGACCTTTTACCTAGATGGTCTTCCATCGGCGCCAAACACGCTAGCCGATGAAAAGGGTAACGTGGTTACCCTACATCCACTCGATGGCGTGTGGTCAGAGCGCTTTGCTCGACCTATTACAGAAGAGATGGGTGGTAGCGCGGCTATGTGTGACTACCCGATGAAAGGGCACAACCTTAAACGTAGCGCATTAGGCGGCACACTAACTGAGGCGATGAAAATCGGTCAAGCAATCCGAAACGCAAACAAAAACGGTGAAAATGCCGTAGATGCCGTGCTTGAGATCGTTGGTGGCACACGTCTCGTGAGTGGCAAGATAGTTGATATTGAGCGCACTACCGCAGGCGGTTTTGTCACTGGTGGCGTAATCATAGAGAAGCTTAATAAAGCAGGCACAGAAGCTCAGCCAAAGGATGTGTGTGTGCACTTCCAAAATGAACTTCTGCTGGCTCATAAAGGACGCAAAGCTGAGGATCTAAGCGAAGAGTCTTTGCTAGCGACCACGCCAGATCTTATCTCTATTCTTGACCACGAAACGGGTCAGCCGGTAACTACCGAGCAACTAAGATACGGTCAACGTGTGGATTTAATTGCCTATCCTTGTGACCCTAAGTGGCGCACCGAAAAAGGCATTGAGGTCGCAGGTCCTAATTACTTTGGTTACGACGTTGATTACAAGACCATAGAGCAACTAACCGAGGGAGAGTCGGCATAATGCAACAGTTTCGTTTGGGTATAGATGTTGGCGGTACTAACACAGACGGTGTATTGCTCGACTCAAATCTTGAATGTGTGGCTAAGGTAAAAGTACCTACCTCACACGACATTTTCACTGGTATCGATGGCGCGATTACTGCTCTACTTGAGCAAAGTGGTGCTAGCGGTGCGCAAATCAAACATGCAATGCTAGGTACAACCCAATGCACCAACGCCATTGTAGAGAAAAAGGGATTAGACCGGGTTGGTATGATCCGTCTTGCTCTGCCAAGCGGTAGCAGTGTTCCTCCGCTTTGCGGTTGGAGTGACTCATGGCAAGCCTTGCTAGGCGAGCATTTTTATCAGGCACACGGTGGTTACGAATATGACGGTCAACTGATTGCCGATATTCAAGAACAAGAGATCCGTGACCTGTGCGCTAAGATGCGTGGCAAGGTAGATTCAATCGCTATCTGTGGCGTGTTCTCCCCGGTGAATGGTGAGCAAGAGAATCAGGTAGCGGACTGGGTTCGAGAGGAACTTCCTGAGGTAAACATCTCTGTTTCTCACCAAGTGGGTAGCTTGGGTATTCTAGAGCGTGAAAACGCGACTATTCTGAACGCAGCTCTTCAAGGAACGGCTAAGCGTTTCGTTCAGGGCTTCTGCAATGCACTAGAGTCACACCGCATTTTGGTACACCCATATTTTGGTCAAAACGATGGCACTCTGATGTCGCAAGAGTTTGCCCTTAAGTACCCAATTTTGACGGTAGCTTGCGGCCCAACCAACTCTATTCGTGGTGCAAGTCATCTGTCCAAATTAGATGACGCTATCGTGGTCGATGTGGGCGGCACCACAGCAGATATCGGCGCGCTGGTGCATGGCTATCCACGCGAATCGAGTATCGCAGTTGAGCTTGGTGAGGTGAGAACCAACTTCCGTATGCCAGATATCCTAGCTTTGGCTATTGGTGGCGGCACTATTGTTCGCGATAAAGAGCGGGGCTTTACCTTAGGCCCAGATAGTGTTGGTCACGAGCTTCTAGCAAAAGGTAAGAGTTTTGGTGGCGACACCCTTACGCTAACCGATGTAGCTCTGACTCTGGATAAGATGCAGTGGCATGCGGAAAACAAACCTCAAGAGGTGGACCTATCTCAAGAGTCAGCCTCTACTATCTACAAGCAGATGATTGAGGTAGTGGAAGAGGGCATCGACAAGATGAAAACCTCGGCTGCTGAAGTGCCAGTTATCCTTGTTGGCGGCGGTAGTGCATTGCTTCCTGACGAGTTTGCTGGCGTAAGTGAAGTTGTTCGTCCGCAGAATTTTGAAGTAGCCAATGCTATTGGTGTTGCTCTTGGGGAGATCTCGGGTCAACTAGACAAGATAGTGCCTATCGCACCGAGTGAACGTCAACAGGTGCTAGATGCTTTGGAACAAGAGGCGCAAGACTTGGCTGTTGAAGCTGGCGCTTGCCCTGAAAGCGTTGCGGTTATTGAGCGCAGTGAAATTCCACTTAGTTATCTGCAAGGCAACATGGTGCATGTGAAGATCAAAGCGGCGGGTAAGATTGCCTGATTTATAGCTAGCACATTCTGATAATGAAAAAGCCCTAGGTCATTGAGCTAGGGCTTTGTGTTTTTCTGAGAGTAATAGATCTCAGATATTAGTCGTGCGTTACCTTAAGGTCGTAGATGGTAGCCGCAGTCATGTCGTCTGCATCACCAGTACGGTTTTGCACGTAAACACCAGCTTTAAAGTAGTTCCAGCTGTCTTCTAGGCTTACACCATAGATGTCTAGGTCTATAGAAACCTTACGTGGTGCTTTGCCTTCTTGGTAAAGTTCGAACGTCAGCATGCTACCTTGAACATCGATAGCGTAAGAGAACTTTTCGCCTAGTGCGATACCATCATCGAATGACTCAGGAGTGTTCTTCTCACCTTGGCGCCAGAAGTTTGGTTTAGTCGAACCTAGAACAGGGAAGGTGATGTCACCGTCACGAAGACCAGAGCGACGATCTGGTTCTACGTTAAACCAGATAGAGCCTGTTTTGTGGTTTGGCATCTTGCGATAGTAAACCTTGATTGGCTCATCTTTAGGCGCGTGGATTTGGCCAATGATTACACGGCCTTGCTGCCAATCAACACCAGTAGTCGTCACTTCATCAACAGACATAGTGACTTCCATACGACCATTTACGCCACCAACTTTAGCGTGGTCGCTCTCTGGAGCAGAGCCAAATACCCAGTTGTTCTTATTCGTGCCACGGGTCTTGATTGAGGTATCACCACAGCGAAGCATTTGACGAAGTTCAGAGCGGATGTATTTAGTATCTTCTGAAGTCTTTACGCCAGAAACAGGAGAACGGAAAACCACGCCGTCACCAGCTTCATTTACGTAGAAGTATTCTGGATGCTGTGCGCCATTTGCGATCTCTTTCTCGCTGAACTCAGTTGGTTTGTCACCGCCAGTTAGTGAAACAGGCAATGTAGTTTTCCAGCAACTCAGGTCTAGGACCTCGTTTGGAGTAGGGGCTGCAATAGCTGAAGAAACAGCAAATGTTGAAAGAACGCCAATCGCGATCTTGCTAAATGAAGACATGAAGTTTTCCTATTTGTCTTGTGTTTTTGTATGACAAGAATGCTAATTGCGTGAAAAACCTTTGTCTGTGACATAGAGCCTGTAAAAAAAGCGAAATATGTAACTGTATGTAACGTTTAAGAGTCGTTGGTAATATAAGGCATTGTTTTTAATGATTAATGTGGTTTTTGGGTGCTGTTCGTAACTTTATGGCTTGTAGCATCTAGTTACATTTGAAGGCTTTTTTGAAGTTTAGATGTCTAAAATGTCGACAAGAAACCAATCGAAAATCGTATTTCAGAATAGAAATCCCAAATTTAAATGTTACCTCCATCATATTGATATTCCAGCTGCGCATATACTCAAGAAGCTCTGCGGGCAGAATTTAATCAGATCACCCTTTTAATGTATGTTCAGTTTACAAGCTAGGTGAGGGTAACTGATCAAGGTTGGCTGTATTAGAGGGCTTGTAGCGCTATCTATTTAGGTTGCTGAGAACCTATATTTTGCTAACTGCTTTGCGCCCCAGAACCTCATTCTATTTTCTAATTGGCTCACCTTATATGACACAGATGCAATATAAAGTCATACAAGGGCGCCTTGACTCGACGTTTATAGGGGTACTCCTGCAATTAAGTGTGGGGCATTTCACAGAACCAGCATCAATATAGGTTCAGAGTGTAATTGGATGATTCTAGTACACTTGATTATTTCTCAATTATGCATAAAATAGCCTTATTGTAATACAAATGGTTTCCTGAGTAGGAACGACACAGTCGGACTTGTGAAGGTTGGGCCAATCATCAACTCATATAGAGAATTTCAATATGTCTAATAAAGTTGCATTCATCTCAGGCGCTACTGGCGGTATCGGTTTTCAAGTTGCTAAGCGTCTAGGTCAAGACGGTTACACAGTTATCCTTAACGGTATCGAAGATGCGAAAGGCGCTGAGCGCCTAGCTGAGCTAAAAGAAGCAGGTATCGAAGCTGAGTACCACGGTTTTGACGTAACTGATGAGCACGCTGTAACTGCTGCTATCACTGCTGTTGGTGAGAAATATGGCAAGATCGACGTTGTTGTTAACAACGCTGGTGGCCTAGGTGGTCGTAGCCCAATCGAAGGCATGGAAACTGATTTCTTCCGTAAGGTAATGGCTCTTAACCTAGACAGCGCATTCTTCGTATCTCGTGCTGCTATCCCATTCCTTAAGAAGTCTGACAATGCGTCAATCATCAACTTCACTTCTAACGCTGCTTGGAATGCAGGTGGCCCAGGTGCTGGTATCTACGGTACTTCTAAAGCTGCAGTTCACACTCTAACTCGTGCTCTAGCGAAAGAGCTTGCTCCAGCAAACATCCGTGTTAATGCTGTATCTCCAGGCACTATCGATACTCCGTTCCACGCACAAATCAAAGAAACTAAGCCAGAAGTATTCGCTTCTTGGGCTAACAGCATCATGCTAGGTCGTCTAGGTCAGCCAGAAGAAGTAGCTTCTGCTATCTCTTTCCTAGTAAGCAAAGATGCGTCGTTCATCACTGCTGAAACTCTACAAATCGGTGGTGGTCAAGCTCTAGGTATCTAATCTACGAGTTTGAAGATTAACGTCGAAGAGACTGCAGACCTGTAAAGGCCTGCAGTTTTTTTATACCCGAGAGAAATTGCGGTGAGGTTTACCCGCCTGATTAAATTTCGCTTCCACAGAGAACTGTACTCGCTTTAGCTTTGACTTTTGCTGTTGCTTATCTAACACGATATGCAGGGTTTCTAAAGCTAAGCCGAATGCTAACACTACGTACAGATAACTTTTATCTAGCTTGAATCCCACGCCCTCGAATACCAGCATTCCCCCAAGCATCACTAAGAACAGTAGCGCCAATAGCTTAAGTCCAGGGTAGGCGGTAATGGTCACTTGTATCTTTTCTGCCATAGCTACCATGATCAAAGCCGATATAACGATAGCAGCCACGATTATCTCGATTTTATGAACCAAAGCTACGGCTGTGATTACCGAATCGAAAGAGAACACAAGATCGATGGCGATGATTTGTAGCAAAATCATAGTAACGCTGGCGCTTACCATTCCCGAGTGCACCTGACCTTTCTCTTTAAGCCAAGCAATCAACTCATTTATGCTCTTGAGCAGTAAGAACAATCCACCGCCAAATAAGATAAGATCCTTGCCTGAAAAAGACAGCTCAAACACTGTGATAAGTGGCTTGGTGAGTGTCATTAGCCAAGAAACTGAGAACACCAGACCTATCCGAGCAAATACCGCCAACCCAATACCTAGATTTCTTACCCTTGCTTGAAGGTGCCTAGGCAGTTTCTCCACCAAGATGGATATAAAAATAAGGTTATCTACACCGAGAATGACTTCTAGTAGAAGAAGGGTGCTGAACGCCACTGCGTAATCCATAAACATCTTAATGCCCCATTTGATAGAGTTCGATAAAGCCAACTAGGCCAAGTAGAAGGTTGTTTAGGGCAACAGCAGAAAGAATTAGACCCATAACACGACTGATGATCTGAGCGCCGGCGTTACCAATTACGCTGTGAACACGTCTAGCACCCAGTAGCAATAGTGCGGTAGCGCCAAGCACGAGCAATAACACCAACCCAGTAATGGATTGATCCATATAGGAAAAGCGGTTTTTGTCGGTAAGCATAACGATAGCCATCATGGCTCCCGGAGATGCAATTGATGGGATAGCTAGAGGGTAGACTGCACGCTCTGCCAATTTTGCACGGCATAGCTCCTCTTCAAGCAGTTTCTGTTCTTGTTCCGGTTTGCTCTGTCCAAATATCATGGTCAAAGCGAAAAGGAGCAGTACTAAGCCACCGGCTGCCTGAAACACGGGCAGGGGAATAGCCATAGCGTCGAGAATAAACTGACCGGCAACCAAAAAAAATAACAGCACCCAGAATGCGAACAGCACCGACTTAATAGCCAAGTGACGGCTCTGTGCAACGCTCAGAGATTGCGTTTGGCTCAGATAAACAGGCACTGAACCTATAGGGTCGACAACTGCCCACAGGGTAATAAATTGAGTAAGAAATAGAGTGAGCATTTTATTTTAGCCTCACTCTATTTGGTGCAAATTGGGTATCGGATTGTTTCTTTTTATGCCATCTATGTGCACAGAAAAGAACTAGTTTAACGACTATAAAAATCATGGTTGGCTCGGCTTGTTAATGAACAGGCCGGCCATTCTACAAATCGAGATATCAGTGGCATCATCAAAGGATTAGTTAGGTATAAAACTCCTATCACAAGAATATAAGCCCAATAAAATCAATGATTTGATGTTTTATTTTTAGGTTTTTCGTTTTGATTAATGTTCTAAAGACTCGCTGATAAACTAGAAAATGATACAAGCCTAATCGCCTGCTTATGTATCGGAAAACAGAAGTGAACATAATGCTGCTTCATTTATTGCAGAGGTTGTTATGTCTATTTCTTTTGAAACCATTTTCGACGTAATTAAGGAACATCACCTAGTGCTTGCGGTGCTGTTTTTTATTGGGTATCGCGTGCTTAGGAGATTTACTTCAAGCACCATTAACGTGTTGGCTAAACACAAATCTGTTTCTGCCAGCAGAACCGCATTTATCATCCGATGCTTTAATATCTTTTATCTTCTGATATTGACAGCAACCTTCCTCATAGTCAGTGGCATTGGCTATGGAAACTTTGCAATTTTCATTTCATCGGTATTCACTGTGGTGGGTGTAGGCTTCATTGCTCAGTGGTCGATCTTGAGCAATGTAACCGCAAGCTTCCTTATCTTTTTCGTTTTCCCGTACCGTATCGGTGACTACATAGTGGTTGCTGATGGCGAAGGAAATGAAGGAACGCTGCTGGAAATAAAGATATTCCACACGCTTATCAAACACCCTGAAGGAAACATCATTACCTACCCCAATGCACTGCTATTGCAAAAGAGCGTGACTAAGGTTGCTAGTAATAATATTGCCAAAAGAAACAGTGATAAGAAAAGTGAAGAGAAAGAGGAGAGTGTGCAGAATACAAACCTTGAGCT
This sequence comes from Vibrio ishigakensis, assembly GCF_024347675.1. Lineage (NCBI taxonomy): Bacteria > Pseudomonadati > Pseudomonadota > Gammaproteobacteria > Vibrionales > Vibrionaceae > Vibrio > Vibrio ishigakensis. Next base: position 1,702,446 of record NZ_AP024882.1, on the reverse strand, counting down.
ACCGAAGAATCGATATCCTCTTCGCCGTCGCAAGGGACGAAAGAGAACCGACACTCCCATGGCAGCTCAGGTAGAACTCTAATTTTGGTGTTCTTTTCGAAGTTTAAGCTGTTGGATAAGGTTATCTAGATTACTGTCAAAGAACAGAGGCCCTGCTAGTTCCAGTGCAGCTGCAGATGAAGTGTTTTGGGTTGCCTGTAGATAGAGCTCTTTTGCACCGTCGGTATGACCTAACGCCTCTTCTGTTTTGGCCAGCAACAAGTAAGTAAGGGATGTCTGCTGGTTGTAGGGAATAGAAAGTAAGACCTGAGAGGCTTTCTCAGGCTTACCCTCAGAAAGAGCGAGGATGGCATAGGCTTCACAGACTCTCGGGTTATTGTCTTTCTCCAAGATAGTCGCTAGCTGTAGTGAATACTCTTGGTTGAGGTCTTCAATCAGAGTCTCCTGGTTTTCCTTACCACTCGCAAATACAGCCATAACTTCACTGATATAGCCTACCGCTACCGTGTAGGCGTTATCCGGTGCAAGCTGCTGCGCCTTTCTAAAGTATTCCACCGCACCCTTAAAATTTGCTTTGTTGTAGGTAACACCAGTTGCCGTCATCAGGGCTTTTACCGCCTCAGGCTCTTCTGGAAACACCGATACATTTTGCTCTAGTTCTTCTTCTGGAACCTTGATATACATAGCACGAAGCAAATCATCAATAATTGCGGGGAAGGTTTCGTGAAAACGCGCGAAGTTAGTGGAGTAGCGTCGATTGAGGTGTGTTTGGTCCGATACACGATTATGGTATTGAACCTGCAGGCGCTGCTTTTTCCCGTCCCGACTTGGAACCGTTGAGATGTTCAGCTCAATGGCAGCCAGTTTCCTATGCTCTTCAGATTTGACCACCCGAATATTGCTGTAAAACCCAATATGTTCAACTAGCTTTATCACTAAGCCGTACAGCTCTGGTGTATTAAAGACCTCATCACTGACATTAAGAACCGCATAACGAAATTCATAGTGGGCAAGGTGCTTGTGACCTTGCACGCCCATCCGACTGTGCTCTTCTCTTGGCAGAAGTAACAAAGAAGCGAGCAAAACCACAACCACAGACAGAACCACTATTACCGTCTGGGATTTTATCGATTTAATCGACTCTTTTTCTGGGATCAGTTTGATTTGTTTCTTCGCTGTTGTTTCAGTCGAAGGGGGAGTCTGGCGTTCTGGTTTTTGCAGTGCGAGCTTTTCAATCTTAACCTCACCGTCGAAGCGATAACCACGCTTGGTTACCGTGACGATATAACTGCATCCTTCGGTGCTGTGTTTTTTGAGGAGCTTTCGCAATTCAAATACTGCTTGAGTGACGGCTTGGTCGGTTAATACTGTGCCGCCCCACACATGTTCTATGAGTTCGTCTCTGGTATGGGTAAGCCCTGGATTGGTACAGAAAAACTCCAGTAGTTTGGTCAGGCGATTATCAATCGTGATCTCGGCATTAGCGAATTGGATTTGTCCCTCGTTAGGCACAAATCGCCATTCATCCACGATAAAACTGATGTTCTTGTCTGGCATTTACTACGCTTCACCCATTTTGCTAATTTCCCACTGTAAACATAGACGCAATTAAATGATTTTTCAGACAATTTATCTCTAACTGAGGATGATTTGAGCACCCTAACTCCAAGTTCTAGATAAGCAAAGGATTACATCGACTTTTATGAGGTGCTTTTCTTCTAAAAGAGTAGCGAATTTTAAATTTCTCAATCTATTTTTGTTTTGATTTTCTGCTCTTATGGAGAGGTAACTATATGAATTAATGGCCGTTATATCTTTGTGATAACAGCCTGATTAGAAGTTATCAACTACTTAGCTTTCATTTATGTCAACACTCCAGTTTCACCCCAATATGCACCCCACACAGCAAGTAGTGGAGCAAGCCTAATGAGTATAGAAAGGGCCGGCTTACAGATGTCGCTTGCCGCAGGATGCGAAACATATAACTAAAGGAATAGAACTTACTTTAAACCTTTTAAATTTGAGTCTTTTAAAATGAAACTGAACAAGCTAATCCTTCCTATCGCAGCCGTTTTCTTTATCACACAAGCGCAAGCTAACCCATATATTGGTGCAAGCTACCTTTACTCTGAGTATCAAGTGAAGAACGAAGATACCGACTTTACTGATGAGAACAGTGGTTACAACCTTTACATTGGTTATCAACTACACCCTATGTTTGCGATTGAAGCAGGTTACGCAGATTTTGTTGATACGCACAAAGATTTCGAGCACGTTTATTCTGATGCGTGGCTAACCAGTGCTAAGGTGATGTTACCTATCACTATTTTCGATCTTTATGGTCGTGTAGGTGTGGGTCACTTCCAAACCAACCTAGGTGACACCAATGACATCTACTACGGTACAGGTACGGGTGTGAAGCTTGGTCCAGTTCGAGTAGCGCTTGAATACACCATGTATGAAGCAAAAGTTATCGAAGACAGCTTCTCATTGAGTGCAGAGTTCCACTTCTAATAAAACAAAACGGCAGCCAAGTAAGGGCTGCCGTTTTTCTTTATAAGGGATTACTTTTTCCAAGCAAACTTCTCAAACACCTTATCTACTGGAGTGTGAGCTACGTGATTTACATAGTTACTGATAACCTTTTGCGAAAGTCCGAGGATCACCTCAAGAACTTGCTTTTGTTCATATCCCGCAGCATAAAACGCCTCGAGATCCTGCTCTGAAACATTACCTCGACTTCTCACAACGTTCAGAGTGAAGTCTTTTAGTGCCTGTAGCTTAGGAGTTGCCATAGCTTCGTCGTTGCGAAGCGCTTCAGTAAGTGCAGGATCCACCTTCATAGAATGTGCAATACCTGTATGTGCCGGCACACAATAGTGGCACTCGTGCTCAACGTTGATGGTCTGCCAAACGACAGTCAGTTCTTCTGCATCAAACGAGGTTTGAGTAAACAACTGGTGAAGTTGTGTATAGGCCTTCAAGATTTCTGGAGACTCGGCCATCACAGCATAAAGTCCAGGAACCATCCCCATCTGTTTTTGCGCGCCTTCTAGGATAGCTTTGCTTTTCTCAGGAGCGGTTTCGGCAGTGTGTAGTGTGAAATCTTTCATGGTGTTTTCCTCTATAGAGTGCGTTTTTTGCTTACGAATAATTTAATTAAATAGGTTAGTTAGTTTCTGGCTCTAGGAGCACTTTGTTGACAAACAGTCGAACTGTTGGGGCTACTACAGCAAGCAGCAAGAGTGCTGACGGTACAATCAGGCCAATCGCTTCAAGCCAAGCATTCAAGAATGAGGCATCTTGAGGGAGGCTTTTTGCAACCATGATGGCTGGCATACCTAATAGCATGCTTGGTAGAACCATAGAGACCATTAGAGGGTATTGAAATTTACGTGGAAACTTTTTCATCGTTGACTCCGATTGACTAACTTATGTGGCTATTCTAGTCTCGGGTTAATAAATCAAAAATAGACAGCCATGAATCTCAATCGTACAATTATGAAAGCTAAAGATATATCCAACCTTTACCTGTTTTGTCAGTCAGTGGAGTGCGGTGGTTTTGCTGCGGCAAGTCTGCAAACTCATGTTTCTGCGCCAACCTTATCTAGAGCGGTAGCCAGTTTGGAGCAGCAACTGGGAGAAAAACTGGTGCACCGCAATGCTAAGCAGTTTCAACTTACTACGGCGGGTGATGAGTATTATCAAAGGTTTTCGTCACTCTTTTCAGAACTCAATGATGAGTGGATCCGCCTGTCCAACAGCCAGCCCGTTTTAACCGGTGAAATTCGTGTTTCTTGCCCAGAACCGTTTGCAGATGCGTTTTTACAGAAGTTGGCGATAGAATTCATGGATTTACACCCAGAAGTGTCCATCTCTATCCAATTTAGTGCTGGTACAGAGCGTTTTTTTGATGAACAGATTGACTTAGCGGTAGTAACCAGCCCACCTCATGCGGAGCATCTAGTGCAAAGAAGGTTGTTTGAGTCGCAGCTTCTAATGGCAGCATCTCCAAGCTATGTAGAGAAACATGGCATGCCGAGAGCCGCTGAAGACTTGGTTTCCCACAGATTGCTTTCAGGAAACAATTTACCCTATTGGGAACTAAGAGATGGTGAGTGTCCGGTTCGTATACCATACAAACCTAAGTATGCTGTTAGCAGTCTCAGGCTAAACATAGATGCGACAGTGGCAGGGGCAGGGATCTGTTTAATGCCAAAGGCGGCATTCGAAGTAAGGGCAGAAAAGGGTGAATTAGTTCAGGTTTTACCTGAGGTTGAATGCCCAACGGGTAAGGCTTATTTGGTATGGGCTGACAGGAAGCTTATCTCAACTCGAGTTGTCGCATTTCGGGATATGGTGTTTGAGCGATTTGGTCAAACTGAGGCATTTCTAGCATCGATTAAGAGCGAAGCAAACGACAAAACGCCGGGCTAAGCCGGCGTTCAAGGGTTATCGATTTATCTTGTAGAAGTATGCGTTGAGCCAAGCAAGAGCAAGAATAACCAATGTTAATACTGGTGGTTTAGATTGCAGTGGCAATACCTCTGCTGGAACGTTTGGAAGTAAGTGCACGTAGACCGCAACAAGCATGATAACTGTGGTCAAGCTGGTTGTTGCCAGCATAGCTAGGTCTTTCAGTTGATCACTTAGTCGGGAACCCGCGATTAGGATAAGCAAAAGAATCGCACCGGCTCCCATCTCGCCGAGTTGTCCTGCCCAACGTGAAAGGGTAGGGAAAGGCAACTCACTCAAGGCAATCTGGTTAGCAAACATGGTTGTGAAGGGGTCGAAGAATTTAACTGTGCCAGCCATCAACATAAACGCACCAAGTAAGCCTGTCAGGATTTTATGTGATTTCATAGAAAGTGTGTCAGCCTTGTCGTAAGAGCGGAACAAGAAGATGCCGGTGATTAGTAGCATGCTGCCGATAAGGGATAGTTCTAGGATTAGTTGCGAAGTGCTCATTGTTATTCCTCATTGCTAGGTTGCGTTTCGATGAGGGAATAATATCTGCAGCCAATTCATTCAAAAATAACCAGTATTGAATTTGAATAATACATAAATGAATGCTTGGCTTTGTGCAAGGGAAACAGTCATGGATTGGCTAGCAGTTTCGACCGTCTCGGTATTTACTTAGACTATTGAATACACAACAACGGACTCGGAAATGGCGAAACATCTAAAGGCAACGGAGCACGATATTGGTGGGCTATTTGTGAAACGAGTCCTGCCTCATATAGAGAAGAAAATGGTGGGGCCCTTTATTTTCTTAGATCATATGGGGCCGAGCAGCTTTGAGTCGGGTCAGGGGATAAACGTACGTCCGCATCCTCATATCGGGCTCTCAACGCTTACTTATCTTTTTGATGGTGCCATCCTTCACAGAGACTCACTAGGGAACAATCTAGAAATTCAGCCGGGCGATGTAAATTGGATGACCGCAGGTAAGGGTATAGTTCACTCTGAGCGAGAAAGTTTCGAAACCCGCTCTAGGCCACATAGCATTAACGGACTGCAGTGTTGGATTGCACTGCCAGAAGAGTTAGCTGAAATTGAACCCTCTTTTATCCATATTAAAAAAGAACAGCTTCCAGTTTCTATCTATGAAGATGTGATGATTCGGCTTATTGCAGGTGAGGCCTATGAAATGAGCTCTCCGGTTAAGACCTACTCGCCACTGTTCTATCTTGATATCACCGCAGACAAAGGCAGCCTAGTAGAGCGCCCGAATCGACATCAAGAAGCCGCTATCTATTGTATCTCTGGCTCAGTCGAGGTAGGGGGAATTAACCTAGAGCCCAATCAGTGCGCGTTACTCGAACCCAATGATGACATCATCTTTGCAAGCTGCGGTCGAGTAGTCGTATTAGGTGGCGAGAAGTATGAAAAAGCGCCCCATGTTCATTGGAACTTCGTTTCGTTCAGCCGTGAACGTATACAGCAAGCAAGGGAGGATTGGAGTGAGGGACGTTTTCCAACCATCCCAGGAGATAGGAAAGAGCATATCCCGCTACCGGAGAGAAAACCTAAATAGATTGTTTGGATGTTTCCGCTTCCTTTTGAGTAGAATCAGTCGGCCAGATATCTATCTCTGAATAACCAGTGCTTGCGGCGTCAGTAGGTGTCGCCTTGAAGTAGGCTTTGAAGTCGCGATGAAACTGAGAAAGGTTGGTGTATCCGACTTCAGCAGCAGCTAGGCTAACGCTTTTATCTTCGTGTGTGATAAGGCTTCTTGCTTTGCTCAGGCGAATGCGTTTAATGAACTGAATGGGTGAGCTACCTGTCATGTTCTTGAACTCTCGGTAGAATCGACTGCTACTCATGTTGCTACGACTGGCCAACGTTTCTACCGCCAGCTTTTCTGCGAAGTTGCTGCGGATAAACTCAATGACTTCTATGAGCGTGTGTTGTGTAGAGTGCACCTGCATAGAGGCATATAGTGATCGACCATGTTCGCTTTGAAGCACTCTAAACAGCACCTCCTTTAATACAGAAGGTCCAATAATCTTGCTCTCCTGCTCAGATAAAAGGACACCTAGTAGCCTTTCAATAGCATTGTCTAGTTCAGAGTTAATGGTAACGGGTTCAACCCCTCGTGACTCGCTTGCTGGGAGTGCTGACTCGCCGCCCATATCCATTACCATCTGTTTAATCTCGGCGCAGTTGGACTGGAGGAACACGCCGAATACCGGCTCTTGCGGTGAGGCGATGGTTTTACAAATTAAAGGAGTAGAGGCTGTGATAAGGAGAAAGTGTTCTCGGTCGTAATGAAATAACTCCCTGTCAAAGATACCGACCTTTCTGCCACTCCGAATTAGCGCAATTCCAGAGGGATACACCATAGAGCTGAAGTCTATGGTTTTCTCACTCCAGAAAAAATTCACACCGGGTAAATGGGTTTCGATAAAACCTAAATCACCTTTGATGGCATAAGTCTGTTTGAACAGATTAAATTGGTCTAACAGTTGATGTGGCATAGGGCTTTAGTGGTTGCGACTATGGTTGAAAGTATAGTGCAGTGCATACTTTCAATGTACTGAGAAAAGGATTTTGGTAGGAATGTGCACAACTTAAATAGGATTGTGCTTAGTTGGCATTTTACTTTCAAACTAAGGTTTAGGGGTCTTAAAACCACTCTTAGTTGGAGCGTTAAATGGATACTAAAAATATCCCTGAAGATAAAATGCAAATCGTTCGCTATCTAGCAGAATTTGCAGTAAGGCCTATGTTTCGTACCCCACTGTTTGTAAAGCCGGAGGAGTGGGGCATTGATAACTATGAAGATGTCTATTTTCAGTCATCGGATGGCGTGCCACTAGAAGGCTGGTGGATGAAAGCTGAAAACTCAAACAAGCTTATTATCGCTAATCACCCGATGCCTATGTCACGCGCCGGTTTTTGTGGTCACTTTGGTGAGCCTTGGAGCAACGTTGATGATATCAAAATTGACTTTGTGAAGATCTGGGCGCACCTAGTCAAAGCCGGTTATAACGTGCTTGCTTATGATCTTAGAAACCATGGCACCAGTGGTTCTGCAAACGGTGGCATTTGCGGCATTGGACGGTACGAGTGGCGAGACTGTGTTGGTGCTAAACAATTTGTAGATAGTCACCCGATTCTTAGCAAGATGGATGTTGCCCTTTATAGCCAATGTACTGGTGCAAACGCGCAGTTTGAGGCACTTTCTAAGCATCCAGAACTGTTTGAAAACATCACATGTATGTTGGCACCTCTTGCGGTTTCAATGGAAGCCTTGATGGGTTCTTTTGCCAAGCTACAAGGCGTTGAAGAATATCTGGATGTGATGGACTTTGAGCAGTTAAAGTTTGGTGGCTACCAAAATAAAGACATGAACCCTCAGTTTTTTGCCGATGCTGTGAAGATGCCACTACTCATGACTCAGGTGTTAGATGATATCTGGACTGATAATCCCTCAGATGGTCAAAAGACCTTTGACCTGATTTCCTCTAGTGAAAAAGAGATGCTGTGGATAGAGGGAACCACTAGACGGTTTGATGGCTACAACTACTTTGGTGAGAATCCAAAACAGATGTTAGATTTCTTCGAGAAACATCTATGAATAGAACTAGCCCTGCCCATTGCAGGGAGTCTTTTTAGCCTATCGATTCCGACCAAACGGCAAACTCATTCCCGCTCGGCTCTGTAAAGTGAAAGCGATACCCTCCAGGAAATTCGAAGATCTCTTTTACGACTGAGCCGCCATTGGCAACAACCTTGTCGAGGGTTGATTGAATATTGGAGCTATAAAAAACCAACAGGGCACCACCAGTGTTTGTTCGATTACAGGCACTGGCTTTGTAGAAACCACCGTCCAAACCTTGATTTGAAAAGGCTGTATATTCAGGCCCGTAATCTACAAATTCCCATCCAAAAACAGCGGTAAAGAAGGTTTTAGTCGCGTTTAAGTCTTCAGATGCGAATTCAACATAGTTGAGTTTTTCGTGTTGATTCATACTGTGCTTCATACCTTCTCTGGTTTTAATATGAGAAATTTTCGTCATGAAGTTTAGTACAACTGAAATAGGCTTGGTGTTAACACCTTAATAGCAGTTTCCACTTTGTTAAACTGTCATATCCAAACAAAAAAGTGATTCATACGTGCTGAATCACTTTGTTTTTTATATGTTTGGGCTCTATTCAGAAAACTAGAGTTTATAGACTCGAGCCTCATATGGACGCAGTTTCAACCTCGATAAGACTTGGCTGTCTGCCACGTCTGAATAGTTCGCCATCTTGAGCTGATACGGCTTTATGTTTCTTGGTAGGGTAAGCTCAGCGGTACTTTTCGATAAACTACTTATTATCAGGTATGCCTCACCTTCAATACTTCTAGTGTATGCAAATACCTTTTCATTACTTTCATCTATCAGATCAAAATCACCGTAGATAAGAGCTTTCGACTGATTGCGGAGCTTAATCAATTGTTTGTAAAAGTTGAGTACAGAGTTTGGCTGTTTAGCTTGATGTTCAACATTGATCTCGTTGTAGTTCTGATTCACTGGCATCCAAGGGTTGGCGCTAGAGAAACCCGCAAACTCTCTGTCGTTCCATTGCATCGGCGTACGAGAGTTATCTCGAGTCAACTTGGCCAGCTTGCTGACGATCACTTGCTCATCAATTCCTTGTGCTTTCATCTCTTTGAAGCGATTTCTCATCAAGATACAATCGAAATCCGCCTCAGACGCATAGCGAGTATTCGTCATTGCAATTTCTTGTCCCTGATAGATAAACGGTGTGCCTTGCATTAAGAAATACATGGCCGCTATCGCAGTGGCACTCTCTCGCCAGTATTGACCGTCATCTCCCCAAGTCGAAACGTTGCGAGGAAAATCGTGGTTTTCAATGAACAGTGAGTTCCAGCCTATGCCATGTAGGCCTTGTTGCCACTGTTTAAATACTTTCTTGAGGTTAACAACATCAAGTTCTTCTTCGTCTTCTTGCCAAAGCCCCATGTGTTCAAATTGGAAGATCATATTGAGTCGTTGGTGCTTTTCGCCGACCCAATCGATGGCACCTTGTGTATCTACGCCACTCGCCTCACCGACAGTTACCACGTCACGTTTATTAAAGGTTCGAGCGCACATGGTATCAACATAATCAAGAATTCCCTCCTGATTCGTCATAGCCTTAATTGCCGGCACATGTTCTAGACCTTCCGGGTTGGGCAGGTCTGGTAAGCCTTCGACTTTCTTCATTACACTTATGGCGTCAATCCTAAAGCCATCGATACCTTTATCTAGCCACCAGTTGATCATGTCACACATGGCATCACGAACTTCTGGATTTTCCCAATTTAGATCGGGCTGTTTGTCGGCAAAGAAGTGCAGGTAGTATTGGTCGGTGATTTCATCGTGTTTCCAGATAGAGCCTTTGAAGATACTCTCCCAGTTATTGATATCCTCCTTGTCACGCCATGTATACCAATCACGCTTTGGTGAGTCTTTTGAAGAGCGGGACTCCTCAAACCAAGCATGCTCGTCACTGGTGTGGTTAGGGACTAGGTCAAGAATCAACTTCATACCGCGCTTGTGAGTTTCAGCCAGCAAACGGTCGAAGTCTTCCATGGTGCCAAACTCATCCATGATTCCGTGATAGTCGCTGATGTCATATCCATTGTCTGTGTTTGGTGAGCTGTACATAGGGCATATCCAGATCAGTCCTATACCAAGATCTTTAAGGTAGTCTAGCTTGCTAGTGATGCCGTTTAGGTCACCAATGCCATCTCCATTGCTGTCCATGAAGCTTCTAGGATAGATTTGATACGCGACGAGTTCTTTCCACCACGCTTTAGTCAGTTGTTTAGGTTGCATCGAATTACTTATTTTCATTGTGAGGGTTAGATAGTTTTAAATGAGACTCGTCGCAAGATTGTGCTACCCATAGGTTGTAAACGTATCTGATGTGATTTATTCGTTTGCTGATTTATCATCACGACATCTAGGCAGGGCATGCTCTCGTACCAAGCTTTTTTACCTAGAGCAGGGCAGTAAACGGCTTGACCGGACAAGTTCGGGTCAAAGCGAAGCTGGTTGGTCGAGTCCTCAAGCGGTAGGCAGTGATAATCTCTGAACTGACCTTGCTCATAGTCTTTGATAGTGACTTCTTCATGTTCAATAGAGGCAGCGAATACGATTGGACCTCGCTGGTAGTAACGATCACCGTTGTTGGCTTGCTTGATGCGTACCTCGTTATTAAAGGTGATGTCTATGGTGTCGCCGGTTTGCCAAGTTTTGTTTACCACAACAAATCGCTCTTGCTCTTCGATAGTGGCGCCTGGGGCGACTACAACTGTATGTTTAGACCACCCTGGCTTGCGCAATTTTATAGTTTTTTGAGTGGGCGTTGATGCTGTGATTTGCAACTGCACTTGATCAGAGAGTGGGTATTCAGTTTTTTGAGTAATGGTCAGCTCGGTATCATTTACGATAGTGGTGTAACTTGATGGGCCATAAAGCATAGTCACCAGTTCATCATCTGATTCCATCCACATATACTGAAGGTAAGTAGGCAGGTTACGACCATAGTTTGGCACGCAGCATACTGCTGGATCAGAGTGAGTTGGAGAGTACTTGTATCGTACGTCTTTTTCTTCACCATTTGGTGTTTGATGGTGACTGTTTAGTTTGCAGCAGTTGTCTGACTTGTTATATGTGATAGCTGTCCCTGCAGGGTTTCTAAATCCCATCATGCCGTTGAAAGTCAATACCTCAGCATGATCTGCAAAAGATGTATCTCCGGTTTTTTCTAGGGCAAACAATAGTGAGTTACGCAGCTCAAACATGGTGCAAAATTCAGTAGCAGTGAAGTCCGGATCTGCAGCTAGTCCAGCGATCCACTCTGCACCATGACCTGCGCCACTTGGTAAAATTGTATGGCCCAGCTTGTGAAGAGCATTGTCCCAAGCCTCCTCTAGCTCAGGGTAGCCAGTCCAAAAATAGCTTTGCAGGAGCGAGCGCAGATGTTCGTAGGTATGTACGCCATGACTTTCAAACTTACCCTCACGATCCATCAAATAAGGGTAACGGAAATCGTTGAAGGCACGGTTGATTGGGAATCGTGAGAAGTCTTTGTATAAGAATGTCGCGTATTCCTGATATTCAGACTTGCCCGTCAAGCGATGTAGGGTCTCGCACACGTCTGTAAGCATCAGGCCGTGCGTGGCACCACCAAATTCGTTTTTCAGGCGAAATGGGTTGCGACCTTCTGGCCCATACTCCCTCATCGAGACTGCCATTGCGCGTTCTACTGCGGTCAGAACCACTTGTTCTTTGGTGAACTCATAATAGGAAAGCATGGCACGCAATGCTGTGGTTTGTGCCCAGAGCTCTCCGTTTGCTCCCTCATGTTGGTAACGTAGACTTGGCTGATAGATGCCTATGTAACCATCCTCATCTTGAGACTGTATAAGGTTTTCTACGATGGATTTAGCCTTATTTTGTGCCTCTAGCTCACCGGTTAAGAATGCGTGACGAATGAAACCATCCCACCAATTGCCAATGGTTTCGGCATTCCACCACATGATGGACGCTTCCCACTCATCACCAGTTAGCACTAAGTCGCCCATTTCTGGCACATCATCAAGGCCCGCACGGCGATGGGTGTTGTAGATGTCATCGCGCTTGATGCCTGGATATAGACTGTCCAACGCACCTACGACACCTTGATTTAAGTCATTGTTCATCAGGGATTTTATCCATGCCTCAGGCTTAATCTTGTCAGCGCTTGGGATCTGAAATTTCGGCTTCAATGGCATTCTTTGATTGTCAAAGAACCTCAGCTTTTCATTGTCATCACTAATGCATTCTGAAATTTGGTTTACACGAGAAAGGAAGTTTTCTCCCTGTGAGCTCTCTTCGATGGTGATGTTAGGCGTAGTCATTGGGCAATCCTAGGTAGAGTTCTTTTGTTTTGAATTGCTTTCACATTAAAGGAAGTGATTGAGGTGTGCTTCTCAATAATTGGCAAGTGATTCCCAAAAATTAACCGCCATAGTTGGGGTTAACCAATACTTACTGTTTTTGCGATCTTGATAGGGTCACATAGAGGGCAGAGCTTCGGCTTGATGTAGTGGGTTATTGGCCTAAATGCTAAGATTGGCAACATCATCATTCGTTTACATCCCTTTACTCCATGCGTCCATTTCGACAGAACCTTCCTGATCAAAGCCAAATAAGTACTATTACTTGCCAGAAGGTCAATTTGGATACGCCAGAGCCATATTGGCACTATCACAAGCAGATAGAGTTACTCTATGCATATAGTGGTCGCGCACAACGCCTTATAGGTGATAATCGAGGGGTCTTCTCACAAGGAGAGCTCCTGCTACTTGGAGAAGATTTACCCCACGGGTTTAGTGTTGGGGAAGGGGTTAATGACTGCGTTATTTTGGTCATTCAGTTTGATGCTCAGATTTTGTCTGTGTACCCTGAGTTTCGTGAGATGGTTCAGCTTATAAAATCATCACGCTTTGGGATGAGTTTCGACAAGCTGTCTAGTGAATTGCACCAGCAACTGAAGTGCGTTGAAACCCTTGAACCTTCGACTCAGTTGATTGCTTTATTTTCTATCTTAGACGAGTTAATAAGGCATCCCTCAGCGCAGTTACTTTCCTCTGTGGAGTTTTCAAAAAAGGCGTTGCAGGATCATAGGTATGAAAAGCTGAACCGAGTTATTGCTCATATCCACGCCAATAAAGCTCAATCTTTGTCGGTAGACGCCATGGCGGAATTTTCGAATATGACTAAGCCAGCGTTTTGTCGATGGTTTAAGAAATCCATGTCAGTAAGTTACCTCACCTATCTAAATAGCATAAGAGTAGAAGATGCATGTCGACTCTTATTACACAGTGATTTGCCGGTTTCTCAAGTCGCATTAGAGGTAGGGTTCGATAGCATAAGTAGCTTTTACAGAAACTTCTCCAATATTAAATCTTGTACCCCGAGCGACTATCGGGAATCACTTAAATAGGCACTATTTAGATTAGCGTGTCATTCGTAATTGACGTTTTCTTGTATCAGGGGCGTGGCTGTTCGGTCTTTTTATCGTAAGAAAATAATAAAAAAGCCCCTAGCTAAAAGCTTAGGGGCTTTGATTTTGAGAAGGGGAATTAACCTTCGAACTTGCTATGAGATACGTCTAGCTGATAGAAAGTTGCTTGAACGTAGTCGTCCATGTCGCCGTTGATGTTTTGGTTGTAAACACCAGCTTTGAAGTACATGTACTTGCCGCCAACGTCGTAGCCACTTTCGCTCATGTCAACAACTTGAACTACGTCGTCATGGCCTTCACGCATAACAGTTACTGTCATAGTGTTGCCCACAACTTCGATGCGATAGCTGAATTTCTCGCCTAGTGCGATACCGTCTTCACCAACTTCAGCAGTCATGTCGCCAACTAGAGGGTAGAAGTCTTCTTTAGTTGCGTCTTGGCTTTCGTGAGCAAAGTAAACCGCACCTGTTGGTTGGTTTGGAAGCTTACGGTAGTACAGACGAATTGGCTCATCGTTCTTGTCGTGGATCTGGCCAATGATGAAGCGACCTACTTCGTTGGCATCACCAGTGGTTGTAGTGTGGTCAACCTTAAGAGTTGCTTCTAGAACGCCATCGATACCTGCAGCAGCTTTCTGATCCGCGATTGGTGCAGAGCTGAATACCCAGTTGTTCTTGTTCACGCCTTGAGTCTTAATAGACTGGTCACCGCGACGCATCATTTCACGTAGCTCAGTACGAGCGTACTTAGTGTTTGCAGAAGTACGAGCGCCTTTCACGTAAGACTTGAATACTAGACCGCCGTCGTCAGCAGTGTAGAAGATTTCTGGGTGCTGATAGCCGTTAGCTAGGTTCCACTCAGAAACGTCATCTGGTTTACCGTTCTCATCGTGGTCAAACGGTTGAGACAGGTACCAGTGGGTCATGTCGAAGTTTTCGCTTGGTGCATTACCTGCAACTGGAGTAGCTGGTAGGTTAGTTGGTACTGGTAGTGCTGTGCGGGTATTACACTTAACTGTGGTTTCACATGGGTACACCGCTGGCTCACCCCAGTTACCTTTACGTAGGTCTTTACGAGCTTCTTTACGCGCTTTCTCAGCCGCTTTCATGTCAGCGATCATTGTAGCTTCGGCAGCGACTACAGCTGAAGTAACGATGTGGCTAGCTGGACATGCGTTCACGTCACAGTTTAGAGCGGCAAGCTCAGTCACACTGTTCCAACCGTTTTTGGTGTTACCGTGACCAACGTAGCGAACGTAGCGAGCGTTAACTGCTGGTTCAAATTGGAAGCGCTCTAGGCCAAGGATTTTGCCTGAGCTAACTTGGTTTTCAAGAACAGTAGTCCAGTTCTCACCGTCTTCACTCATCTGAATGTCGAAGCGGCTTTGACGCTCGTTACCTTTACTGAATGCTACTTGTACTGCGTCAAAAGATTGAACTGAGCCATAGTCAAGCATTGCCCACTCGCCGTCACCTGCAGATGACCAACGCGTAGTTAGGTCTTGGTCAAACAGACGGTCAGGACCGTTGCCATCGTGGCTGCTAGCAGTTAGCGCTACAGGAGTCAGGATTGGCTCTCCAGTTTCTTTGTTATTGTCGAACTGATGTACTGGCGTTGACGTACAGCCAACAGCTAGTAGAACTGAAGAAGCGATTAAGCTTTTTAAGAAGATATGTTTCATTTCACTATTTACCTAATGCAGTACAAATCAAAAGGGCGATTTGTAGTATAAAATCCAATTTAAAATAGATGCATAAGAGACAGTGCGGCTCTTATTCGAATCACAAGATTCCCTACTTCAAGAGGTTCTTGGCTCTGTCTTGGTAATAAGAATACATATTTTAATAATACAATTGTAAGTAAGTGTGCAGAAATGGGATCGAAGTCTAGAGCTTGTATCTTTCTGTGACGTATGCACGCTGGTATCGCTTATTAATCCATCGGGCAAATGATTTGGATCAATTCTTATATGTAACTTACTGAGCGAAATTAATATGTTACTGGTTGTATAGCTGGCTGTAGGAATGCGGAAATATAGGCAGTCTGTTGCTTAAAGATAGGCTAAGAATCAAAAAAGCCAGACTATCAAGCCTGGCTTTCACTAGAATTATCGACGAGCTTTGTTCTCTCGTTTTACTAATTCGAATTCAAATTCATCTGGGTAAAGAATGATTCCTTCACCGTCTTGATCAGGGTACACCACCAGTGATAATTCATCTTCTTCTAGGCCTCGCGTCCAACGAGATTTCCACTTCGCGATAGAAATAGGCTCAGCCGTAAAGCCCTCCCATTCTCCGGTTGCCCACTGCAGGGCATGTTCATCTGATGGCCATACAGGCACGCACTCTTCATCGTCGGTATTGAGCATCACACTGCCGTATTCATCGATCAGTAGCCAAATCTTTTTCGATTCGATGGCAGATTTGAAGAAAAGGTTGAAGCGCTCTTGAGGATCTTTAGGGATAGTAAGCGTTGTCATACTGAGTCCAACTTAGTAGTGAAGGTTCGCCTTTAGTTTACTTGGCTGAAAACGAATTTAAAAACCTTACGTGTACAAATGTGCGAAGTCGAGATTTAACCGTTTATTAAATGCCCTGTATTTGATGACAAAAACTTATTGTTTTTAGACAGAAAGGTAATCTTTTGTTTTCAGTCGTAGGTGATGGTTTTGGATTATTTACTTGGCAGGATGCTAGTGAGGGTAGTCTGACTGCTCCGTTCTTACTGTTTGACGTTACTGAAACTACTTACTGTGTTCAAACGGGGTGTTATTTTGATGAAGAATGTAACGTCAAAGTCATTTCAGCTATCTCCTATCTAATGCGCTACTTATCATGGACTCGGGTGAGTTCACTACTGAAGAAATTCATCAAATCCTGCGGACGATTGATTGATGTACGCTATCGTGTGGTTTTTCTTGTTCGTGCAGACGTTACTATTTGATCGAGTAGTTTATAGCTGATCAAAGTAAGGAAATAATCTGCGCTTAATGTTTAGAACTGAAACTCCTAGAAATGGAAATTGAGTCTCTTAAAAACTGTTCAAAATAATCTTTACATAGTACGGAAAGTTAAATACACTACACTCAATTCGTACCTTGTACTTTAAAGTAAAGTAGAACAGAATAATGAAAAAGTTTCTATTAGCGACATTGGTCGCAAGTGCCCTAGTGGGTTGTGATTCAGACGGCGACACCACAACTATCGTTCAACCAGCAGATCCTATCGTTTCAACTATATCGGTAGACTGTCCAGAAGTGGGTTACGTTGGCGAACCTGTGCAATGTCTAGTGGAATCAACCGAGTTGGCGCAACAGTACATTTGGCGTGTATACCCAAAAGGTGAGCGTGGCGAAGACTTCGTTTACCGTCAGGGTTCGTACAAAAATCCACTTGTATTTACCATGACAAGTGAATACGAATTCGATGTGGTTGTTGACGCGGTGGGTGTTATCGGTGAAGTGGTGGACTCTGTGTCCATTAAACCAGCCCAATATGCGGACACAGACTGGCATCTAGTTAGTGCGTGGGAAGACCGTGATGGTACTTGGTATAGCTTCCAAAAGATGTCCGATGGTGAACGTGTTGTTACTCCGATACAAGACAGTCCACATGCTGAATATAAGTTCGAAGACGCAAACGAATACTTCTTTTCGACATGGAACCCATACGGTACAGGCTACGACTTCCGTTATTCCATGACAAATGATGGTGAGCGTTATAATGCTGTCACGATTAACTTACAGGAAAGTGATGGTGGTACTCAAAAGGCTTTAAGAGTAACTAAAGACAAGCATCAGATTTGCGAAGTCAATGAGTGCTATTCGAACCAAGGTCGCCTAGACATTTCCATTCAAGACTATGGGCTAGTTAACCTTTCACTAGAGTTCCCTAGCGAAGATGACAATGGTTATTTCTACTGTCAAGGCTACGTAACCGATGATGCTATTCAATGTGAGTACAGCGACGTTTCTGTACCTGTAGAAGTAGTAGAGACACTTGTTGAAGCTATGCATAGCGAGGGTAAAGAAGCTTTGAAGCGTGACTGGGTATATTACGTGTTACAGCATATTCAATAATCGTAAAGATTGACATATTTTGAGTCCTGCGTCGCGGTAGCCCGTGCCGCGGGACTTTTTGACATTACGGGACTGGTAAATTTCTACTCTGTAGAAAAAGTGTTGGTGAGTACCAAATATGTGGGGTTCATGGGACATTATAAGGCGAATTACGGGGACTAATCGTGCTGCATGGTGGGGAAGAACATCATCCGCAAGTTAATTGGACAGGAAGTACAAATGAATCCATCGTACACCAAGGAAGAGGTATCACGGAATCATAGGTGTCAATCTCGTTGGTTGATCATTGGTTAGGATGGCCATCCGACGATGGAAGTATAATTCCACAATATAAACTTTCTTTATCAATATCATGACTAATGATAATTGTTAGTGTGTCTTGTGGAACGGTAGAGTGATCGTAATTGATTGGTGAAGCCTATACTTCTTTGGTTATTCAGCCAAAGGAGAATAGACATGGCGATTGTAGCCCCGAACACTAACCACACTTATCCTAGAAGCTTTAGCCATATCGGTATCTCAGTGCCTGACCTAGAGGCTGCGGTGAAGTTCTATACCGAAGTACTGGGTTGGTACCTGATTATGGAGCCGACCAAGATCGTGGAGGACGATTCTGCGATTGGTGAGATGTGTACCGATGTATTCGGTGCTGGCTGGGAGAGTTTTCGTATTGCTCACCTATCAACAGGCGACCGCATTGGTGTCGAGCTGTTTCAGTTTAAGAGTCAAGAGAATCCAGAAGATAACTTCGAGTATTGGAAAACCGGTGTATTCCATTTCTGCGTGCAAGACCCTGATGTTGAGGGTCTGGCCGAGAAGATTGTTGCGGCTGGTGGTAAGAAGCGCATGAAGGCACCTCGTTACTACTATCCGGGTGAAAAGCCGTATCGCATGATCTATATGGAAGACCCGTTTGGTAACATTCTTGAGATCTACAGCCATAGCTATGAGTTACATTATTCTAGTGGCGCCTATAACTAGGGTCTGTTGACCTTTTGCAGTTGAATTTTGCTCGAGTCAGAAACGATTTAATCGCGGCGAGAACCTTGTAGCCTAGTCATCTAAGCAAAAGGGGCTCAACAAAGAGTAAATCGTTTCTGGCCGAGCCCTTCGGGTAGCGTTTGTTGGGCATTTCTACTGCGTTAGACACTTTTCATGTAGAACCACTACACCTAAAAGTGCCTGCCTTGTATAAACGCCCAACAATTCGCTACAAAAACGAACTCAAAAGGTCAACAGACCCTAATAAACGATAACCTGATTCTAAAGCCGTGGAGTCTTGGGCTTCACGGCTATTTTTTAGCTCTACAACGGAGATAATAATGAAAACAATGCCTTATTTAGGTGCTGGCACCTTCCGCCTTAAAGAACAAGCTGCTTACGACTCAGTAATGATGGCGCTTAAGGCTGGTTACCGTCATATCGATACAGCTCAAATCTACGGTAACGAAGCGGAAGTGGGCAATGCGATGGTGGACTCAAATGTGCCTCGCAAAGAGATTTTTCTAACCACTAAGGTGTGGATGGATAAATTTTCTAAAGAGACTTTTCTGCCTAGCGTTCATGAAAGCTTAGAAAAGCTGAAAACAGACTATGTCGACCTGCTGCTTATCCATTGGCCTCTAAAGAATGAAGAGGTTTCAATGCAGGAATACCTTACTGAGCTTAAGGCTGCGAAAGACCAGGGCTTAGTGAAGCAGATTGGTGTTTCTAACTTCACTAACGCTCAGCTTAAGCAAGCTATCGAGATTCTGGGTGAGGGCGTTATCTACACCAACCAAGTCGAAGTTCATCCATACTTGCAAAACCGTAAGGTTGTGGAACTGTGTAAAGCGAACGATGTAATTGTGACTGGCTACATGCCGTTTGCTTACGGTGATGTGCTTAAAGATGAAACCATCATTCGCATTGCTGATTCTCACAAAGCGACTCCTGCGCAAATCGTATTGGCTTGGATGCGTCAAAATGATTTTGTGACCATCCCATCTTCGACTAAGCAGAAGAATATTGAGAGCAATCTGAAAGCTGACTCAGTGACGCTGTCACAATCTGATTTAGAAGAGATTGCAACTCTGGATAGAAACCACAGATTGGCGAATCCTGATTTCGCTCCTGAGTGGGACTAAATCTGAGGCAAATAAAAAGGTCTAGCAATGCTAGACCTTTTTTGTATTTGAAGCTCAATAGATTAGCTTTCCGGATGCACCTTATAGAAGGTCGCAAACAGAAGTGGCACTACTACCAAGGTGAGTACAGTTGCAAATCCTAGACCTGCCATTATGGTCACCGCCATTGACCCAAAGAACGGGTCGGCTACCAGAGGTATCAAACCAAGAATGGTCGTCAGAGCTGCCATACTTACCGGCTTAACACGGCTCATAGCACTGTCGATCACCGCCGTATACGGGGCCTTACCGCTATCTAGGTCCATGTTGATCTGATCCATCAGTACGATGCCATTTTTCAAGATCATACCGCTAAGGCTCAATAGACCAAGCAGGGCGGTAAAGCTAAACGGTAGACCCGTTGCTAACAGACCGAAGCTCACGCCAATGATAGACAAAGGCACGGTAAACCAGATAACCAGAGGTTTTCTGAACGAGTTAAATAAAAATACCGTGATGATAAACATGAGTAGGTAACCCAACGGCATAGCCGCGCCCAGCGCCTCCTGCGCATCGTTCTCAGATTCATACTCTCCGCCCCAGTCTAAATGGTAGCCTTCGGGTAGTTGATAGGCTTCAACAAGAGGGCGGACACGGCTAAACAGAACAGCAGGAGTCTCATCACTAAGAATATCGTGGTCAGCAAGCACGGAGATTTCACGTTTACGGTCACGACGCATAATGATGGATTCTTCCCAGTCTAGGGTAAGGTTATCAACCACCTGCTCAATTGGAACATAGCTTTGCAGTACTGGGCTCCAGATCTGCATCAGCTTCAAGGTTTGAATGTCTTCGCGTTCAATCTCAGGTAGGCGCGCAATGATAGGCAACTGTTTAGTACCGTCACGAAGCATCCCCATAGCTGAACCGCCAAATGTCATATCAAGGGTTGCAGAGAGATCTTGTTTAGAGATGCCTAAGCGACGCGCCTTAGATTCGTTAAACGCAGGCACCAGTACCTTGTTTTGCTCACGCCAGTTGTTACGAACATTACGAGCGCCAGGGTCGCTAGCAATGATAGCTTCGATATCCGTAGCGATACTGCGCAGCACTTGAGTGTCAGGGCCTACAACACGCGCTTCAATCTTAGAAGCCGGAGATGGACCAAACTCTACTACCTGCATACGGAAGTCACCGCTCGGGAATTGTGTTGGCAGGTTCTTATCAAGGTCTGCGATTACATCAAACATGATATCCAAGCTGTTGGTGCGAACCAAAAGCTGCGCGTACGAGGTGTAGGACTTCTCAGGTTGATAGGTTAGGGAGTAGCGTTGCCAACCTTGACCTATGGTGGTCGCTACATACTCCACATCCTCTTTTGCTCGAACGTATTGCTCTATCTCTTTGGTGATGTCAGTGGTTTCACGAATATCGGTGCCTTCAGGAAGCCACACGTTCACATAAAAAATAGGTGTATTTGAAACAGGGAAGAACTGCTGTTTTACCGAACCAAAACCCAGTACGGTGGTAACTAAAAGCACCATTAGCGTGGCAATAGCTAGCTTTCTAAAGCGTAGCGCGAATACCAAGGTGTTCTTAAACAGAGTGAAGATAAAGCCCTTGTATAGATCATCTTCATTTACCTGTGAGGTCTCGTCCTTCAGGAACTTCTCGGCCAAGAAAGGGGTGATGGTCAGCGCGGTTACCCAGCTTAGGAACAGCGAGAAACACAGAACCCAGAATAGAGAGCCCATGAACTCACCGGTCGCATCTTGAGATAGACCGATAGGCGCAAATGCTGTGATAGCAATGACAGTTGCGCCAAGCAGTGGCCACTGAGTTTGTTTGACGATGGCGATAGCAGCGTCAGCCTTAGACAAGCCCTTCTTAATACCGACCAATATGCCTTCGACAACCACGATTGCGTTATCTACCAACATACCCAGCGCAATGATCAGAGCCCCAAGGGAGATGCGGTGTAGCTCAATCTTGTTGTAATCCATCAAGATGAAGGTGCCGAACACGGTAAGTAGCAGAACCAAGCCTATAATAAGACCGCTTCGCAGCCCCATAGCAAACAGCAACACGATAATTACGATGCCTACCGCTTGAGCGAGGCTTACGATAAAGCCGTCAACCGAGTTGGCAACTTCATGGGATTGGTCGTAGAACACATCTACGTTCATACCCACAGGCATCTCGCTATCCAGTTCTACCAGCCTGTTATGAATAGCTTTACCTATCTCTACCACGTTTACGCCAGATGCAAACGAGATACCGATGTTTAGAGCGGGTTCGCCGTTGAACAGAACCAAGTTTTGCGGTTCTTCCACAATGCCTTGCTTGATATCAGCAATGTCTTTTAGGCGGATAAGCTTGCCGGTATCGCGACCATGGATGATCAGGTTTTCAAGCTCTTCCAGAGAAGACATGTTGCCGGTAGGGCGAAGGCGCAGGCTTTCTCCCGAGACCATGACTTTACCTGCATCTTGAACAGCATTTTGCTGATTGATAAGGCCAACAACCGTGTTTGAATCAAGGTTTAAAGCGGTTAGGCGGTCGGTAGACATCTCAACAAAGATTTGTTCTTGCTGATCGCCAGTGATCATCACCTTACCTACGCCATCGACAAGCTCTAGCTCGCGCGACAGGAAGTCTGCAAAGCGCTTAAGCTCAGGGTAGGTGTAGGCCTTGCCGGTAAGCACTAGTGACATACCATAAACGTCACCAAAGTCATCCATTATGGAAATACCTTGTACACCCTGAGGTAGGCTAGGCTGAAGATCATTGATCTTACGGCGCATTTCATCCCAAATTTGGGGCAGTTCATCGGGACCATATTGCATGCCCATGCTCACCATAATTTGGGTTTTACCCGCTGAGGTCGTCGAGGTGATGTTATCCACATATGGAAGCTGACGAATCGCTTTTTCTAGCGGGTAGGTGAGCTCTTCTTCAACCTCAAGCGTGGTCGCGCCAGGATAGGTAGCGATGACCATGGCATCTTTAATGGTAAAGGCCGGATCTTCAAGGCGACCAAGGTTACCAAAGGCACTGATACCGCCAATGGCCAAGATGACAATAAACATCCAACTGATGACGCGGTTTTTGATTGAGTAGTCTGCGATATTCATTTACTTCGTTGCCTCACCCGCGATCTTGAACTCACGGTTTTGAGTCAGTTTTGATAGTTGATTGGTTATCAAAAGGTCACCTTGCTCTAGACCTTGGCTGATAACCGCGCCCTGTTTGGTGATGGAATACACCTCAACGCTTTGCTTGGTCGGCTTGTTGTCTTGATATAGCCAAACATCAAATGCGCCTTGCTCTTTAGCTGGCACTAAAATATTGGCTGGGATCAGATAGGCGGGCTCGTTCTTCTGATTTTCGAGAGGAATCGTCACATGCGCCGATGTACCGGGCAGAACCTTTCTATCCAATTCTTGAATCTCGAAGCGCATCAGGTAGTTGCTGCGATTTACCGTCGGCTCCTCGGACCAAAGCATAAGCTTGCCTGATACCGGCTCTGCAAAGGCTTCAAACTGCACGCTGACTTCTTTACCCACTTGCGGGTTAAGGCTAAGCAGCACTTCTTCAGTCACGTTAAGATCCACGTGGATTCTGTCGGTGCGATACAGGGTCAGCACTGGCTCTGCGGTGGTAACGTTTTGTGCCTGCTCTTTCTCAACAGTGGCCACTAGCGCATCAAAGGGGGCGATAAGCTGTGTTTGATCCAAGCGGCGCTGTAGCGATTTATATTGAATGCTCGCTAGCTTGAAGTTGCTATTGATGCCATCGAATTCAGCGGCTGAGATCATCTTCTGCTTTTGCAGGCGTTTGGCGCGGTCTAACTGTTTATTAGCAAGATCGAGCTCAATCTTCGCTTCTTTAAGCTGCTGCTTGATGCGGGTGTTGTCGAGGCTGGCAAGCACGTCACCTTTAGAGACGCGATCACCCGATTTGATGGACAAACTGGTAATCTCGCCATCGGCTAGAAACGAGATAGGAGTAAGCTCAGCAGGGATAGTTACACCGATGAAATCGCGGCTTCCTAACTCAACCACCTGGTCAACTTGAAAGGTCTTAAGAACTAAAGGCGGCGCTTGATGCTGCTGCGTTTGACCAAAACAGCCACTTAGCAAGCTTGCGATGGCAGTTATCGTGATGATTCTTTTCATTAGATGCCTCGCTCTCTCACCCATGGGCGAACGATTTGGTTATCGACCAATTGGTTTACGCCGCTTTCAACGATCCACTCACCGTTATGGACGCCACTTATCGAGCCAGAAACCATGTTTACCGAAACATGACGACGGCTTACTCGAGAAGAATCTGGATCGAATACCCAAACCTGACCTGAGCGTGTGTTTTGCTCTAATCGAGAATCTAACCAAGCGGACTCTTGAATAGGTTCTTCTGTCTGGATGGCATCATCTAGGAATACCTGTAGCTGACCACTGTTACCTGGCATTAGAGGCTTAGCCGAGCTAAACGCCACTGTAACCAGATAGCTGTTGGTGTCTGCATCTGGCTGGCTGGAAACCTCAGCCATGTGAGCAGGGAATGGGGTGTCTAGGGTATCGCTGATAAACACCAGTCTTGGATCTCGTCCCATGAGACGGTGTGCAATGTTCACTGGAACCGAAACCGAAACGTTGTAGGTACCGTTGTCGATTACGTTCACGATTGGCTGTTGCGGGCCTACAACCTGATGTGTATTCACATGACGCAGTGACACCACCCCAGAAAACGGCGCGTAGATCTTGGTATAAGAAAGGTCTGTTCGAGCCTGCTCAAGTGCTGCTTCACTGGTTTTATATTGGGTGAAAGCTTGGTCAAAGCTGTCTTTACTGATGAGCTTTTGGCTTTGAAGACGCTTAGCCCTTTGATACTCAGCTTTGGTTAGATCAAATTGAGTTTTAGCAGCTTGAACTGCCAGCTCAAAATCGATGCTGTCTAGCTGCGCCAGCAGTTGGCCTTGTTTAACTTTCTGACCCATTTCAACCGAAATAGATTCAAGCTCGCCACCTACTCGAAAAGAGATAGGTGAGTTCTGCACAGGCACAACCTCACCCAAGAATTGGTAAATAGGGGCATGATTTTGCAACTCAAGTTGCGTCACTTTTACTGGTTTAGAGAACTCTTCCGCTACCTCATCGGAATGTGAGACATCACACCCAACAAGTAGCAAGCTGATAAACGCAGTAAAGATCAAAGTTAGTAGTTTCACTATTGGAATCTCATATTGCACACGTGTGCAGTATAATTTCTGATCCCATTCAAGATCAATATATTTTACACTTGTGCAGTAAAATATTTTTCGCGTTTAATGTTACTATTCAGGAAGTACAAACTTGGAGAATCCGATGGCGCAAAGAAAACAAGGGCGAAGAACCGCAGAAGAGGCAGAAAGAACTAAGCTGGAGATACTGGCGAGTGCTGCGTTTCTATTCTGTGAGAAAGGCTATAACCAAGTCTCGATCCGAGACATCAGTGAACAAGCCGGAGTCACCCATAGCCTGATTCGTCACTACTTTGGCGCTAAGGTTCAGATCTGGCGAGCCATCATCGATGAAATTCACGAGTTTGTAGATGCCTACTGCGCAAAGCTAGAAGATCATATTGATACTGAACTTCCTGACAACGAGCGACTCTATCGCTACTTATGCCACTTCATGGCGTACATGCTGAAAAAACCTCAGCTGTGTCAGATCATGCTCGACTATATCCATCACCCAGAAAATGAAGCCCAAGAGGGTGAAGAGTTCAGTCCTCATATTCAAGAGTTGGTGACTAAAGCCTATTCTGATATGCCGCGAATAGTGACTGCGCTTGCGGTTAATCCGGGTCAGATCATGTGGCGATTTTTGATTCATTCTGGTGGTGCGGTTGCGTTTAAACCCTTCATGAGTTCCGCTTGGCCGGGAATGTCTCACGATGAGGGACTTCTAGAGCATTGGAAGATCTATGAGCGAGATCTGGTTTTGGAATTAAATATTGCCGAGGAAAATCGCTTAACCTATTCATCTCTTGAAGACCTAGTATTAAAAATTTCTGTTTTGGATGAGGAAACTGAGAAGTTCTACGAAGAAAAATTTAATAAGTGCATATAAGTAAAGGGCTTTATTAACAGCAAGTTATATTAGATATAAAAATAATGCCCCCAAATTCTCAAGGGAATTTCGGTAATTCTTAAAAGAATATTTCACTGTGTAAAATTCATTACGATTTTAACAACTACAGTGAAACAATTATGTCTGCAAATGCTTTGCCTTCAGCACCTGAAGGGAAGGGACGTACATTCGCAAGGAGCATTTTAAATTTTGTACTTTATATCGTGAAAATGGTGTCCATTTTTGCGGTAGTCGCTGGCTCTTCAG
This sequence comes from Vibrio ishigakensis, assembly GCF_024347675.1. Classification (NCBI taxonomy): domain Bacteria; kingdom Pseudomonadati; phylum Pseudomonadota; class Gammaproteobacteria; order Vibrionales; family Vibrionaceae; genus Vibrio; species Vibrio ishigakensis. Next base: position 1,676,371 of record NZ_AP024882.1, on the reverse strand, counting down.
TGGCGCTTTCGCATCTAGGCGAGATTCACGGAAAGGATCTACCTGCGGAATATTTCTCAAACGGCTATCCAACCATCTTGAAGCTTCTAGATTCTGAAATCTTTATGGGCTTTATCTTCTTTGTCACCCTAGCCGTGGTTGTCTACGTTCTTTATCTCTTTTGGCAACTCCATGAAATCGCAGTCCATAAAGCTGCAAAAATGTCGAGCGCACACACTCAGATCGTTTTTGCTCTCTCTCTATGCGGCCTGTTTATCAGCAAAACCTGGTGGGTTCTTGCCATCATCATCGCCTTTGCACGCTGGGATGTGATTGGAGACTCTATCTCCAAGGTTATCCGTAACGGTGTGTCCAAACCAAAAGCTATCGAGAATAAGGAGTAACCCATGAAAGAGATTATGCTGCCTTATATCTTGGTCTGCTGGTTGTTGGTTAAGACTGGCATTGTTAAGTGGAACCTGCGTAGCGGCACACTAATGGTGAGCATTGGTATGTTCATCGCGACAATGCTGTTTATCTCGCACCGTTTCTGGTCTCCAGCGGATTTGACTGACAGTACAACGGTTAAAGCGCCCCACGCAGTGCTAAGTCCACTCATCGGCCAAGAGGTTGATCAGGTATTCGTTACCCACAACCAAATGGTTAAGAAGGGCGATGTTATTTATACGCTGCGCACTGAAGATTCGGTGTCTCAGGTAGAAAGCTTGAATGCTCAGAAAGCGGCTTATGAAGCTGAGATCCTATCTCTTAAGACCCAGCAGACCAACGACAAGCGTACACTTAATCGTTTGATCAAACTGGATGACTTTGCTCAAGAGTCTGAAAAGGATGATGCACGAACTCGCATCGAATCAGCGGATGCAAAAATGGCCTCTGCACATGCTCAAATCAAGAGTATTGAAGCGCAACTTGCGACTGCAGAGTGGGAAAACTCTCGTCGCGAGGTTAGAGCACCATTTGATGGGCAGCTTTCTATCACCAACATCTCTGAGGGTACTCGTCTAGGTAACATGCATCTGTACGATATCAACAAGAAGTTTGTAGAGATGCGTATTCCAGACCAAACCTATCGAGGCATCAAAATCGGTCAGTTTGCTGAATTCTATGTTGATGCGTATCCAGGCGAAATCTTCCGTGGTCGTGTTCACAGTGTGACCACAGGTACGGGTGAAGCTCAGGTATCGGTACGTCAGGGTTCTCAACATGTGAGACAGCACGTTGGCAACAATACCAACTCGCACGGTCGTACTATCGTTATCGAGTTTGAAGAGCCAGAAGGTTATAACATCCCAATCGGTGCTACCGGTTCAGGCTGGGTATCGGCTGATAAGCCTCATCCACTGCTTGGCTTTATGGACATCATAGGTGCTGCGACCGTTAGACTTAAAGCTTACAAGACCTACCTATCTGCACTGTAATGCAGGCAAAGAAAAAGCCCTCGAATGAGGGCTTTTTTAGACATTATTTTATTGATGTTGCAATGGACTCTATGATGCCAAGCAACCATTGATACTTTGGTGATTTACGTTTAGCTGCCTTCATCACCACAGCAAGGTCAATATCCAGATCTGGATGGTCGGCGTCTTCGCTGTATGGTACGAAATCCATGGTATAGCCAATGTCTTTCAGCTGATTGAGCAGGGCTTGATTGTCCACCATGATATCGACTTCAGCATCCGGCCTAACCTCTTGAAAGCGGTTCAAATGCTCATTCACTCCCGTTGACATGAACTTGATATAGCAGCCATCAAGGTTGCCATTGAACTGACCAGATCCTCGGAAGAGTCGGTGTTGCCACAGCGTTTGCGGCTTGTCGCTGAGAACGTGAATACCGAGGTCAACCTCTTCATCGATAATCATCCCTTCAGAAAGATGATTCCAGGTGCGCACTTCAATAAGGGCATCGGTTTGCTCTCTTATCTTAAGGATTATCTCTTTGCCATGCATGGTAAGCACTGGCTCAAGAATGTGAATGCAGACTCTATCGATATTCTTGGGGTCAAAATCCTCTGGCTCTAACGCATGGTTTACTTGTTCGAGCGCTGTTTGCAGCTTGGGATAGATGCTTACCGCATAAGAGGTAGGGGAGAGACCTTCGGCACTACGGACAAACAAAGGGTCATCCAGATCTTCTCGAAGCTGAGCCAGAACCTTAGAAACGTAAGACTGAGAGCGCCCCAGTTTTTTAGCCGCTCTTTGAGTGGAGTGGGTTTGCATCAATGCGATAAAAACGTGGAGATTATTGAGAAGTTGCATTCAGCCTTTCACCTCGAGATTTAATGAATTTCGTCCGTGATAAATGATATTCCGTTTAGTTAGAAAGGGCGCCATGAACCCAAGAATATCCTTTATAACCATAAGTTTAAATGGCCGTGTCTACAATAGCGCGCGCCCTAATTAGTAGAAGAAATAGCGAAAAACATGCATCAGGTTACTCATAAATTCAAACCGAACAAGCTTGTAAAAGCATTCGGTATTCTTGCGACTTCATTGGCGGCAACCAGCGCCAGTGCAAGTGGTATCTTCCTCCAAGAAGCAGTCACTGCAAATGCAGGTGTTGCAGGCGCTGGTGATGGTGTATACACCGAATCGGCCGCTGCTATGTGGACCAACCCTGCAACCATGTCTTATATGGGTGAGTCACTCACCACCATCAATGTGATGGGCTTTGATCTTAAGATGAAGTATAAGAACGACGGTATTCGTAATGATGGAGAAGCACAATCTTATCTTCCTTCTGTCTCCATCTTCCACGCTCACCAAATATCAGAAAACATGCATCTTGGCTTAGCGCTGGGCGCTGCTGGTGGCTCGAGCCTCTCTTATGGTGACGAATGGGCTGGAGCGCCGTGGCTTGATTCAATCACCTTGAATGTGATCGTTTTGAATCCATCTCTGTCTTACAAACTGAATGACCAGTGGTCTGTAGGTGGCGGGGTTCAATTCAGCTGGGCGGCTTTCGAGCAATCGAGCAGTTTATTCGCAACTGATCAGGACAGTGATTGGGCTTATGGTTACAACCTAGGTGTAATGTATCGTCCAACTGACAAGCTAGATTTTGGTTTGAGCTACCGCTCTAAATCTGAGCATAGTTTTGATGCGGATCTGCAGCGGGTTAACCGCTCTGTTGGTACCGATGTGATCGTACCCGAAATCGTCGACATGAGTATGCGTTATGGCTTCAACGAAGACTTGAACCTCCTTGCTAGCGTTCAATTCCACCGTTGGAGTCAGTGGGATGAAACCGTACTTAACCTAAGTGGTACGGACCGCAATGGCGTGAGTATTCAGCGCGATTGGGATGATGTATGGAAGCTTGCACTGGGTGCTGATTATCGCCTAAACAGCGACTGGCGACTAAAAGCCGGTTTCTCTTACGAGACTTCTCCACAAGACGACCCTACTAAGCAATGGGTAGATCTGCCAGTTGGCGAGCAGTACCGCTATTCTGTAGGCGCATCAACAAACTGGGATGATGTTGTGATCGACTTCTTCTATGAGTATGCAGACCTTGGCGAAGTGGAATCTGAGAAACGTGCATTGAACGGTAATCTTGTTGGCGTTAACGGCACATTTGAAGGTCGCATCCACTTTGTGGGCGTGAACTTTAATTTCTAATCGTTAGGTTGAACGACAAGGGTTGGCAACGCGCCAACCCTTTTTCATAACTGCTCTTCAATGGGCAGAATACCGGCCATCCAAGCTCCCATTCTTAGCCAAATGCTTGCATCAGGCTCACTTTCAAATACCTCTTGGGTCATGTTGTCTACCCAGACCAAATCACCATCTCGGATCTTGAGTTGATAGGCGTATGTGTCTAGCTCATTAAAAAGTTCAATTTCGTTTTCCAACACAAAATCCGCTTGGTCTATGATCACGGCCATCTCAGTGTTGTGCAGTGCCGAACGAGGGTCCCAGTTCATCGAGCCGACAAATAGATAGCGGTCATCGAAGAACATCACCTTGGCATGTAAACTGGAACGGCCGCTGCCTGTCATTGACCATTTGCTTTTAAACTTAGCGGTGGATTTTATCTCCCAAAGATCAACGCCACCTTCTATCAAATCCTCTCGATACTTTGCATACCAACCGTGAACCGCAAACACGTCATTGGAAGCCAAGGAGTTGGTGATAATTGTCACTTGCTTGCCCGATTGCACCGCTTCAACCAAGTGTTGTGTACCTAACTCTGTAGGAACGAAGTAGGGTGAGATGATAACGATGTTGTCCTCGACATCTTCGAGTATTAGCATGAGGTCATCAATAAGCTGACTATTTTGGGTTCCGACTTTGTCGGGCAGATCATACAGAAGTTTTCCTTCTCCCCAATAGAGAGGCAACTCGTTGTTAACCAGCTTGCGGTGCAGATCCAGTTTGGTGATGTCATAGGCACCTGTGGTGAACTGCTCTTCTAGACGCTCAGTGAGTACGGTCTGCTTTACATCTTCAGCGGTTATTACCTCATCGGTTTCAAAAATCCACTCAACCGGAATAGCAAAGTCACTGTTCCAGTATTGGTCGAACTGATCAGCAACCTGTTCAACGGTGTTCCCATATAGCAATAAATCGAAATCACCGAACTCAACTGAAGTGTCGTAGGAGAAATACTCGTTGCCGATATTACGCCCGCCCACGATAGAGGAGACGTTGTCGGCGGTAATGGATTTGTTGTGCATACGACTGTTGAGCCGTCCAAACTCCTTCAGAAAACCGAGGTTTCTCGCGGTCCTGTAGTTGTTTGGATTAAACAGCCTGATATGGATGTTGGGGTGTGAATTGAGAAGTGCCAGTCCTTGGTCATTTCGTTTTTGCATATCGTCAAGCAAGATACGAACCCTGACTCCACGCTCAGCGGCCTCAAATAAGCGCCACGTCATCAACTTACTGGTTTCGTCGTTGCGATAGATGTAATACTGAAGATCGAGGCTGTGCTCGGCTGCTTCAATTAATGAGATGCGAGCGAGTAGGGCATCATGGCCTTTATCTAGTGGATAAAAGCCAGTCTCGATAGAGGTATCGTACTGATTCTGCTCAAAATACCTAGCGAGATTTGAATCAGCTTGAAATGAAAGATGCTCCGAATACTCCTTCTCTGGTGGTTCGGGTGCAGAGGCGCACCCGACGATAATTAAGCTGACGCAAAGTGCGAAAAAAGCTTTAAACCAGCGTTTGAAAGACTTCGTCATCTAAATAGCATCCCTTCTATTTTTCTTCTTTAGTGAGTAAAGATCACTGACTCGCTTGGCACTCTATGTCTGACACCATAGATACCTTCTTCGGTGCGCTTACCCACACTAACAATCATAGTGATTTCGTCATTTTTGTTCAGGCCTAAAAGCTTCTTTGCTCGAACTGAATCAAAGCCTTCCATTGGGCAGGTGTCGTAACCTTGATCGCGAATAGCTAGCATAAAAGTCATAGCTGCCAGAGAGGTGCTTTTATGAAGGCAAACTCGAAGGTCTTCTTTCATCACTTCACGATAGGTTGGCTTCTTCATGCCCATGAAGGTCATCATTGCTTTTCGAGCTAGCCCTTTAATGCCAAGACCATCATTACTGTACACAAATGGAATGAGCTTTTCGTAGTACTTGGTCGCACGCTTGGCAATTGAGTCCATAGGGCGACCCTCAAAATTCTTGCGAACTTGCGCTGCATTCATCTGAGCGCGCTCTTGCCACTTATCTGGAGTGGTAACGAATACCACCAACTCGTTTGCCGTTTTGGCCGCATTTTGCCCCATACAAATCTCAGAAAGCTCTGCTCGGATCTCGGGAGTAACCACACGATGGAATTCCCAAAGCTGCATGTTACTGCTGTTAGGACTGAGCAGAGTGAGCTCCAAAGCCTTATCAACAGCCGTGGAATCAAAGTCATGTTCTTGGTCGTATTTGCGTACAGAGCGGCGGGTGTTTACCAGTTCGGTAAGGGAGTGGTGCTGAGTCATTTTCTTTACTTTATAAAAACTTACTAATCAAAACAGTGTACCAAGCCAGAGCGGATAAGGGTATGCGGGAAGGGCATATCAGGTATCTAAGAGATTCATTATCCAAAATAGCCAAATTGATTAAATTAGCGCGCTCTTAAGATCACACTTTTTCTGAAAGTGGCGCGTAATGGTAATTTTTTCTGTAACAGCCTGTGTATGATGTGCATCACAAAAATTATATGAAACGTGATCTGTGTTCGGTTTGTGTCAGGGGTAATGATGATTAGTTTTGCAAAAAATATGGTTGTGATAGCACTGCTGGTGATGTGCGGTGTTGCGGAAGCGAACGTGCACCAGTGGGATCAGACTACTTATCAAACCTACACGGACAAAACACACGTTAAATTTAAGGTAATCAATAAGTTTCCTCAGACGGCAGCTTACTACGTCAGAATCGATGAGAAGCGATTCCCTCAAAAACTTATTCTAGAAAGAAACGAGAGCAAAGAGCTGGATATTACCGTTGATACACCGGCTGGAAGGACCTCAACGAAACTGGTCTGCACACTAGCTATCGTAGATGGACCTAACGATTACGAAGTGTGTACTCGTTTGAAGTTTAAACGTTATTAATTATGAAAAAGCTTACTTTATTGTTAGGGCTACTATCTCCGTTCGCCTTTGCAAACCCAATTCCAAGTATCTCTAACCCGTCTGGTACAGACCGAGTCAGAACGTCTGCGGGCGCTTCATGTGAGCAAGCGGTGTCGACGGGTAAAACATTCCAGGTTGGCACTTATGGTGCAACTGGAAATGAAGACAGTGACAACTATTACAACAATTATTATTACCAGAACCAAGATGAAGCAGGTATTTATGCTGCGTTAACTATTCAATTTGGTGGTGAAGACAGAGTTGATTGCACAAAGCTCTATGAATTTGAGCTTCGTCAACGTTCAAGAGAAGAAGAAATAGCTCAGGCAGAGCATGAACTGAAACTCTTACAAATAGAAGCGGAGAAATACCGCCTATTAAAAATGAAACAAGCGAGTACTACTTTCTCAGAATAATAATGGGAAATTCGCTTTATTTTAAATTGCTTAATATTTTGAGCTAAAAGGAAACGAAAATGAAAAAACAACTGCTAGCTGTTGCAGTAGCATCTCTAGTGTCTGTACCGGTACTAGCTGATGGTGATTTGACTGGCTCGGGAGTACTTATCTGGACAGGCTCTATCGATTCTGCCTGCGGTTGGTCTAGTAATGAGGCTAATCCTGGTGACCTTGGTTTTGGTGATTGGGGCTCAAAGCCTGCTTCTGTTATGTTTATCAATAATAGTGATGAAGATGAGTCTTCTATGTCTTATGAGATTACTCACTTGAGTGAGGGTCTTGTAGAAGAGGATGTGAGAATTAGGCTAGGGTCGTCAGGTGCATCCACTCAAGAAAATGAAGACTTTGAGGATGTGCAGCCAGGTCTTCTTCAATTCTATGCCAAAATGACTGGCTCTCAGTACGATTACCCTGTTAATCCAAATCATCGAGTTGAAGCAACGTTCACGATTGTATGTGATGACGATTAATAATATCTAAGCATAGATTATATTTATAATTAAAGATTAGAGCTTGATTTAGCATGAAAAAAACTTATTTTTTATTAACTGCATGTTTATTATCAAATCATTCCTTCGCAGAAGGAATGGTAAAAGAACAAGCAGCACAATTAGAAGAGTTTTGTCACCAAGGCGCAGAATATCATGAGCGTCGTGTGTTTGATGCTATTTCAAGCTCTGAATATATAGCATGGGACGAAATTAGTTTGGTCGATACATCGAGCAGACTAAACTATACCGAGACTATTCTTGATGAAGAACACGATAAAATAATTACCTGTGACATGGTAATAAACTATATCTACGATGATAAAGAAATAGCTCTAAATACCTCTTTTCAAGTATTGATGAAAGAAAAGCAGACCGTCTCTAACACTCAGATCACTGATGAAGCAGTAACTGATTTTATTGTTCGTGTGATGGTCAACTAATGTCTCGCCTGATCTTTATTTTTATCAATATCCTGTTGTTGCAAGATGCTAATGCGGATGCTCAGATTCAGCCGGTGCCACCAAGGCCACGTCCAACGGTTGGAATGTGTCATTTAGAGGTTTTATCAAGCAATGGCATGATCTCTTTTGGCAACAATTATCAAGAAACGGCTAATACGTTTCGGCTTCATGTAGACGATAGAAAGCGTCGTATAAAGTTGAAACTTGAAGATATAGAAGTAAACGAAGTAGCAGTGCGCCGAGGCTTGCAGGCCATTCATTTTCAAGTTGATGCGCCTGATAGGTATGAAGGTAGCGCTAACTATTGGCGACGTGGCATTGAGTTATCTATCGATGAACTTTCGAGAGATAAAGAAATCGAGATTCAGACTCGGATCGCAGTACCGAAGATGAAATTGAAAGCTGGAGACTATGAAGTTCGTACTCGCTGGCAAATCGAATGTTACTAGCTAATCTAAGTTAATGGCCCACGCTGACGTTGGACATTTCTTTGTAACTAAAAAGTTAATTTCTGGCTAGGCACGCTTTCATCTCTACTGAGTCAAATACCGCTCATATCCCACCTATTTCTGCCACTTTTAGATTGTTACTGAACCTGCGAATTCTAGTCTCAGTTTTTGGGCAAATGTTGAATTCTCAGGAAGCAACTAAAGCCATGAATATCAATAGCTTGCATTAATGAGAACCATTATCCTTTAGTGGTAGATATAAAGTGTAACAAGTTGTATCTGTAGCACGCCATTTGCTTTGTATTTCGGTGCTTTATCGATGGGTACGTCACACCGTAAATTTTCCTGCGCATCTGTATTGATCTCGATCATGTTAACAATTAGGTAAAAATCGGATAGTTCGCTCATAAATAAAGAGGTCTACTCAATGAGCATTGTCGATAAAGTAAAAGCCTATTCTGTTAGCCGTAGGAACTTCGTTAAGGGTTCTGCTGCTATCACTGGTGCTGCTGCAGCCAGCGCACTTACCATCCCCGTTCAAGCGAGTCCAAAAGCTCAAGTTACCAATAGCGATGAAACCATCAGTTTTAGCGCATGTCTTGTGAACTGCGGCAGTCGCTGTCCGTTCAAGGTACATGTGAAGGATGGGGTAGCAGTTAAAATCTCACCTGAAGATGGTGTGGATGAAGCTATCTTCGGTCAGCATCAGATCCGTCCGTGTCTTCGCGGTCGTGCTGCACGTTTTCGTACCTACAACCCTGATCGCTTGAAATACCCAATGAAACGCGTGGGTAAGCGTGGCGAGGGTAAGTTCAAGCGGATCAGCTGGGATGAAGCAACCACCATAGTGGCTAAAGAGCTTCGTCGCATTATAGATACCTATGGTAACGAAGCGATCTATTATCAATATGGTTCTGGTACAACGGGTGCAAACCTGCAAGGCCGCAATACTTGTCGCCGCTTGCTAAACCTAGCAGGTGGTTATCTCAATGCTCACAACACCTATTCTGAAGGCCAACTGAACGTTATCCAACCTTACGTATTTGGTAAAGCGGGTAACATCTATGGTACTGAGCAGCAGACGCTATTCTCTGAGATCAAAAACTCTGATCTGGTTGTGATGTTCGGTCAAAACTTGGCTGAGACTCGCATGTCTGGCGGTGGTCAGATTGCTGAAATCTATGATGCGATTGAGCAGAGCAAGCCAAAGGTTATCTTGATTGACCCGCGCCGTACTGACAGCGTGACCGCGTTCGATGCGGAATGGCTACCAATCCGTCCAGGCACTGACGCAGCTCTTATTGCAGCTATCGGCCATACCTTGATCAAAGAAGATTTGGTCGATGAAGAGATGATCAACCGCTATGCGGTGGGTTGGGATGAAAATACGCTGCCTGAAAGCGCACCAGAAAACAGCTCTTACAAGTCTTACATCCTAGGTTTGGGTGAAGATAGCGTTGAGAAAACCCCTGAGTGGGCAAGCCAGCTAACCGGCATTCCGGCGGTGCGTATTAAGCAATTGGCTCGTGAGATTGCAGGTGCAAACGCTGCGTGGATTTCACAAGGTTGGGGTGTACAGCGCACACAGCAGGGTGAGCAAGCTGCGCGCTCTATTCTTATGCTTCCAGTGATGACGGGTCAGTTTGGCCGTCCTGGTACTAACGTGGGAACCTGGGGTGGTAGCGTACCTTACCCAGTATCGGGCCTGTCTATCGGTAACCCTATTAAGGCGTCAATTCCATGCTTTATGTGGACCGATGCCATTACTCGTGGCACAGAGATGACTGCACAAGCAGACTTCGTTAAGGGTACAGATCGTCTACCTACGAATATCAAGATGCTGTGGAACTACGCCAGTAACGTGACCAACAACCAGCACTCAGACCTGAATAAGGTGCATGAGATCATGCAAGATGAGTCTCTGGTTGAGTTCAACCTGGTATGGGATAACCACATGACGGCATCAGCGCGTTATGCGGATCTACTGCTTCCTGACGTAGCAACCCTAGAGTCTGATGATCTTATCAACAACTCCTATCAGTCTGGCGCTTATCACTACATCGTTCGCCTGCAAAAAGCGATTGAGCCTATGTGGGAAAACCGCCCAACGTATGATGTGTTAGCTGAGATTGCTGACAAGATGGGTATCAAAGACCAGTTTACAGAGGGTCGCACCTACCAAGAGTGGATTGAGCACGCTTACAACGAAACTCGTAAAGGCAATCCATCACTACCACCGTTTGAACAAACGGACGGTATGGGCATCATCGACCGTCGTTTGGCCGATAGCAGTAAACACATTGCACTGAAAGACTTCCGTGATAACCCAGAAGCGAACCCTCTAGGCACCCCGTCAGGCAAGATTGAGATCTACTCTGAGGCACTGGCGCAGCTGGCGAAAGAGCGCCCAGTTCTGGAAGGTGACAAGATCTGCGCTATCCCTGAATACGTGCCAAGCGTTGAAGGCTTTGAGGTTTCTCGCACCGGTGAGTTCCCGCTACAGATGACGGGCTTCCACGTTAAAGGCCACGTTCACTCAACCTATACCTCGGTGGCACAGCTTCAAGAAGCGGCGCCGGATATGATTTGGATGAACGACTTAGATGCGGCTAAACGTGGCATCAAGAATGGCGATTTAGTAGAAGTGTTCAATGCTCGTGGCCGCCTGCGTATTGCCGCTAAGGTTACCCCTCGAATCATCCCGGGTACCGTGGCAATGCCAGAAGGTGGTTGGGCGATGACCAACAAAGAGGGTGTGGATATCGGTGGTTGTATCAACCGCTTGACCACTATCCGTCCAACAGCTCTGGCTAAGGGTAACCCGCAACACACCAACTTGGTTGAAATCAAGCGAGTCTAAGGAGACATTAAATGAAACAATACGGTTTTTTCGTAGACTCCGCCAAGTGCACAGGTTGTAAAACCTGCCAAGTGAGTTGTAAAGATGAAAAAGATACCAATCTGGGTCCTAAGTTCCGTCGAGTGTATGAGTACGGTGGCGGTATCTGGAAGCAAGATGGCGATACTTGGACACAAGACGTGTTCAACTACTACCTATCTATCGCATGTAACCACTGTAGCGATCCAACCTGTGTGAAGGGCTGTCCAACGGGCGCTATGCACAAGCGTAAAGAAGATGGTCTAGTGGTTGTTGACCAAAGCACCTGTGTAGGTTGTCGCTATTGTGAAATGCGTTGTCCTTATGGCGCGCCGCAATTTGACGAAGAAAAGAAAGTCATGTCGAAGTGTGACGGTTGCTATGAACGCGTAGCCCAAGGCATGAAGCCAGTGTGTGTTGGTTCTTGTCCGCAGCGTGCATTGGACTTTGATGAGATCCATATCTTGCGCGAGAAATACGGCACTCAGTCAGCTGTAGCGCCTTTGGCGGATCCAAGCTACACCAATCCAAACCTAGTCGTTCGTCCGCACTCAGACTGGCGTCCAACAGGCGATGAGACTGGTAGCGTTCTAAACCCAATGGAGGTATAAGTCATGCATGAATTACCACTGGTATTCTTTACCGTATTTGGTCAAACCTCTGTTGGTCTGTTTGCACTGGCTTTGATTGCTAAAGAGCTTGGCAAGATTGATGCAAATACGCTGAAAAAGGCCAACTTAGTTGCGGCTATTCTGATCTTTGTAGGCTCGGCGATTGGTGGTCTGCATATGGGACAACCTCTAAGAGCGCTTAACCTAATCTACGGCTTGGGCCGCTCACCTATGAGTAATGAGATTATTCTAAGTGGTCTGTTTATGGGTCTAGCGGGTGCAACGGTTGTGCTTACCCATCTTGGACGTGAAGCACTGGCTCGTGTTGCAAACGTGGCGACAGTATTGGCTGGCTTGGCATTCGCTTGGTCCATCCCTCAGGTATACCAGCTTGAAACCGTAGCGCCTTGGAATACAGTACACACCTCGCTACAAATGTGGATGACGGTTGTGGTCGCAGGTAGTGCGTTAGCAGTAGCCTTTGGCTCTGGACGAATTGCACTCTTTACCCTAATTGTGGGCGCTTTGGTGTCTGTAGCGGCTAAGCCCGATTACGTTGGATTTGTGGTAGAGCAAGCACCAGCATTGGCATCAGGCCAATATATGCTGTGGGCATTCCAAGTTCTGGCTATCGTGATTGCTTTGGTCGCAGGCATCTTCTGCGTGACTAAGCAGGATGCACCAAAGGCATTGATGGCCGGTGCGGCGGTATTAGTTATTGCTGGTGAGCTTGTTGGTCGCGTGGCATTCTACAATCTGTGGCAAATCCCTATGTAACCTCTGGGTTCAGCTACAAGGATGATGATTAAAAGAGGGACGTTGAGCCCTCTTTTTTATTTGGAAAAAAGCATGATTACTATGATTCCTAGAGTACTAGGTTACCTGTTTTACTATTCGCCAACTAAAGATGGTTATAGCGAAGCGCTAAATCTGTTACCAAACCTGCCTCAGGCTCTCGATGAAGATAACCAAGGCGCGGCATCGGCTCTGGTAAGTCAGATAAACGTGAATGAAAATAGAGACGAGCTTGAACAGCGTTACAATCAGTTGTTTGTTGGTTTGGGTGAACTGACTGCGCCGCCTTGGGGCTCTGTGTATTTGGACTCTGAGGGTATAGTCATGGGCGAGTCGACCGTAGACTTTCGGCAGTTTCTCGCCATCAATGGTATTGAACTGACCACGGAGATGAATGAACCTGAAGATCAATTCGGTTTGATGCTGATGACCTTTGCACAGCTTATGGAGTTAGAATCTTATGAGGCCGCCGCCGAGTTACTTCAAGTGCACCTGCTTCCTTGGGCTCCTAGGTATCTGGAGCTTTTGATTGCTGAAAACGATTCTTTCTATAGTCAGCTTGCACAGCTAGCGGATATCTATCTGAATGAATTGAAAGAGGCGTTTGAGATTGTGCCAGTCGCACGACCACTGTTTCGATAGGAAAGAAGATGACTCACAGCGAAAAAGATGAACGCTATTACCGCGCAGTGTTAGAACACAAGTCTGTCAGTCGGCGCGGACTGTTTCGCGGTTTGTTTTCTGGCGTAAACGCGACCACTAAGCAAGCTAAGACCCAGGATCAGATACGCTCTGTACCTAGGCCACCAGGCTCTGCTGAGGAGTCTATCTTTGCAAGGCTGTGCAGTGAGGATTGCAACCAGTGCGAGCAGGTTTGTCCTCAGCAGGTTATCTCTATGGTTGGTGGATTTCCGGAGCTATCACTGGATTACAATAGCTGCAGTGAGTGCGGTGAATGTGCTCGCGCTTGCCCGACATTGGCTATCTCCGCTCACTCTATCGGCACCGGAGCTATAGCTAGTATTTCGAGTAATTGTTTACGTCGAATGAGCCCAAGCTGCGAAGAGTGCGTACAGGTGTGTTCGCATGATGCTCTTTCTCTACTTAACAAAGGCGTTGAGGTAAACTCCGACTCCTGCAGTGGCTGTGGCCAGTGCCGTGAGGCTTGTCCTGCAATGGCCATCGATATGGTAATGAAAGGCTAAACTTATAAAAAAACAAACCTAGGAAATGAAAATGATTAACATGGATGTCTCTGAAAAACTGGTTATTCACACCGCAAGCGAGGACTGGCAAGCCAGCCCAGCCAAAGGTGTGTGGCGAAAGCCTCTAGAGAGGGAAGCTGCCGAGACAGGTTTGGTGACGTCTATTGTGAAGTATGAAGCTGGCTCAAGGTTCTCGGAGCACAGCCATCCGCTTGGAGAAGAGATCTTCGTTCTTGAAGGGGTGTTTTCCGATGAAGATGGTGACTATCCAGCAGGCACTTATATTCGTAACCATCCTGGTAGCAAACACTCGCCGTTTAGTGAGCAGGGTTGCACCTTGTTCGTAAAACTCAATCAGTTTGATAAAAAGGACCAGACCACAGTTCGTGTGGACACGCTTAACACTCCTTGGCAACCGGGCATTGGTGGACTAGAGGTGATGCCGCTTCATGGCTTTGAAGAAGAAAACGTTGCCTTGGTCAAATGGCCACAAGGGGAGCGCTTTCAGCCTCATTCTCATTTTGGAGGTGAGGAAATACTGGTTCTTAGTGGTGAGTTTCAAGATGAATACGGGCAGTATCCACAATACTCTTGGCTACGTAGCCCTCACATGAGCAAACATTTCCCATTTGTGGAACAAGAGACCATTATCTACGTGAAAACTGGCCATTTATTGCGTCGCGCCTGAGTTTTACCTAATTATTGTTTCACAACAAATGTTTGTTTGTTAGTATCCGGTCAATCGTATTAGTCGGGGAGCCTTTAGGGCTGAGATCGTTGAATTAAGTAAGCGAACCCGTTGAACCTGATTCAGCTAGCACTGACGTAGGGAACTAGTCGCCACACAAGCTATAGATCTATCTCTTCCAGCTACATAGGCTTTGGTTTCGCACGTCTGTCTGAATTGGGTATCCAATTAAACAGAAGGAACGCGCCTGTGTCTCAAAATCAAATCGCGAATGTACTGACTATTGCTGGCTCTGACAGCGGTGGTGGTGCAGGTATTCAAGCCGATATCAAAGCTATCTCAGCAACGGGCAGTTTTGCTTGCTCAGTGTTAACCGCACTGACCGCTCAGAATACTCAAGGCGTTACCGGTATCTATCCTGTTTCACCAGAATTTATCGAGCAGCAGCTTGATGCAGTGTTCTCCGATATCGACATTTCAGCGGTTAAAATTGGCATGCTGGCTGAAACCTCAGTCATTGAATCTGTGGTGAAAAAGCTTAAGCAATATCAGCCTAAGTTCCTTGTTGTCGACCCAGTAATGGTCGCGACCAGTGGCGACTTGCTTTTACAATCTTCGGCCATTCAAACCCTAAAAACCGAGCTTCTCCCTTTGGCTGATGTGATCACGCCAAACCTTCCAGAAGCTGCGACTCTGCTTGGCACACAAGTGCCAACTACGGAAGCAGAAATGAATGCCATGATTGATGGTCTGCGCGAGCTGGGCTGTAAGGCGGTTCTACTAAAAGGTGGTCATCTAGAATCTGAAGCTGACAGTACTGATCTGCTAATTACTAAAGACGCGGTCGAGCGCTTTACGGTTAAGCGTGTGGATACACAAAACACACATGGCACTGGCTGCACCTTATCTTCGGCAATTGCTTCTTACCTGACACAATCTGAATCTCTAACTGAGGCGGTAGCTAAAGGTAAAGACTACATCTCACAGGCTATTGCGCACGCCGATGAGCTCAACGTAGGTAAAGGTCACGGCCCTGTACATCACTTCTACAAGCTAAACAAATAATGCCAACCAGCATCTCTATTTCAAAGGGGCGTTTGCAGTTTAACGATGCAGAAACGCCTCTTTTTGAGCAGCTTAATCTGGATATAGAAGCTAACTCTTGGGTCACTGTCTTAGGGCAAAGCGGCTGTGGCAAAACCACTTTGCTCAGACTCATGGCCGGACTGTTGTCTGAGTCTGCGCAGTGGCAAGGTGATATTCACTTTGGTCAAGGAGAGCTCAGTGACAACATCGCTTATATGGCGCAACAAGACCTGTTGATGCCTTGGCTGACGGTGCTGCAAAACGTCTGTTTTAGTGACCGTTTTGGTGATAGTAAATCTGTTGATATCCAAACCAGAGAGCATGAAGCTAAAGCACTTCTCGCTCAGGTAGGTTTGGCAGGCAAAGAGTCTTACTATCCGAGACAGCTTTCCGGTGGCATGAAGCAGCGGGTAGCCCTCGCTCGTACCCTAATGCAAGACATGCCAGTAGTATTGATGGATGAGCCTTTCTCAGCGCTCGATGCTGTAAACCGCTATAAACTGCAGAATCTTGCGGCTGAGATGCTAAAGGATAAAACCGTCGTTCTGATCACCCATGACCCTCAAGAAGCCCTTCGCCTAAGTGACGCGGTTTACTTAATGGAGTCGACACCAGTGAAAATGACTCAGATCCCAGTGCCAGAGTCTAAAACGCCACGTGCTCTAGATGCTCAGATGGCAGAGATTCAGCAAAGCATTATTGAAAAGTTGGGGGCTGAACATGAGTAATTTGGCTCAGCAAGACTTGTCTAAGCGTCTGAAAAACCAGTCATCACATGTGGTGAGACTGCTTATCTCTTGTGTTGTGGTTCTGGGTTTGTGGCAAGCGGTGGTGGTGCTGTTTGAATTGCCTAGTTTCATTTTGCCAGAACCCTTAGCGGTAATGGATAGGTTGCACACTCGTTGGGACGTACTTTGGCATCACACCTTTATTACCTCACAAGAGATAGTGCTGGGCTTGTTCCTCGGCTTGTCGATGGGGCTTTTATTTGCGCTTCAAATGCTGCTGTTCGAGCCCCTACGTCGATGGCTACTGCCGATACTGATTGCATCACAAGCGATACCGGTTTTTGCAATAGCACCAATCTTAATGCTTTGGTTTGGCTATGGCATTGCCTCGAAAGTGGTGATGGCTGCGCTCATCATCTTTTTCCCTGTAACCACCTGCTGTTACGACGGCCTGAGAAATACACCTCGCGGCTATTTGGACCTTGCGAAAACCATGGGCGCGACCCGTTGGCAGATGCTGACGCAAGTAAGATTGCCAGCTGCCATGCCAGCCCTTGCTTCCGGTATTCGCGTAGCTGTTGTTGTGGCTCCAATCGGCGCTGTGGTAGGTGAGTGGGTTGGCTCAAGCGCAGGACTTGGTTATCTGATGCTACAAGCTAACGCACGCATGATGATTGATGAGATGTTTGCTGCGCTGTTTGTACTGGCGCTTATCTCGGTCACCCTTTATTTCATAACCGATAAGCTATTAAACAAGTTTATCCCTTGGCAATTTGATTAGGGCTATTAGTCCTTATTACTCACGGAAGACACTTTGAAACTACTCAAATCACTATTCGCCACTGCTTTGCTGATGCTAAGTGGTCAAGCACTGGCACAAGAAAAAACTCTTACCTTAATGTTGGATTGGTTTGTAAACCCAAACCACGGCCCAATTATCATTGCTCAAGAAAAAGGCTTTTTTGCCGAGCAAGGACTTAAAGTTGAGATACAAGAGCCTGCAGACCCAAGCGTGCCTTCAAAGTTGGTAGCTGCAGGGCGTGTGGATATGGCTATCTCTTATCAGCCTAATTTCATTATTGATGTGGAAGCAGGTTTGCCTTTGGTTTGGACAGGCACCTTGCTCGCAACGCCGCTTAATACCTTATCTGTACTTGATAACGGCAAGATCAAAACCCTCTCGGACCTGAAAGGAAAAACCGTTGGCGTAGCCGTTTCTGGAAGTGATGAGAAGATCATCAGTAAGATGCTGCAAAGCGAAGGCATTAAGTTTAGCGACGTTAAGATAGTAAACGTTGGTTGGGCACTGTCTACCTCTCTAGCATCAGGTCGAGTTGATGCGATCTGGGGTGGTATGCGTAACTTTGAGTCTCATCAGCTTGAGCTAGAGGGCTTCAAAGCTAAATCCTTCTTCCCTGAAGAGCATGGCATCCCACCTTATGATGAGCTGATGTATGTGGCGAACGCTAAAAACCACGATGCGGATGCGATAGCCCGCTTCAATAAGGCACTTGAGCTTGCCACCCATTACATCATCAATCACCCAGAGGCAGCTTGGAAAGAGTTTGTTGCTTACAACCCAGATACTCTAAATAACGAGCTGAACCATAGAGCTTGGAATGACACGCTTACGCGTTTTGCACTGCGTCCGTCGGCTGAAAACGTGGAACGTTATGATGATTACGCCAAGTTTATGCATGAGCTTGGCATCATCAAAACCGTTCCAAACAAAGACATCTACTTTATTCACTAAAAGCATGCTTTACCCTTGAGTGAGGGTAAAAAGGAAGAATCATGAAAAAAACACTACTTGGCTTGGCCGCAACCTGCGCGCTTGCCATCAGTCCAGCGACTTTCGCTAAAGACAACAAGCTTACCTTGATGCTGGATTGGTTTGTAAACCCGAACCACGGTCCTATTGTTATCGCTCAGGAGAAAGGTCTGTTTGAGCAGCAAGGTATTGAGGTAGAGATCCAAGAGCCAGCTGACCCGAGTGTTCCAGCAAAGCTGGTAGCGGCAAACAAGATTGATATGGCTGTATCTTATCAGCCAACTCTAACCATAGATGTTGCGGCAGGTCTGCCACTGATTCGTAGCGGCACGCTTATCTCAACGCCCCTAAATACCTTGATGGTGCTGGATAACGGTAAGATCAATTCTCTTGCTGACCTGAAAGGCAAAAAGATCGGTATTGCCATTGCGGGTAACGAAGAGGCTACTATTGGTACCATGTTGGGTAGCGAAGGCGTGGACTTTAAAGACGTGCAGATCATCAATGTAGGCTGGGCTCTTTCTTCTTCTCTAGCGTCTGGCAAAGTCGATGCCATCTGGGGTGGTTTACGTAACTTTGAAACCAATCAGCTAGCAATCGAGGGCTATAAAGCGAAAGCCTTCTTCCCAGAAGAGCACGGTGTGCCCGCTTATGACGAGCTAGTGTTTGTGGCGAATGCTAATAGTTACGACACGGAAAAGATCAAGAAGTTTAACCGCGCTATTGAGCTGGCGACCCAATATATCGTTAACCACCCAGACAAGGCGTGGAAAGAGTTTGTTGCTTATAACCCAGATACCCTTAACAACGACCTTAACCGCCGCGCTTGGGAAGATACCCTAACTCGTTTTGCACTTCGTCCTGCAGCGGTTGATCACCAACGCTACGACGATTACGCCGAGTTCATGCATAAGAATAAGATCATCAACAGCGTACCAAACAGCGAAAAATACGTACCTTCTCTATAAATCGGAGTCATCATGAAAGTATCTCAACTTATCGAAGCGTGTCGCGAAGAGTGGCAAGGCTATATCGAGCACAGCTTCGTTCATCAACTGGCCGATGGCTCATTAAAACATGAAGCATTCTTGCACTATCTAAAACAAGACTTCTTGTTTTTGAAGCACTATACCCGAGCGTATGCACTGGCTATCTATAAAGCGAAGAGCTTAGAGCAAATGCGAAATGCACTGCCGAGCCTGCACAATTTGCTCGACTCAGAGATCGGTCACCACGTTGAATATTGTGAGAAGTGGGGCGTAAGTGAAGCCGAGATGGAAGCCGAGACCGAAGACTTCGGCACTGTGGCTTACACTCGCTATGTACTAGATACCGGCAGTCAGGGTGATTTAGTTGATCTCTACGTTGCTTTAGCGCCTTGTGCTATCGGCTATGGCGAGATCGGTGCTAACCTTGCCAAGCGAGATTCAACTGTTCAAGAAGGCAACCCATATCAAAGCTGGCTAACCATGTACGCCTCAGAGGAGTTCCAAGAGGGCGTGGTGAAGTGCATAGAGAACCTAGACAACCTTCTTGTTGATATCGAACCAGACAGTGCTCGCGCCAAAGAGCTAATCGAAGTATTCCGCACCGCAACACGCATGGAAATTGCGTTTTGGGAGCAAGGCCTAAACGCCGCCAAATAAGGATAAAAAATGGAAACCTCACATATTATCGAATCCCTAAAAACACTGCGTGAGAATAAGCCGCTGGTTGTTAATGTGACCAACTATGTGGTGATGAATAACACGGCTAACGCACTGCTGGCGGTGGGTGCATCACCTATTATGGCGCACTCTTCTCGTGAAATGGCAGAGATGATGAGCTTTGCTGGCGCACTTGTGATCAACATTGGCACCTTAGATAGTCAGTGGGTACCGCGCATGATGTTTGCGGTTGAGCAAGCGAATATTAACTGTAAGCCTGTGGTACTAGACCCTGTAGGTTGCGGCGCCAGTACACTGCGTACCGAAGTTTCTCGTCAGATTGCAGAGCAGGCTGAGACTCTAATCATTCGTGGCAATGCTTCAGAAGTGATTGCCCTTGCCGGTGAACAAGCACAGTCTAAGGGCGTAGATGCCTTGGACAGCAGTGATTCAGCAGTAGCTGCAGCTCAATACTTGGTCAATGAGTATGGCGCTTCGGTAGTTATCTCTGGTGCTGCGGACTATGTAGTAAGTAAAGAGGGCGTAGTGAAGCTAGAAAATGGCAGTGAGATGATGCCTTATGTTACTGGCATGGGCTGCTCACACACGGCGATTACCGGCGCCTTTGCTGCCATAGGCGAGCTAACAGGCGTTGCTGCAACGGCTATCCTGGGTGTTGCTGGCGAGATTGCTACTGAGAAATCAGCAGGCCCAGGTAGCCTACAAATGAATCTGCTAGATACCCTGTATGAACTGGATGAAGCGACTATCGCTAAGCGTCTTAAGATCAGCAAAGCATAATCGAGGCATGTAATATGAACCCTTATGAACTCTACTTTGTTACCGATGAACACCAAGAGCTAAGTGCCCTCTGCAAAGTGGTTGAACAAGCCATCGAAGGCGGCGTAAGCATGGTACAGGTTCGCGAAAAGCATGGCGATGTTCGCGCCTTTATTGAGCGAGCGCGCGCAGTAAAAACGGTAATGCAAGGCAGTAATGTGCCTTTGATCATCAACGATCGCGTAGATGTAGCACTTGCTGTCGATGCATGTGGTGTTCATTTGGGTCAGTCAGATATGCCCGTTGCCGATGCAAGACGCCTGATAGGCAAGGATAAAATACTAGGTCTATCGGTTGAGAGTGAAGCGCAGCTCATTGAAACGCAGAGCTTTGATGTGGACTACCTTGGAGTGAGCGCTATCTTTGCTACTCCAACTAAAACCAATACCCTTAAGCACTGGGGAGTTGAAGGTCTGCGCAAAGCGGTTGAAACCTCGAATAAGCCGCTGGTGGCGATCGGTGGTATCAATACCTCTAATATCGAGCTTGTTTCTGCAACGGGTGTTCATGGTATCGCGTTGGTTTCAGCAATTTCGGCAGCAGAAGATCCAAAGCTTGCGTCTGAAGAGCTTCTTAAGCTTATGCGTTTAGCCTGATTCGATTGATATTAGAAAGCCTACCGCTATTACTAGGGGTAGGCTTTTTTCGTTTCAGTGGTTAGTTTTCACACAGCTTGGGTTTTGTGATGAGCTTACTCACGCCGTACCACACTAACGGCAGAGCCATAATAAAGGCCATTACTTGTAGCGAGCCCATAGGGAGCAGATTCACTAGTCCAACTAGCGTTGACGCTCCAGCCATTTGAAAGAAACCAAGTAGAGACGCCGCTGTACCTGCGCGTTCTGAGAATGGCGCTAGGGCTGAGCTGCTACAGATAGCTAGGGTAAAACAAAAGCCGGTACTTGCGATAAACACAGGACCCATAAATGCAAATGGGTGATGCACATTTTGCAGTGCCACAATAAGGATGGCTGCGGTGGTACACATTGCAATCGCAAGCTTCAAAGAGTTCGACTGACCGATACGGTTAATCACAATTGGAGCAACGAAAGAGGCCAGAATATTGATAATGGCGTTGCTACCAAACCACAGAGAGAATGCGGTTGGGCTCATGCCTAGCTCTACCATTAGGCGTACCGGTGCAACACTGACAAAGGCGATGATGATAGCCATAGCCAGCATTACAAGACCTGCGTTGAAACGGAATGTAGAGTTCTGCAAGATCGGTTTGTACTGCTCCCAGTTAATAAGCTTGTCACTAGCAATAGTATTCGATGGTCGTGTTTCAGGAAGCTTAAGGGTGGCAATGAAGGTCACCAATAGGGCATAACCTGCCATAAAATAGAAGGTCGCTCGCCAGCTCCAGGTTTCGCTCAGCCAGCCACCCACAAGAGGAGCAAGGGCCGGGATAACGCAGATAACACCATTGATATAGCTATAGATAGACGCTGTTTTTTCCGTGCTATAGCTGTCGCGCACGCCTGACATTACGCCTACCGAAACAGCGCAGGTTCCTAGACCTTGAAGTACACGCGCGAACCACAAAATTTCAATTTGAAGCGCTAATGAGCCAACCACAGAACCTAGAATGTATAGCGCAAGGCCGCTTAGAATAAGTGGTTTGCGTCCGTATCGGTCTGCTAAAGGTCCCGCAAGAAGTTGTCCTAAACCAAGCGCAGCTAGAAATATAGTGATGGTGATCTGAATATTCGCCATCGGAGTGCTTAGGTTTTCTGCCATTTGAGGAAGTGCTGGCAGATAGATATCGATGCCCATTGGGCTAACTACGATAAGCAATAAAAATAGATAAAGTGGGGCTTTGCGGCTCATTATTTTTCTCAAGGTGTTGCTAATGGAAAGGATAGTAACAGCGTTGAATTATGAGAAATATTGAATTATTGTCATTCCATAATTTCTATTTTGGAATATCTGGTGAAGCTAGACCATATCGACCTTAATTTGCTTCGTTTGATGCTGATCTTGCTTGAAGATGGCAGTGTAAGCCGAGCGGCAACACGGCTAAATCTCAGTCAATCTGCAGTGAGTAAACAACTGACTCGCTTGAGGGAGCAACTGGGTGAGGTATTGGAAGACCCTTTGTTTATCCGAACCGGTAGGGGGTTAACGCCAACGGCTAGGGCGGCCAAGTTAGAAAAACCACTGCGTCAGTGGTTAAGAGACTCACACATTATGTTGTTGCCCGAATCGTTCGATCCTGCAACCGATGAGCGAAGCTTTACCATCAGTATCTGTGAGACTGCATTCCCGGTTATTGTTCCGCGTTTAATGCCAAAACTGAACTCGCTTGCGCCAAATATGCAGCTCAGTATTGTACCGAAAACTAAACAGAGTCTGAGTCATTTGAATCAGGGAGAACTGGATCTCTTAATTACGGCAAAAGATACTGATAGGCGCGCTCAGGCATCGTTTCATATCTCCGACATTGGCGACCAACCTAATCTTGAGCTCTATCGTGATAGGCATATTTGTTTGGTAAGTCAGTCTCATGCGATTAATGCTGACAACTGGGATGCGAAGGCGTTTTTAGATACGGATCTGGTTAGGATCTTTGTGGATGACAGTGAGTTTTGGCTGTTAGACAGAGTGGTGTCAGAGCAGGGATATAGGCTAAATGACAAGGCCAAGGTTCCAGATTTTCACAGCGCAGCACTTCTTGCACAACACTCGAACATGATGTTGGTTTGTACCTCTATCTTTGCTAACCAATTAGCAAACAAATATTCCCTGAAAGTCTTGCCTCTGCCGTTTGACCTTAAACCTGTAAGTTATCGGATGTTGTGGCCGACCATGCTTGAGCGAGATTCGGCTCACCAATGGTTGCGCGAGCTCATAGCGGAGTGCTGTAGTGATCTAGCTTAGATTTTGGTTGATTAAGAATTGACCAAGATCAATTCCATCTTAATTGGCAAAACGGCCTAGAGCTCTTGCTACCTATACTTTAAATAACAGATAAAGTAGGAGGTAGGGATTATGGATTTCACAGAAAAACTACGCTTACGAGAGAAGGCTGCCGAGGATATCTTCTTCGCTGCTCGGGATAGAGAGCTCATTGAAGCCATGCATGAAAGGCAAAGACAAGAGCGGTTAGAGCGAGCTGAAGAGGAAAACCCGCTTGAAGAGTTAACCACTTCAGCGAAATAGGATGAAACACAGTTTTGGAGCTTGGCTCCATCCTTTATTCCTTTTTATCATCCTTTTTGACCGCCTTTGCGATATCAGAAACGGCTTCCACTAGATTGATAGGCAAAGGGAACACTATTGTGGAGGTCTTATCTGAGGTTATCTCGGTGAGCGTCTGCATATAGCGAAGTTGCAACGCGTTGGGCGCTTCGTTAAGCATCTCGGCTGCTTCTTTAAGCTTGCTCGAAGCCTCCAGTTCCCCGGTCGCGTGAATGATTTTCGCACGTCTATTACGCTCAGCCTCCGCTTGGCGGGCGAGGGCGCGAACCATACTTTCATTAAGGTCTACATGCTTCACTTCTACAGTCGCGATTTTTATTCCCCAGTCATCGGTTTGTTGGTCTAGGATACCTTGCAGATCCTTATTGAGCCTTTCGCGCTCTGAAAGTAGCTCATCAAGCTCATGCTGACCGAGCACAGAACGCAAGGTGGTTTGTGCTAATTGGCTGGTGGCATCGTTATAACTTTCGATGTTGTTGATGGCCATTTGAGGGTCAACTACTCGGAAATAAACCACAGCGTTTACTCGAACAGAGACGTTATCACGGGTAATAAGGTCTTGTGTTGGCACATCTAACACCACGGTACGCAGGTCCACACGAACCATCTGCTGCACGATAGGGATCAAGATAATCAGACCTGGGCCTTTTACCTCTTGGAATCGGCCAAGAAAAAAGACCACGCCACGCTCATACTCACGCAACACTTTAAAGATTTGCGTCGCAAGTGCGATGACTAAGACGAGGACGACAGCTGTTGTATAAAACATAGGGATAGGCATAAGTACCTCCTAGTTATCGGAATCGGGTATTACGGTAAGTGTTAATCCATCGATGTGGGTGACCGTTACCTTGTCACCTTTCTTGAGTGATTCTGTGCCAGATATGTGAGCTTTCCAAAGCGCGCCATCCATCTGGACTCGACCTGTGCCACCCACGAAATCGTCAATAACGACAGCGACCTTTCCAGAATAGGCTTCAACACCTGTTGTAACGGCGCGTCGACGCACTTTCAGTAGCAGTCCCACAGTGACTAGGATCAGTGCGACTGAGAAGATGGCAACGCCCACGATGAGAGGGATGGCAATCTGGAAGTTGGGTAGGTCGCTGTCCATTAGGAATATTGAGCCAAGTATAAAGGCGACTACGCCGCCCAGGCCCAAAATACCAAAACTGGGGTTAAAGGCTTCTGCCACCATCAAAGCAATACCGAGTAGTAGCAATGCAAGGCCTGCATAGTTGACGGGCATCATTTGTAGCGAGTACATGGCAAGCAGTAGGCAGATACCACCGAGCACGCCGGGTAAGCCAATGCCAGGGTTATAGAATTCTAACAGTAAACCATAGATGCCGATTAGCATCAGGATGTAGGCCACGTTAGGATTAGTGATCACAGCCAAAAGCTCGGCTCTCCAATCCGGCACTCTATCAATAATCACTGGATTCTCTATGCTAAGGGTAACGGTACGGTTATTCAGATTAATGTCACGGCCATTCGCCAGTTGAGTGAGCTCTTCTGTGGAATTAGCAATAAAGTCGATAACGCCAAGCTCTAACGCCTCCTCTGACTCAATGTTGGCGGCTTCACTTACTGCTTTTACAGCCCACTCTGCGTTTCGACCATGCAGCTTGGCGAGCCCCTTGATGTACGCTTTGGCATCATTGATAACCTTTTTCTCCATGGCGGTTTTAGCCGGCACTTCTTCGCTGTTACTCGGTTCTTGCTCAGGCTTTTCTTCATCATCACTTGAAGAGGGTTGTGTGGGTGGACCTCCCATAGAAACTGGTGTCGCGGATCCAAGATTAGTAGCATCGGCCATGGCCGCAACATGACTGGCGAGAAGGATATAGGTACCGGCGCTAGCAGCTCGCGCACCAGATGGGCCAACCCAAGTCGCCACAGGTACGCTCGAGGCAGTGATTGAGCTGATGATATCGCGCATTGCGCTATCTAGCCCGCCGGGCGTGTCCATTTTAAGGACGACCATGGAGACGCCCTGCGCCTCAGCTTCGGCGATTTCTCTGGAAAGATAGTCACTGACGGCAGGGCCGATAGGGCCTTTGACGGGTACGACCCACACAGTGTTAGCAAGTAGTTGGCTTGAAAATAACAGCAGCGCTGCGAACCATAGACGAAAACGAGTCATGCAGTGCCCCCTTTGGAGAGTCTGATGAACATCTAATGTTAAGTATAGTTACGGCTCAGGGGGCGGATCAGATCCGAGGAACGAAAGTTCCTGACTTTAAAGCTTAATTCCAAAGTGCTGTAAAAGAAGCTGCTCGCGTTGTTCTATTGGGTATTCATGAACGTCTCTGCCTTGAGGCGTGGATTGGATAAGTTCGTGTTCAGATAGAGTGATTCGAGCGTCACTATCAATTCGAGATACGATCAAACGTTTATGAAACACAGATTGTGGATCGCTTTGTATAAACGCCTTTGCTCTCGCGAATGCCTTTCGTTCAATGGGTTGATTAATAAACTGATAGCGAGTTTGTATACCATCGGAGTTTTTAAACTGGAGTTGGTAGGTGTTATTACCAATGTCATCGACCCAGTACTCGGTACCTAGTTGACGATTAGGCTCGTTGTGATCTAGGGGAAGGATACCCCAAATACCGCGACCATCACCAATATCGACCAAATAAGGTTTTCCTGATATCTCTGCAATAAGCGCGAGGTGATTGGCTTGCTCTCTCAAGTCTCCCTCTACAACCATTTGTGCTTCGATACGATAGCAAGGTACCTCAAGGTGCTGGAGTATTTTCAGAAGTAGCGCATTCATCTCGAAACAGAGCCCACCGCGCTCTTTGACGATCAACTTTGAAAACACATCCTCAAAGGCATCTTGTATTGGAAGCCCAACTAACACATCTAGGTTTTCAAATGGGATGCGATTGACCATGGCCTCAGTGATTTGTTCTATATTGCGCTTGCTGGCTTTAGAAGGAAGAGCAATACCTAAGCGGTTTTCCAACAGGATAAGGTGTTCAGCAGTAAGGCGGATCATGGTCGAATAGGGAGTTAGCAAAGGGGGCGGTCAGTGTGTCATAAAGCCATGATCGAATATAGGAAAAGAGCACGGACAGTGCCGTGCTCTAATTTATTTACCCATTGCTGGCAACCAATCAAGGATGGCACTTTTAAAGCTCGGTCTCTTGATGATCTCGTTCTTCCAAGCCTCTAGGTGCTTGTAGTTCTCAAATGGATAGTTGGCAACTTTGAGTACAATTAATTGTGGTACCCAAGCGATGTCAGCCAATGAAAAGTCATCACCTGCTAGCCATTTGTGGTCTTTAAGGCGTTCATCCATCTTCTCGAAGCAAGCATCGATAACCGAGGTTGCATCAATTACATCTTGCTCAGAGAAACCTTCGTTCGAGTTAAATCTTTCATGAAATTCCAGCAAGGCTTTGTCGAAGGTTTGGTTTTTACGATAATCCGCCATCACTTCTTCTGAGCGCTTCATCTTGTCGCTACTTGCTGTGTTGGAATACATATAGGTTTTGATAGACAGGTGGTTATCTCTGGCGAGATACATCCATTCGAACATGCGCTCTTGTTCAGCTTTGGACTCAGGACGAAGCGAGTTTGATACGAACTTGCTATCGATGTAATCGATGATGTCGGCTGAGTCTATGATGACTACGCCGTCATCTACTAGGGTAGGTACTACCGCATTTGGGTTGATGCCAATGTACTCTTTGGTCAGTTGCTCACCCTTCATAAGACTGATTGGGTGACTTTCCCAGCCCAGATCTTTCTCTTCAAGGGCTAGTCTTACTCGCATTGCGCAGTTAGAAAAGCCGGTGTGATACAGGTGCAGACCCTTAAGGTCTAAAACGGTTTTGTTGGTTGGATTAATGATGCCCATCTTACTACCTCTATAATTTTTAACTAATCAGAATTTAGTTGATAAATGCAACTATAATTACGATAGTTGATATTGTCAATTATATTTGATGGGAGTATAAAAAAGGCCTGAATGTACAGGCCTTAGTGAAAGTTGGTGATCTATGCGGGTAGGGGCTCTTTCATTACTCTTTGCTGGAATTGCTGCGGACCTTGTAGCACTGCTCGCCCTACTGCCGCGAGATCGAACCACTGGTTTTGCAGTGCTTGTTCGATGTAGCCGTGGGTTTCTATGCCGCCAACCCCGATAATAGGTACCCCGAGATTTGCTTTTTTCAGATATGCAGATTCGGAGACTAGGTAGCCTTCACCGCGCCTATCTTTAGGACGGTTCCATCCTCCTATGCCAGAAGAGACATCTATGATACCTACGCCAGCCTCAACCAATAGACGACATACCTCAGCCATATCAGTTTGAGATAATCCATCAGGATAAAGGTCTTGACCTGGCACTCGCACCATAATGTTGAGTTTCGTTTCTTTTTTTACTGTCTGCACTATCTCAATCATCAGGCGAGCTCGATCTTGTAGATTTCCCCCATAGAAGTCGGTGCGCTTATTGGTCACTGGTGATAGCACTTGATTTAGGCCATAACCGTGAGCGCAATGAAGCTCAACAAAATCAAAACCGGCTTTTTCAGCCCGAATAGCACCTTGAACAAAGGCATCTCGCCAGGCATACATATCATCTAAGGTCATTGCTTGTGGCTTGGGTAATACTCGGTCGTAGGCAGGAACCGTAATACCAGAAGGGGCTTCAAGGTCCGGGCATACATCTAATTGAGATTTACCACCGCAATGTGTCAGTTGAAACCCAGCCTTTGCGCCTTTTTCGTGGATAGCTCTCGCGATTTGCTGCAGCCCTGGAATACACTTGTCATCATGAGCCCCTAACTGATTGGGTTCGCTTTTACCTGAAGGCATCACATAGCTGTATTCGACTATCACCAGTCCGGCGCCTGAGTTTGCTAGATTGGCGTAGTGCTCAATGGTGGTCGTGGTTGCTAAGCCATCGGTGGAGGCGGTTTGTGAGGCCATAGGAGGCACCACTAAACGATTTTTCAGTGTGGTTTGTCCGGCTTGGATTTTTGAGAATCGGTTCATAGTCGTTGCTGAGGTTTTCAAACTAGGTGTTCTATTTTAAGCTAGTCAATATCTAAATTTAAGAAACATTAATTCGATTTATGTTTCCATTAAGGCAACAATATGAGATTGGATGATCTGGCTATTTTTGTGGAAGTGGCGCGAGCTTCTGGATTAAGAAAGGCGGCTTATACCTTGAATATGCAACCTGGGACGGTTTCAAAGGTAATAAAGCGTATCGAATCCCATTATCAGCAGGCCCTATTTGAGCGAAAGGGCTCACAGTGGGCTCTAACCTCGGCCGGAGAAATGCTGTTTCATCGCGCGATAGAGATGCTGTCTATCGGCGACAAGATCGAACGTGAGTTGGGGAGCCCTCGTAGACCCCACCTTCGAGTAAGTGGCTCTGAGTCCTTGCTAGCGCATTTTGTTCCAAGCCTGATGACAAAGTTGAGTCAGCAACAACTGACTCTAGAGACGAAGCAGTCGGAAGACCTAGCAATGCTGACAAAGCATGAGGTAGACCTCGCGCTGGTAACCAGCCTGCAGGGAACGCACCCTCAGGATAGGCAAGTTGAGTATCAGGCTTTGCAAGAGATTAATTTTGTGACGGTCGCATCTCATACTCACCCAATGCTAATTGAGCACGGCGCGCATTTATCTATAGACCAAGTGTTGGAATACCCATTTGTTATTCCGTCTAAGCCTATTTACGGAAAGATGGCAACGAATCGAAGTTTGGATGGTTGGTTTGACGAAGAATTTAATCGTCGAATCATGGCAAGGGTGGACACTACTTCCATGTTGACATCTTTGGTTAAGTCCCAGCCTTTGCTAGCCTATGTTCCAGACTATCTAGCGAAAGAGCATAGTTTGCAAATTCTCGAGGTAAGTGGGTGCCCTTATACCTGTGAACAAACCGTATGGTTGTGTCGAAACAAACACCTGTCAGCCCATTGGATGCAGGTGTTTGAATAGAAAAAGGTCCGCAGAATCGGGCCTTTCAACGTTAAACCAAAGTTGCCCCTTTGAAGGCACCGATTGGGGCTATCTCATCGAGCTTAGCTAGCGTCTCTTGGCTGAGTGTTACATCCAGAGCACCCAAGTTTTCATCGATGCGACTGGTTTTACGACTGCCTGGAATTGGGATGATGTTATCGCCCTGGGCCACTAGCCAAGCTAGAGCCAGTTGAGCTGGAGAGATGTCATATTCGGCCGCAATCGCTTTGATCTTTTCTAGGCGTGCAAGGTTGCTGACAAAGTTGTCACCCTGCATCTTAGGGTTGTTGTTACGAAAATCGTTTTTATCTAGCTCTTGAACCTTACCAGTCAAAAAGCCTGCCCCTAGCGGTGACCAACAAACTAGCGCTGCACCAATCTTGTTAATTGCAGGAAGGATGTCAGTTTCCGCTTCACGTCTAAACAGGGAATACTCGTATTGAACCGCTGCGATTGGGTGGATTTCGTTTGCTTTTAGCACCTGCTGTGCAGTTACATTTGAAAGACCAATGGCTTTTACCTTGCCTGCTTTTACTGCATCCGCCATAGCTTGAACGGTTTCTTCCAGAGGTGTATTTGGATCTAGGTAGTGAGCGTACATTAGGTCGATTTGTTCAACCCCTAAACGCTCAAGGCTGTTATCGATAGCCCGTGCAACGTACTCTTTGGTGCCGTTGATGGTAAGGGGGAAACCCCAGCCAGTATCTAACTGGCTGCCGGTTTGACCCTCTTCAAACACTATGCCGAACTTTGTCGCAATAAATGGTTTCGCATCGGTTTTTGCGATGGCTTGTTTGATAAGGTCTTCGTTGTGACCTGCACCATAAGCATCCGCGGTATCTATCATCATGCCATGCTCGATAGCGTGCACTAGGGTATCAACCGCAGCACTGTCATCGCTTTCGCCGTAGTAGCCCTCAAGGCCCATAGCGCCGTAACCCATTTGTTTGATTGCTGAAAAGTTGCTGTTAGACATGGTGTCTCTCCTTAGCAGTTGATATCTAGTGTTCGTTCTGACTTGGTACTAGATTAGTCGAAATGCTGAAGGAGAGATTGAAGATTCTTGCTCTGCGTTTTGCAGGAAATTGCTCTTAGATGCAGCCAACGGTTGTTTTAGCGCCCAGAGGGATAGCCGTGTTTTGGCATACGTTTGATTTCACCATTAGGTGGCCCGGATTAGCATTAGTATGAAGATGGGTGTTTTGATCTGTGTTGCCGGTCAGTTCCAGGTTTTTAAGTAGCTCTTGTCTCTGGGCTCGAATTTCGTCCATCTCTTGTTGGCTCAGTTGCTCATGGACATGGCTTTCAGCGCGCTCCATATCAGTAGACTCCTCACCGTTTTCTGCAAATACAGAAGCGCTGAATAGAACAACGGTAAGTAGCGCCATATGGCTAGGTTTGATTTGGCTTAGTAGCTTCATTGTTAATCTCCGAAAAATTGAATCTTGTCGTTTGAGCAGAAGATTACTGGAGATTGTGTTTGATGATTAATCGCGGATGATGGATTGTACCCTACAAAAAACGGCCGCTAGGGCCGTTTGTGTATATTGAGTAGGATTAAATCCAAGTTTGTTGGTATACGCGAGTTAGGTTACCGCCAAAGATTTTTTTAAGGTCTTCGTTTGAATAACCCATCTTCCAAAGCTCATCAACGGTAGCTGCTAGGTGTTTCGAAAGCTCAGCACAGCCGGTTGCACCTTGGTTAAAGGCGTTGATCATGTAACCGTTGTCAGCGTACTTATCGGCGTGTTTTTTGGCAAACTTAACTACCTTTTCAACCGTCATCATGTCGTCTGTAGCGATACCCACATGGTCCACACCGACCACTTTTACTGCGCCATCAATCATCTCTGCGTATTGTTTTGGAGTAATGTCTTCTGGCCAGATGCCGTCCATCATAAACTCGGTACCGGTTACAGAGACTACGCCACCCATTTCTGCCACAGTTTTCGCTTGCTCGTCTGAGATCAGACGGTAGCAAGGCGCTAGACGGTAATCTGCATCACCCGGTTTTAGACCTTTTTTCTCCATACGAGCCTTGGTTTGTTCAAGGGTCTCGTGTGGCTCGCAGCCGTAAGTAGAAGCAACAGGGGAGTGAGAGTAAATCGCCGGCACTCCAGGGTGGTTCTTCTTCATGTAATCAGTGATGTCTTTGGTGGTCTGATTAGAGGTATGAGACAGGTCTACAGTGATGCCGTGTTTTACCATCTCATCGATCACCTCTTTACCGTAATCGGTAAGACCTGATTGGTCGCCATTCATGCTAGAGATAACGCCTACACCGGTTTTTTCTTTACCGTTATAAACAAGCTGCATGGTTTTGATACCCATATCGGCCGCGGCTTTAACTTTGCTAGTGTCACCCTCTAGCATCATGGTGGTTTGAGCGTTCCACATGATGGCGTATTCGCCGTTCTTATGGGCAAGCGCGAAGTCTTCTGGTTTTTTAACGATACGGATTTTTACGTCAGCAGAGTTGGCAGCATGGTTCCACTTTTGGTATTCAGACTCAAATGCCAGCCAGTTTGGAGTGTGAGGAGCAGCCAGAGTAATAGACGCACCAGTGATACCGCGTGAATGAGCAAGGTCGATATATTTGGCTACGTCAGAGTCTTTATCCCAACCCGTTTGGAAAGGAGATGCATAAAAATCGATAGCAATGTTGTCCATAACAAACTGTTGCGCTTCTGGGGTCGCTTGGTCATGCCAATCTTTGGTTTCAATAGAAGCAAAAGCTGAAGTAGACGCTAAGATTGCTACAGCTAGGACAAGTTTTTTCATACAGATTACTCACTCTTGTTTAGGAACGCCGGACATCTGGTGGAATGCCGTTCTTGTTTTGATGAGTTAAGTATTGCCTATCCAGATTTACTAAATGTGCATTTTGCGACACTTAGTGATATTCATCGGGTTTACCTATTTGTTAGGAATAATTAATAAGCCAACTTATTGATTGTAGTAGTAATTTGTAGATAGTTAGTTAAAGTATCGGAATAAGGCAGGATGAAAAAGGGTCAACCAGATGAGAAACAAGGTGCTAGTGTTCGGCGGGCTCGGACAACCGGGTAGGTCGGTAGTTGGATTGTACCAAGGCCTGCTTGATACCTTGTCTGCTCACTTCGATATTATTGCGATAGATCCAGCCTTGGATACTGCTGTTGAACAGTTTGATTTTCCCTACGTTAAGTGTTTTTCATCACTATCGGACTATTTTGAAGCTCACACTGATGCCAAGGTATCCGCTGCGTTTATTCTTACTCCAGTCGGCAGTCACCTCACCATCATCCGAGACTTATCAAGTACTATACCGGTAGACGATCTTCTGTTTGTGGTTGAAAAGCCTTCGTTTTCACTGAATGAAATAGAGGAAGGGTTTGGGTGTGTAGTGCCTAGCCTGAAAAATCGTGGCGCTCGGTTTTATTTTATTGATACCGCTTTAGTCACTCCTTCGATGCAAGCACTTCTGCGCTCTGAATTACTGAAAGATAGAGGACTTCCGCACAAGATAGTCGCACTAGCCACAGATAACCCAGTTGAGATAGCGCCGGAACAGGAAGAGTTTTGCTTTACCAATCGTATTCAGGCATTAAACGAAAGAAAGCTCTTATCACCGAGTGTGAGTGGGGGAGCAGGCTTTGGTTTTGATATGGGAATCCACGCTGTTGCAGGTTTAGTTCGGTATCTACAACAGTCCGGACTCTTGAAAACAAAGCTAGTGATAAAAGATGTGGTAGCTGAAAGAGTGCAACATCCACAGCTTGAGTTTGAAGAAGGCACAGAAACCCACCTATATGCTAATGCACTACTTCAACATGAGAGCGCATCTATTGAATTGGTTATCGAAGGCGGTAAAGCCGGAGATATCTGGGATAGACGACTAGAACTTCACTTTGACGACGACGTGATTGCAGTCGGATTTGGCACCCTAAAGCACCCTCCGTATCTTTGGGTTTCAAACTCAGGACTACAAACCTTCGATGTATCCGGTGCTGGATACAGAATGCATTTTAACGACATCTTGCATGCATTAGGTCTAGGTAAGCCTTCGATATTGAGTTGTGAAGAGAGTGAGGAGCTCATGTCTAACTCTATGGTTTTACTAAATAGGCTGTTTGAAAAAATCGGCGGGGATCCCAAGCACAGAGAAGTAAATATACTCAGTGTGTTAAAGCACGAGCCGCGATTCTTAACAGATACAGAGATGATGGTCAGGGCGGAAGTTCAACACATCCTAGACGACATTCGCTATTAACCCAGCCTGAAACTGCCTCAGATCCTACATTGTATTTTACTGCGCCTCCAGTTCCTTGGAGGCCTTCTCTTAAGCTCCGTCTTAATCAAAATTTGGGTGAATCCCCCAATTGTTTCAATAACTTTTCACTATTTTTAATTTTCATTATTCCAACTGTGTTTGTGATATTGATCACGTTTCCTATGTCGCCGTGAGGATAGGAAAAGTTGGCTGGGATAGTATCGCCGCTTCCAAATTTAGTGATGTTATAACGTAGCATTGCATTCTCTAATTATTAGAACGATGTCACATAAAATAATGAAGACAAATACTTATATTCTGATCGGAAGCACACTTTTTTCAGTTGCCGCTACGGCAAATAGTGAAAAACCTGATGAGGTTATGGTGGTAACCGCAACCTCTTATCAGACCCAAGCCTCTAAAGCGCCGGCGAGCGTATCGGTAATTACTCAAGAAGATCTAGCGCTAATGCCATACAACAATTTGGCGGATGCACTAAAGACCACGGCAGGGGTTAACATTGCTGACCTTGGTCAAGGTCGTAAAGGCATAGAGATTCGTGGAATGGACGTATCGCAAAGCCTGATCCTTATTGATGGTCGCCGTGCAACTCGTGCGTCTGCTCAAATGGGGCATACCAACATTGAACTACAGAACATCCCTGTTTCCGACATTGAGCGTATTGAAATTATCAAAGGCCCAATGTCTGCTCTTTACGGCTCTGATGCTCTTGGTGGTGTAGTCAACGTAATTACAAAGCGTGCTTCTAATGAGTGGAATGGTAGCGTTCGTGCTGGTGGTTCGACTCTAATCGATGAAGACGGAAACACTGCCAACATTGAGGCCAGTGCATCTGGCGCCATCATAGACGATAAGCTTCTTATGAAGGTGACAGCAGGCCAGCAATATCAAGGTTTGGTCGAGAGTCGTAACTTTGAAAACGAAACGGATATCGCAGGTAACCGTAATACTTTTGTTAGTGCAGAAATTAAGAGCATTATCTCCGACCAGCAAGAATTAGACTTCTATGCGCGCTACGGTGACAGTGAAACTTGGTATGACTACGTTCCGACAAGCGGCGATGGCGCAGGTCAGGTAACACGCAGTACCAATATGTTTGAAACCCTAGACTACGGTGTCACTCACTCAGGCTTCTGGGGATTTGGTGATACACAACTTCGTGTATACGGAACTCGTGTATCTCAAACCAATGAAAAGAATATCGGTACACCAAATACGGCAAATGATGTTGATGAAGACGTGGTGGATGGATATATACAGTTCTATGCCTTTGACGCCCACCATATCACCGTAGGTGGTGAGTGGAGCGAGCAGCGCCTGTCGAGCGAAGACCTAACTAGTGGTGGTGATGAAGCTCAGCAGGGTGCGGTATTTGTTCAAGATGATATCGCGATCACCGAAGAACTGTCGCTGCTTCTTGGTGGTCGCTATGATGACCATTCTGACTTTGGCGGTCATTTCTCACCACGTGCTTATCTTGTGTATTCTCCAACAGAGCGTTGGACCTTGAAGGGTGGCTACGGCGAAGGCTTTAAAGCGCCAACCATTAAGCAGCTGTCTCCAGATTATTACAGCACAGGTACAGGTCGTCCTTTCGATATCCGCGGTAATGAAAACCTAGACCCAGAGATCAACCGCTCGTATGAGGTATCGGCTGACTATCGTGGTGATCGTTGGGGCACAACGCTGACTCTGTTTAACAATGATGTTGAAAACTTGATTGATATCGAGTGTGTTGAGGGCTGTTCTGGCCGTCCGCAACCAGGCACAACCATCTACGAATATTTCAACGTTGCCGAAGCTGAGATCAAGGGTCTTGAGTGGTCAGGTCATTTCGACATTACCTCAGCCTGGTTTGTGAACATGAACTTAACCTTGCTAGATGCTGTAGACAAGCAAACGGGTGACAAGCTAGAGAGCAAGCCTGAATCACAAGCGTATGTGGCATTGAACTGGAAAGCGACCGATCGTCTAACTACGCAGGTAAGCATGCGCCACACCGGTGAACAGACTTATGAAGACAACGACTTGCCTTCATATCAAGTGTATGACTTTGCCGCAAACTACAAGCTAAGCAGTCTAGACCTTTCTGTAGGGGTAGAGAACATCTTCGATACCTATCTGGCGGATGAGTCTGAGTTCTTTAGCTACGCTATTCAGCCGCGTCAGGTTTATCTAAATGGTACCTACAGGTTCTAATTGATGCGTACGCTAATAATCAAAGCAGCTAGCCTAGTTAGCTGCTTTTTGTTCTTGAGTGCTGCCGTTTTCGCTGAGTCAGAAAAACCAACCACTAAGGTTGCTATTCTTCATACCGATTTTGTTTCTCACTCAAAGGTAGAGAGATTAAAACAGTATGCAGAAGATGAATCAGTCGAACTGGTTGGGCTGAACTCTAGAAGCTTCTCACCTGCAATGCTGGACGGGGTGGACTTTTTAGTGGCGGATACCCCTCGTATGCCCGATAGACAAAGGCTCGAAGAGATCGTTGCTTCACTGCCGAATGAGCTCGAATGGGTAATGCTAGGAGGCGGTCCACCAAGGACATCCAAACAGGTAAATCCGCGCCTAAATGGTATGTTAATGGGGTACTACCTAAACAGAACCACCAATAATTACCGTCAGTTTTTTAGGCTTATCGATGCGCATGCTAAGTCTGAGAGTATCGCGGGTTTCCCTGCTGCAGAGCGGATCCCAACATTTGGAATTTATGCCAATGAGAAGACAGTAAGTTCTCTAGATGCCTATCTAGAACAGAATCAAGCGTTGGCATCGCTGCCCAAGGTCGGCTTTGTTATCAGCCGCAACCAGATCATCAACCAAGAATTTGAGATGTTGAATGATCTTACTGACCAAGCCGTTGCCAACGGCATAGCTCCGGTGATTTATTACATTGATGACCGACACGGACTTGAGTGGCCGTGGAAAGAAGAAGCTCCTGCCGTCATCGTTAACATGACTCACCTTCAGCAAGGCGAAAAGCGCAAAGCTGAAATGGAGCGTATCGACCGGCCTGTTATCCAAACTGTACATTATCGCGATGGCTCGATAGATGACTGGCGAGAAAGTGAGGTTGGGATTGATCAGCGCAGCGCTTCAGTGCTTTTGTCTACCACAGAGACTTGGGGTCTAACCGACCCGCTGGTTATTTCTGCCGAGCTTGAGGGTGAAAAGGTCTTTATTCCTGAACAGTTGGATCTGCTGTTCGGTCGTGCTCATGCCTATCATCAACTGCAAACTAAAGACAACGCGGACAAATCGGTAGCGGTAATGTTTTGGAATGCACCGGCGGGAGCGGAGAACATTTCAGCGTCAAATCTGAATATTCCGCTTAGTCTTCAAAGCATAGGTCAGGGCTTATCTGAAGAGGGGTACTCTGTTCCTGAGTTTTCAGAACAGCAGATGATCGCTGATGCTAAAAAGTTGCTCTCGGGTTACTACCAGCCAGAGCAATTAAAAGCGCTTTATGACGAGGGCTATGCGGTCGCACTTCCTTTAAGAAGCTACTTCATTTGGTATCGAAACTTGCCTCGCGAGACACGTCAGTTTATCGACGATTGGTGGGGTCATCCGATGAAGTATGACGGTTTAGTGGATATCGATGGTCAACCAGCGTTTGTGTTCCCTCTACTTAAACGCGGTAACCTGTGGCTACTTCCACAACCTCCGCGCTCTGGCAAGGTTGGGCATGCGATACATTCTACTATAGAACCACCTAGTCACCTCTATCTGGCTGCTTATCTTTGGCTACAAAGAGAGAATAACAAGGGTGATTTAGATGCATTAGTGCATCTGGGTACACACGGTTCTCAAGAGTGGACGCCCGGCAAGGCTAGAGGTCTATCTAAGGATGACTTTCCGTTTCTGACCCTAGGTGATATGCCGGTTCTTTATCCTTATATTCAAGACAATATTGCCGAGGCGATACAGGCTAAACGTCGCGGGCGAGCGACCATTATTAGCCACCAAACACCTACCTTTGGTCCTGCTGGCCTCTATGGTGAGTACGTTGAACTCAATGGCCTGCTCGGTGACTACCAAAACGCACTGCCGGGTTCAGTACGTGATGAACTCAAGGCTTCGCTGATTAAAAAGATGAATGAGCTAAACGTTATCCAAGACTTAGGTCTGTCTATGGATGATCTAGACAACCACTTTGATTCTGTTGTGGTGGAACTTGAAGAGCATATCGATCGCTTGGCTTCTTCGTCTGTGCCTTTGGGGCTGCACGTATTTGGTCAGCCCAAAACTCACAGTGAGCTTCTGTATACCGTGTTGCAACAGCAAGGTGACGAACTGATAGCGAAGTTTGAGAGCGATCCAAAAGCATATTGGAAGCGTTTTGAAGGAGACTTTGAGCTTCTAGAGCAGACTGCCCCAATGCAGTGGCTTGAGGGTGTGATTGAGGGTAACAAGGAAACCAATCCAGAATTGATGCCTTTTGCCGAACAATCTTTAGCGGCATACCAGAAGCTAGCAAACAGTGGTGAGATGCAAGCGCTAATCTCTGGACTAAACGGTGGCTTTATCGAAGCGGGCAGTGGCGGTGATCCTCTTAGAAATCCGTCTACGACTAGTGGCACAAACCTATTCGGTTTTGATCCCGCCAAGGTGCCGAGCAAGCAAGCCTATACAGCGGCTGAGAAAGAACTGCAAAACCTGCTTGATGCGCATCTAAAAGAGAATGGGCATTACCCAGAAAAGATAGCATTTTCATTGTGGGCCGGGGAGACACAGAGACACTTCGGCATGCTGGAAGCACAAGTTCTGCGAGCACTCGGACTTGAGCCGGTTTGGGACCGAGGCGGAAATCTAGTAAGGCTTAACATCATTCCTCAGCAGGAACTTGGCAGACCAAGGATCGATGTTGTTATCCAAGCGACCTCAGTGTATCGCGATCAGTTTGATAGCTTTATGTTGAAGCTAAGCGCCGCTATTGAAGAGCTGTCTAGCCTCGATGATGGCAACACTATCGCTGAAAATAGCAAGGCGCTGAGTGAGCAGTTAAGGGAGCTTGGCTATGACAATGAACAAGCCTCTATGCTATCCGCGCTGCGAATCTTTAGTAACGAGCCTGGTGACTACGGAAGTGGTGTTAACGATCTGGCCATACAATCTCAAGATTGGGAGGGAGATGATGCCCTAGGTGAGCAATTTACTACTAGGCTTCAGTACGCCTATGGCACTCAGGTTTGGGGTGAGAAACTGGGCGATACCAATCTGTTAGAATCTCAACTCAGTAAAGTGGATGCGGCTGTGATGACCAGAACCAGTCGTCTGCATGGCCTGCTCTCAACAGATCATCCGTTTGAGTATCTTGGTGGATTGGCTTCAGCGGTTCGCAATGCCAGTGGTAAGGACCCGTCTCTTTATGTGAATGACCTTAGGCAGAGTGAAGGGCGCACCGTAACCGCAGGCAAGTTTATCTCTGAAGAGCTCAATTCTAGATATCTCAATCCTACTTGGATCAAAGCCATGCAAGGGGAGGGGTATGCCGGGGCGCTTAATATGTTGGATATCACTAATAACCTGTTTGGTTGGCAGGTAACCGCACCAGAAACGGTTAGCGATCATCAATGGGAAAGCCTCAGTGAGGTGTATATCGATGATAAGCACAATCTCGACATCAATGAATGGTTTGAAAGGCATCAGCCTGCCGCGCAGATGCAGATCATAGAACGGATGCTAGAGGCTGTGAGAAAGGGACATTGGCAAGCCGATGAAGAAAGGATGAAGTCTCTTATTGAGCGTCATCAAGAGCTAGAAGCTATGGTGGAATACCACCAAAC
Source organism: Vibrio ishigakensis (assembly GCF_024347675.1). NCBI lineage: Bacteria > Pseudomonadati > Pseudomonadota > Gammaproteobacteria > Vibrionales > Vibrionaceae > Vibrio > Vibrio ishigakensis. The sequence continues at coordinate 1,636,430 of NZ_AP024882.1, read as the reverse complement.
CCATGCGGTAACTCAAGAGTTCATAGACCAAGCAGCTATTGGATTTGGCCTAAGTGGCGATGCCGGACAGGCTTCGAGCTCACCTATGATTTCAGGGCAGGTAATGAAAGAGATCCCCGCCTTTGAACCCCCATCTTTGCAGGATAAGCAGATGTTTATGCTTATCGCCTTTGTATTACTCACTATTAGTTTTGGTGCATTAAAACAGCACCTAATTTATCGAAAAGTATAGAAATATGAATCAGATAGAAACCCTAGTTTATCAATTTGCCACCCTATTTATGCAACCTATCATGGTGCTGGTGGTTATCTTAGTCGTTTACTCCCTGTATGCCCTGGGCCGCTTCATTATGGAGTTGGTACAAAGACAAACAGAGAGTCATGTACCTGTACTGCATCGCTATGCCGAGCGTCGAAATGTCTATGAGAGCGATCAGTTAGAGCTTTGGATCATCAAGCAATTAGAGCCACTAAGACTTATCAGTCGCTCAGGCCCTATGCTTGGTTTGGTTACGACCATGATCGCTATCGGCCCAGCACTTGTGGCTATGGGCGAAGGGGAGATCGACAAGGTGGCACAAGAGATGATCGTAGCCTTTTCTGCCTCTATCTTGGCACTGATCGCGGCGAGTATTACCTTTAGTATCATGACGGTGCGTCGCCGCTGGATGTTAGAGGACCTGTGCGCTATTGAAGTAAAGGAGAAGGGTTGATGAGATTCCTAGAGTCTGATGAGCTGGACGATCCTATCCTTTCTGTAGTGAGCCTAGTGGATCTATTTGCAGTCGTGATGGCCTTTTTGATGATATTGAATGTCACTGGTAAGCAGATCCCTGAGGACTCGGTACTGATTGAAAACCCAGGCAAAGAGAACATGCGTATCACGGTAAAAGACGGAGAAACCATGACCCGTTATGAAACATCCGATGAAATCGGCGAAGGGACAGGACGCATCGCGGGGCAAACCTATATGCTGGATGATGGACGATTGGTCTATGTTCCGGCTAAAGATAAGTAGCCTCTTGAATATAAAAGAAGTTATTTAATCAGTAACTTGATGTGTAGCACGAAAGAACAGGAAAAATCCTAGGATTTCTAGTACACTAGCCACCGTATTTTTGTAAAAGAAGTTGATTCGAAACCACTATGCAAGAACCGCAAACTACGCCAGAAACTATCCTTGAGCATGCCACTGCAAAGGTGAAACAAAACGGTGGCCAACTGACTGACAAGCGCAAGAAGATCCTGTTGTGCATGACAAGTTCAGACAAGGCGCTTTCCGCTTATGAGGTCGCTGACCTGTATAAGGAGCAGTATGGTGAGAACATGTCGGCTATGTCGGTATATCGAATCTTAGACTTCTTGCAAGAGCAAGATTTAGTACACAGGCTGCAGATTGCAAACAAGTACATCTCTTGCATGCACATCACTTGCTGTCACAGTCATGACACGGCTCAGTTCTTGATCTGTTCTAGCTGCTTTAAGGTGAAAGAGGTCAGCATCAATGCTGATTTAGTCAACGAGCTAAAACGCAATGTGACCGATGCAGGCTTTGTGTTTGCCAGTGATCAGCTAGAAGTAAACTGTCTCTGTGAAGAGTGCAGAGACAAAGAAAAATAATTAGTGCGGAGCTATAGGTAACCCTATAGCTCCGCTACTTTTATTACCTTCTCTTTCTTAACTCGCTCGCACTGCGGTTGTCTAGGACAGACAGAGCCTCGTGAGCAGATCAGCCGAGCTCGGTTATCCATTCCTCTCTCTATCCAGTTGATATTCAGAATTCGACCCACGGTCAAAAGAAGATTCTTAATGTCTTTTGGTATCGGTCCAGTACCGCCATTTTCAATGCACGACTGCTTAAGTTGATTCGCTATCTCGACGGCATCAAAGCCTTGCGCTTGTATGGCTGGATTAAGGTCGAGACCACTACATAGAACATGAGCGTTTCCGGCAAAATCTTTTACCTTTACCGATTCACAGCAGTAGATATGCGGCACATCGTTTTGCATCAGGATTGATATCTGCGCCACGCTCTCATTAAAGTCTTTGTCTTTGTTAGCCATTCTAAATACGGCCCAGTGCTGACAAGGGTCTTCCACCATCTTCATGTTGCCCCAAGGCAGCGGAATGCCGTTACCTCGATATACCGCCTTGAGTATGCCTGGGTGATAGGCATCAAAATAGTGCCAGTGCGGGTAGGGTGAAACTGCCGTCATGCGACGCATGGCAATGGACTCTGAAACTCCGGCCAGCTTACATACTGAGATGTCATAACCATGTCGGTCGAGAAGCTGTCGAAATGGCACTTTAGGGCAGAGTAAGGCACCGGCGAAAAAGGAACACTCAAAGTCGCGCCATGCATGTAGGATCTTGGTTGAATCCAGCTCAACAGAGTTATTAGTTTGGGTTTCATCTCTGAGACCATAGCTTGGCTTACTATCTGCAATCAGCTTGCTTTTTTCGCCGTCTCCTTGATGCAGTACCATGTGTCCAATATTGACCGCCAGATCATATTTGAGTCGCACGTTATCGCCTTTGAGGATGCGATTGACATGTATCAGGTTAGGGGCTTCAAAATAGGAACGAACCACTCTGTGTCGAGCCTCCCCAAAGTCACCATCTACATCTTCGGGCTTTTCAGTAAACCACTTTACTTTGAGCCCAAGCTCCTTACAGATTTCCAGCAGGTCATCAACAGAGAGAGGCATGCGTTTATTGCCTATTTCTTCTGCCGCGCGCTCGAGATCGGGGAAATGGTTTTGATTGTGCTCTTGGTGAGCACGGATCAAAAGGTGTGCAAACTGACGCCCTGTGGTGCCGGTTTGTGCCAGCATTTCTGGAATCGCAATCTGCAAAATATCGTTAGAAAAGAGAAAGCTAGGTTCCAGAGCCATCCCTTTTACACCACCTTTGCCTGATTTCTCAGGAACAATTTCACTCTGATCGTTAGTGTCATCTAAGAACCAATTCAGGGGTTTTTGGAACACATCAGCTATCACCTCGAGCATGTCTTCACTGGGTACGCGCTTGCCTCTTTCAATCATCGAAAGGTACGACACAGACGGCGCGGACTCTGGGTTTAGCTTGATGCAGCGAGCGGATAAATCTTCCAAGGTCAGGTGGTTTCGCTTGCGTAGATTACGCACCTTGGTACCAAGAAAATGAGACTGTCTAAATAGGCTGGTTTTACTCTTCATATTTGTAAAATTTACATTGTGAAATTTTATTTGTGAAATTTTAGTAAATAATTCGTTAAAGTGAAATTGTACCAATCAGGAATTAACCAGATTTGTGAAGTGACCATCTCAGCACTTATATCAACCAGAGGAAACAGGCTATGAATTTACCGCTTACAAAAGAATGCCAAATTCACCAACACTTGTCCCAGTTCCTAAATACCGAAGTGCTCCCTCTGGTCAATCTTGATGTCGACGCCTTTTGGCGCGATTTCACAGACTTGCTTGCAGAGTTTGCCCCGCGTAATCAGGAGCTTTTGTCAAAGCGTGATTACCTACAGAGCCAGATCGACGAGTTCCACAAAACCCATCGTTCATTTACCACTCAGCAGTACCAAGAGTTTCTGACCGATATCGGTTATCTACTTCCTGAAGGTGAAGATTTCACTATTGAGACGCAGAACCTAGACCAAGAGATAACTTCGATGGCTGCGCCTCAATTAGTTGTACCAATCAAGAATGCACGTTTTGCGCTAAACGCTGCTAACGCAAGATGGGGAAGTCTTTACGATGCTCTTTATGGAAGTGATGTAATCCCAAGCACACACGGCATGCAGGCGGGTAAGAAATACAATCCTGCTCGAGGTAAGCGTGTAATTGAATTCGCAAAAACCATGTTAGATGAGATATTCCCACTAGATGAGGGTTCTCACCACGACGTAGAAAGCTACACAGTTTATTTTGAAAACCTTCTAGCTTATTTCCCGGACGGTTCATCGACTGGTCTTAAGAACCCATGCCAATACGTTGCCTGTAGCGACCCTGAACGTGAGCCAACCTCGATTGTGCTTAAACACAATGGCTTGCATGTAGAGCTCATCATCAATCGCCAAGGCAAGATAGGTAAATCTGATCTATCACATATCGACGATATCCAAGTTGAGTCAGCCGCTTCAACCATTATGGATTTGGAAGACTCTATTGCCGCTGTTGATGCCGAAGACAAGGTAGATGCTTACCGAAACTGGCTAGGGCTAGTGACAGGGTCACTAAGTGCAAACTTCGAAAAGGGTGGTGTTCACCATATCCGCCGCTTAGAAGGGGATCGCACATACGATGGTCGCCGCGGTGAAGACTATAACTTGCACGGTCGCTCTCTACTTCTTATCCGCAATGTAGGTCACCTGATGAGCAGCGACCTAGTAACCATGGCAAACGGTGAGATGGCGCCCGAGGGCCTAATAGATGCAGTAGTAACCGCATTGATCGCTTCCATTGAGTTTAAGAACCCAAGTGCTTGCCGCACTCGTAACTCGAGAGAAGGTTCAATCTACATCGTTAAACCTAAGATGCATGGCCCTGAGGAAGTTGCCTTTGCTTGTGATGTGTTTACCCGAGTTGAGCAGATGCTGGGTCTTGAACAAAACACCATCAAGATCGGCATCATGGATGAGGAGCGTCGTACTTCTCTTAACCTAAAAGAGTGTATTCGTCAGGCTAAACAGCGTGTGTTCTTTATCAATACGGGTTTTCTTGACCGCACTGGCGATGAGATCCACACCAGCATGCAAGCGGGTGCCTTTATGCCAAAACCTGAGCTTAAGCATCAGCGCTGGATTGATGCATATGAGAAAAACAACGTAAGTGTTGGCCTAAATTGTGGCCTTTCTGGCAAGGCTCAGATCGGTAAAGGAATGTGGGCAATGCCGGATGAGATGGCCGCTATGATGGAACAAAAAATGGCTCATCTGGAAGCCGGTGCTACTACAGCCTGGGTACCATCTCCAACCGCAGCCACGCTGCATTCACTTCACTACCTACAGCTAAACGTGTTTGAACAGCAACAGCAGATAGAAAGCGGCAACTATCGCAAAGGTATGTTGACCATCCCACTGCTTTCCCAGGAGCGAGAGCTTACTGAAGAAGAGATCGAGAACGAGATCAGAAACAACGTTCAAGGGATCTTAGGCTATGTGTCTCGCTGGGTTGAGATGGGTATCGGCTGTTCAAAAGTGCCTGATATCAACCAAGTAGGTTTGATGGAGGATAGGGCAACACTAAGGATCTCCAGCCAACACATCGCCAACTGGCTTATGCACGGCGTGTGTAGCCAAGAGCAGGTAGAGTCTTGCTTAACCGAGATGGCCGAGATTGTAGACCAGCAAAACAGCTCCACGGCTGGTTACAAAGATATGACGCCGGATACAGATTCAAGCACAGCATTTCAAGCCGCAAGGGCACTGATTTTTGAAGGGACGGAACAGCCAAATGGTTACACCGAACCACTACTACACCAATATCGCATCAACGCAAAACAGCACTAATTCTAGGAGAGGGAATTGTTATGAATAACTACAGAACTATGTTGGAAACGGCGACAAGCACTACATCAGCTCAAGGTGAAACCTGGAAAGCCATTAACCCTGAATTCGTTGCTCGAATGCAACTGCAAAACCGCTTTAGAACCGGTCTAGATATTGCGAAATACACAGCAAAGATCATGCGTCGTGATATGGAGGCTTATGATGAGAGCAGTGAGAACTATACCCAATCACTAGGCTGCTGGCACGGCTTTGTAGGTCAGCAGAAGATGATCTCTATTAAGAAACACTTTGGTACCACACAGAGCCGATACCTGTACCTTTCTGGTTGGATGGTAGCGGCGATGCGCTCAGAGCTAGGTCCACTTCCTGATCAGTCAATGCATGAGAAAACAGCGGTACCAAAACTGATTGAAGAGCTATACACATTCTTGAAGCAAGCGGATGCCCGTGAGTTGAACCACCTTTATAAAGATCTAGATAACGCACGTAAAGAGGGTGACGAAATCACAGCCCAAGCGGTACAAAAACAGATAGATACCTTTGAAACCCATATAGTGCCGATTGTTGCTGATATCGATGCGGGCTTTGGTAATGAAGAAGCAACTTACCTACTAGCGAAGAAGATGATTGAGGCAGGTGCTTGTTGTATCCAAATTGAAAACCAAGTATCAGATGCCAAGCAGTGTGGTCACCAAGATGGTAAGGTAACTGTACCTCATGAGGATTTCCTAGCTAAGATCAACGCGGTTCGTTACGCCTTCTTAGAGCTAGGTGTTGATGATGGTGTAATCGTGGCGCGCACCGATTCATTGGGCGCAGGTCTAACTCAGAAGATCCCTGTATCTCAAACATCTGGTGATTTAGCAGAGCAGTACAATGCCTTTATCGATGGCGAAGAAATCACTTCACTAGAAGAGCTAACCAGTGGTGATATGGTACTGAAACAGGGTGAGCGCTATATCAAGCCAACCCGCCTACCTAATGGGCTTGTTAAGTTCAAACCAAATACGGGCGAAGATCGCGTAGTTCTAGACTGCATTACTTCCCTTCAACACGGTGCAGACCTTCTTTGGATAGAAACAGAGAAACCGCATGTTCAGCAGATTGCAGGCATGGTAAACCGCATTCGCGAAGTAGTGCCAAATGCGAAACTGGTTTACAACAACAGCCCATCGTTTAACTGGACGCTAAGCTTCCGTCAGCAGGTATTTGATGCTTGGGCAGAGCAGGGTAAAGACGTGTCGGCTTATGAGCGAGACAAACTAATGAGCAGCATCTACGATGAAACCGAGCTAGCTCGTGAAGCGGATACCAAGATCCAAAACTTCCAGAAAGATGCAGCCAAAGAAGCAGGTATCTTCCACCACCTAATCACGCTACCGACCTATCATACTGCAGCTCTGTCTACGGATAACCTAGCCAAAGACTACTTCGGTGAGATGGGAATGCTTGCTTATGTGAAAGGTGTTCAGCGTAAAGAGATCCGTCAGGAGTTGGCATCGGTTAAACACCAAGATATGGCAGGCTCTAACATTGGCGATGACCACAAGCAGTACTTCTCTGGTGAGCAGGCACTAAAAGCCTCTGGCGAGAACAACACCATGAATCAGTTCGCGTAATCCCTTTATCTAGGGTCTATTGACCCAAAAATGTGTTTATGACCTTTTGGGGTCTAGGTCGAAAGACTTAGGCCTCTTTTTTAGTTTCTTCGCGGATTAGTCGAACAATTACCATTTCAGGTTCGTGTGCTCACTCTGGCAGTGATGCAAGCCAAGCCGCCGTAAATACCTCCCTGTAGGCTTGGTTTCGGCATCCTTGCCTCAAACACTTGGCCTGCACCACAGCCTGCCACTCAAATCTCTGGGATATCAACTATGACTTTGAGCCCTGCTATGCTGGGGTTCCCACTGATGCTACTGCCAGAGAGGGATTGATGGAGCAAGGTGTCGCTCGCAGGGAAGCGAGCGCCAAGCGCCCACGGATGGGTTCACCGCGACCTTGTGAATCAATCTCTCGGAGGTGGTGACTGGCTCAGAAGGAGTTTTGTGGTCCCCGATAATCCGCGAAGAACCTGTATTATTTATCAGGTTTATGTTTGTAGTGTCATCAAATGGCAATTATCTATGAGTCGCAAGGCGTAATATCTATCTCGTCAACCAATCATGGTAAAGAATACGAGGAAAGAGATTATGAAAAAGCTAATTACTAACGCGAACGTTTTTAACGGCACTGATGACAAGCTAATCAAGAACGTGTCGGTTCTTATCGAAGATAACCTAATCACTAAAATCGATGCAGATATCGATGCAAGCCAAGTAGACGAAGTTATTGATGCGAAAGGCGGCACGGTGATGCCAGGCCTTATCGATGCGCACGTTCATATCACGCTTTCAGCAGGATTCAGTGAACTAGACGCAATGACAACAAACGAGATGGCAATCCGCTCAGCTCGAATCTCAGAAGAGATGCTAATGCGCGGCTTTACTTCCTGTCGTGATGTTGGTGGTAACACATTAGGCCTTAAGAATGCTATCGATACTGGCTATGCGAACGGTCCTCGTATCTTCCCATCTCAAGCTGCGATTTCACAGACCTCTGGTCACTCAGACTATCGTCAAAACCAAGCGCAACAACGCCTAGCGAATGGTCATGAAGATTCACCTATCATGAAAACAGGTACCTTCAAGGTAGCCGATGGTCGCTCAGAGGTATTGAAAGCGGTACGTGAGCAGCTGTTCATGGGCGCTTCACAAATCAAGATCATGGCTGGTGGCGGTGCATCATCGACTTTTGACCCGCTAGATACACTGCAATACACACTAGATGAAATGAAAGCTGCGGTAGAGGCAGCCTCTGACTACGGTACTTATGTTGCGGCGCACATTCACACGGCACCTGCGATGAAACGCGCAGCAGAAGCGGGCGTAATGTGTTTCGAACACGCGACTATTATGGATGAGGAGATTGCTCAAACCATCAAAGATAAAGGTATCTGGGTTGTACCTTCGTACTTCACATCATCACTGATTGCTGAGCGTAAGATCCCGCTTCCAAACGAGGAGACATACCGCAAGACTGAACGAGTGGGTAAGGCGATGTTTAAGTCTGCTGACCTAATCAAGAAGTACGAAATTGAAAACATCGCATTTGGTACCGACTGTGTAGGTACGTCTAACGTGCATGAGACTCAGATGCAAGAGCTAGGCGCAATCGAGAAGACTTTCGATACCATCACAGCACTTCGCATGGCTACGTCAAACTGCGGTCGCCTGTTCGAAATGTCGACTTATCAGCACCCTTACCAAGAAGGTAAGCTAGGCCAAATCGTTGAAGGTGCTTATGCTGACCTGCTAATCATCGACGGTAACCCTCTTAAAGGTGTGGATGTGGTGATGAGTGATGACGCTAAGAAAGTCATCATGAAAGATGGTCAGGTGTACAAGAACACTCTTTAATTGAATAACAATAAGCCCGGCTAATCTAGCCGGGCTTTGTCGTTTAAAAACAATGATTCAATTACTCAGGCATAGACAGGATTAGCTCAACGTCGTCAAATTGAGCGTCTGTATCTGTACCAGACTGGTGCTCTGACTCCATCACAATACGCACGTGATGGGTGCCAGTTGGTGCTAGAGAAGTACCCATGTACTTGGTTAGCTTCTTAGATGAGTTAGCTTTGATATCGTCAGTTTTGCCAATGACTTCACCGTCTTCATCTAGGAACTCAACATACATCCAAATAGGGTCATCGTTAGCGCCGCCCCAGTTCATCATGTATGAAGAGTAGGTTGCGTATAGTGGCTCAACACCGGTATAGCCTTCAAGACTTTCAATAGCGTTGACGGTTTGGCTCGCAACACCACCGAACCCTTCGCCGTAGCCGTTGCAACTCTCATTACCTAGGTTACCTAGTTGGAAGACTCGATTACCGTTTGAATCAGGAATTCCACATGCACCGCGCTCTAGAGATTTAAGCGCATTCCACGTTGGATCTGCCGATTTAGGATAGTGATCCCAGCCATCTTCATTACCCGCTTCTGCGTCACCATTGATAACTAGGTTATCGGTTGCAACACCTGCGTAGTCAAGCTCTTCAACAGGTGACCATTCAGACCAGTTCAGGTTGTTATCACGATAACGAACTCGGGCGAAAATAGTGCTACCTGGTACTGCAGTGGATACGGTTTCGTAAGCGGTGATATCAACGCCTTCTTGTGTATCTACAGGGAAGGTGTGTTTGCGGTCTGACTCGCACTCTTCGTCCTTGTCAGCATAAGGATTACATTCGGTCACCACACGGTTACCGTCTTCATCTAAGAAGTCATCTTCGTTATACCACCAGTTGTAAGCACGAGTTGTGTTACCCCAGATATCATTCACGTCTTCGCTGAAATCAGAGGTGCTAGACAGCTGCCAATGCGTCTCATAGTGTTCGGTTTCTGGTTGACCATCGAATGAAGAAGCATTCATTGCAAGTACGCCAGGGTCAGTAAAGCCCATTTCTTGAATTACAGGTTGGCTTGGACCATTGTGAACGCGATAAACCTGAGTTTCATACACAGGGAAGTCGTGTTGGAAGCCACGATAGAAGCTACCGCCATTGCGACGCGTCATAGTGATCTGCTTGTCACCTTCAGCTGTCATGGTGAAGATGTTGTAGCCGTTTTCATCGTTAGAAAGGGCAACGGTGTCGTAATCATACTGCGCAAATTCAGCGAAGTGGTCGAGACGACCCACAGAGGTAGCCACGTTCAGTGCTACGTGTGGTGTGTTCTTGTCGTTACCACGGGTATAAGAGTGGGTGTGACCGAACATATGCCCTGAAAGCTTGCCTGAATTTGCAGAGTACTCTTGCAACAGGTCAACAAACTCACACGCTTTCCACGACTCACCGGATAGCCACATAGAAGATTTGCACGGCGCGTGGGTGATACCCAATACATAGTCGATGCTGCCATCATGGACAGTGTTTTCAAGCTCCTGTTGAGTCCAATCATATTGATATTCTTGACCGCCATCGGTTTTAACGAAGCTATCGAAGAAGAACATACGAGTGTTTAGGAAATCAAGAGAATAGGTGTAGCGAGCCTTTTCCCAGCCCATTTGAGCTGGCCAGTCGATATAAATATCGTAGCCTTCGATGTTGCCACCGTCATGCTCGTGGTTACCCGGAGTCGGTAGGATAGGGACGTAAGCGGCAAGTTCTTGAGAAGAATTGAAGAAATCGCGATAAGCTTTGCGCACGTTGGTCGCATAGACCAAGTCACCCGCTACCATGATGCCTGAGATATGGTCATTACAATTCTCTACATCACCGAAACACTCGTGACGGATAATACCGTTGTCATATATGTCACGCAGGCCAGTCAGGCCCTCACCCCAGCGATCACGGTCGCTAGCGTGTGTGTCAGACATGGCCACAAAGGTGTACTCGCTGTGGTTATCGATATCAGCAGCAGTGGGCCAAGTGCGGAAGTTGTAGACCTTAGAGTCACCCTGTTCGGTGCGCACAAAGTAATCATACTTGGTATCACTTTTCAGGCCATCGATACGAACGCGCTGAACCAAACCAAGTTCGTCGTAATCTGTGCTGTGGCTTACCAGCGACTTGTATGGTCCTAGATGGCCCTGTTCGCGATAATAAACGACAGAATCTGTGGACGTCAGAGACTCTGGCTCAAACATCACGGTCATGCCATCCGTTGCTGGATGCTGCAGGTATGGAGTTGCTAGAAAATCTGCAATAGGACCAGCTCGGTCATACACACCCTCTATAGGATTTACAGGCTCCCCAGGGTTAGGTTCGGTTGGTTTGTTGTCACTACTTGAAGAGTTACAACCAGCAAGCAGAGGCAGTGCAATCATTGCGCTGTATAAAAGCGACTTTTTCATGTTATTTCCTATAGTTTGGTTTAAACGAATAAATGAATGCTTCGCGCTTCGAACCATAAAATGAAGCGGTCAAGTACCCAATACATTGCAAGGCCACCAGTAAGATAGATGGAAAGCACTCTGGCCTTGTAAAGTTCTTTTTGGTCAAAATTAAATTTATGTGTAATTGTGCTTATTAATAGCCAGGTAAATACGATGAGTAATTGCCCGATTTCTACGCCGATATTAAAAAATAGAATGCTAGATAACTCTATAATATTTGCGGTGTTGATTTCGGATAGGACAGAAGAGAATCCGACACCATGTAATAAACCACAAAAGAAAGAGACAATTACTGGATATTGCGATGTAAAACTCTGTTTGTTGCTTAATACTTCATAAGCTAATAAAAGAACGCTCATAGCTATAATTATTTCAATCGGCTCTATGGCTGGCTTTATTAATCCGATGCTTACTATAAAAAGGGTAATAGAGTGTGCTATGGTAAAACCGGTAATGGCTTGTATTAATTTCCTTCTAGACTTAATAATCATCAACAAGCAAATGATGAATAACACATGGTCAAATCCACCTAATATGTGCTCAAAGCCAACGCTGAGGTATCGTAGGTTTTTGCTACTAGCGCTTATCTCTCCAGGCATGGTCCAAGACTGTTGGTCCGTTATCTCCACCAGCTCGTTTTTGCCGTCAAGGTCATAGTAGTTCACCAAGGTAGAGATCTGCGGCACATAGTAGTCAAAACGGATATCAAGTTTTTTACCGACTAGGGGTTCTTGGCAGTTAATCGTTGAGATAAGCGAGTTAAATTGAGTGGTTGAACAGTCGCCTGGAAATATGAAATAAGGGCTGTTCTCTTCCTTGAATTCATCTGGCAATCTCAGTTCAACTCTGTATTGGTTGTTCTCCATGGTGATGACTGAAATAAAGATGGGTTCGAGTCCATGAGCCATAGAATGAGTCGAAAACAAAGAGCTTATCGCCATCAAGAATAAGCTGGCTACCTGCTTTAGATAACGCATCTTAAACCTCTTTTCTCACGCTCAATTGACCGATAAGCTCATCAATAATTTGTTGATAACGCTCATCTATTTTCAGCTGATACAAATCGGCAATGACTTGGTCTTTGATGGATTCGAAGTCCGGATTAACCGCAGGTCTTGTTTGTTTCTTCATCCAATGAAAACCTAGCTCTGTCGCATAAGGTCCAACCCAAGTACCATCTTGTTGACTGATGATCAGCGCAGCCTGTTTTGCGCCAAAGCGTGCTTCCAAGTCGCTTCTGTCTGCCTGCCTTAATACCTTGTCGAACTGTGCTATGTCCGACATCTGTACGAGTTGGCGTAGTGTAGGTTTCTGCTCTCTTAGAAGACCAGTAAGGCTAGCATCACGGTTTTTCTTATTTATCAGCACAAGATCATAGGTTTCTTGCATCTGGTAGTTATGATTTCCCGCTTCAAAATAGGCCTTAGCTTCTTTAATACTTGGAATAGGTTGCTCGGCATTGACCATCATCTCGATGATATTTTTAGACTTAGCCGTAATAACTGATTTCAGCTCTTCGTCGTTCTTATCCAAAGAACGGTTCATTGCGAAGTTATATAAGGCTTCATTGGTTAGATACTCATCAATAAGGGTCTTTTTCTTCTCTTCATCTAACGAGTCGATATAACCATTAATCATGTCTGCGTTATCAATGCCATACTGGACATTAACGAATTTTCTAAGCGTGTCTTTATTGACTAGTACTTTATTACTCTGTCTATCGTAAAAGAGGGTGTTGTCTATGGCCAATATACCTATAGAGATAACAAAGAAAATAATAAGTGGGTGTTTGGTGAAACTAATTAGAGATTTAAATGTCGAATGCTTCATGACCTTTTCTCTGTATTTAAATAACTGGGGAAAAGGCTAGGCGATATTTATGACTGAAAAATTAATGCGTGTATAGATTTTCTAAACGGCCTTGAGATAAATTGTTCTAGGTTGCTAAATGTATCTATATGTAAGAATATATTTTATTTAGGTCTAGTCCAGATTGAAATGAAATTATAATATTACTGCTTTATCTTAGCCTGGAGTTTATTTCAGGGCGTGATAATGAAACTTGTCATCTTATTTTCACTATTATTTTCATCCGGTGCCTATGCACACAGTGCGGAATCAACCGCAGGATTTCTCGAGGGTGTGATACACCCAATGAGTGGCTTGGAACATCTGCTGGCCATGGTCGCAGTCGGTATCTTGAGCAGCCGCTTTGGCGGGGCGACTATCTGGCAAATCCCAGCACTCTTCATCGCTTCACTTTTGATTGGCCTTTACCTAGGTGAGACAGGTTTTGTTCTTGCTTACTATCAAGCCGGTATCTCACTTTCACTTCTACTTCTTGGGGCATTACTACTCAGGTCGTCTACGCCAAACTTATTGTTCATGGGGGGGACTGCTCTGATATTCGGTCTGTTTCATGGATATGCACACGGCATTGAGATAGGAGGCTTGATAAACCCTGAAGGCTTCAGAAAAGGCTTCTTTATGGGCTCGGTCTTAATTCACGTAGTTGGCGTCATGCTAGGAATGGTGCCACAAAATTACTCCCGGTTTCATAAAGCAATGAGATTAAGTGGGCTGGGCTACATAAGTGTTGGCGTTATTGGTTTGTCAGTAGGTTGGTTGTGATGAAGAACGTATTTTTTGCAATATCTGTGGGTCTTCTGGCTTGGCTGTTTCTTGGTTATCAGGCAATCGATAAGGATAACACCCTAGTCATAGGGGGGCCGTTTGAGTTTACTAGTCAGGACCTATCTAAGGATGGCTATATCTATACCCGATTACAGGTTGCGGAGTCTCTTTATGAGGTTCAGCCTGACGGAGCGTTAAAGCCCAAGTTAGCTAGATCTTCTGAAGTAAGTAGTGATGGCCTGATATGGAGATTTAAGATTCGCGATGGCGTTCGTTTTCATAACGGTCAGTTGTTGGATGCCGACAGCGTAGTGACGTCCCTTAATTATGCTCTGCAAAAGCCGGGTGTATTAAATCAGATCCCACTGAAAAATTTGTATGCAGAACAAGAAAGTGTGGTTTTAGAGCTTTCTGAGCCGTTTAGACCTTTACTGGCGGTATTGTCTCATTTTAGCGCTGCCATACTCGCGCCAGGTTCGTTTGATGCAGAGGGGCAGGTTGTCGACATCCAAGGAACGGGCCCTTATAAAGCCTCGGTCATCGCTCCTCCACATAAGCTAAACGTTCGTAAGTTCGCGGATTATTGGGGCGAAGCACCAATGATAGAAGAGGTTCATTATCTAACAGGCCATAGAGCGGAAAGCCGTGCGCTGCAGGCTCAAAGTGGACAAGCGGATCTTATCTATACCCTAGATCCAGCCAGTATTGACCTTCTAAATAGAGCGGAAAATCTTAGGGTGCATAGTGAGTCGATTCCACGCACCGTGCTGCTTAAGCTCAATAATGAGCATAGATTCCTAGATTCAGATCGAACACGACAGGCAATCAGTCTTGCACTAGACCGAACCGGCATTTCACAGCACATAGTTCGCGTGGAAAACTCGGAGGCCTATCAACTGTTTCCGCCAGCCTTGTCTGATTGGCACCTAGAAGATTTGAATACTAATGACAGAAACCTAGACACAGCTAGTGCGCTATTGAAGTCCCAGGGCTGGATACTAAATTCAGACAATCTTTTGCAAAGAGACGGTGAAGTGTTTGGGTTGACTTTGGTGACCTATGCCGACAGACCAGAGTTGACGGTTATTGCCACAGCAATTCAAGCGCAGCTGAGAGAGGTGGGAATAACGATAGAGGTCAGTGTCGACAATTCAAGTGCGATACCGTCTAAGCATCATGACCAGACCCTCGAGCTCGCATTAGTAGCAAGGAGCTTTGGCACCATATCTGACCCTCTGGCGATACTGGTCGATGATGCAAAGACGCACAAAGGCAGTGATTGGGGGCATATGAACTGGTCATCCCAAGAATTGAATCAAGTTCTTGGTGAAATGATGCGAAGCGATGACGCGTCTTACCGCGAACTGGCACAGAAAGCGTCAACTATTCTGGCCGAAGAGATGCCGGTGATACCAGTGGTGTTCTATACCCAACAGGTTTCGGTAAACGAGCGTGTTCAGAACTTCCAATTTGACCCTTTTGAAAATAACTATCGCGTATCGGAGATGTACTTTGCTCAGTAAGATCCTATACAAGCGACTGGCGCAGGCAGGTTTTGTTGCCTGGGCTGTTGGCACGCTTACTTTTATATTGATGCGGCTATTACCCGGTGATTTCGCCTATCGAATCGCTGCAGGTAGGTATGGCTATGACTATGTAACTCAAGCTGCTGCAGATGCGGTGCGACTTGAGCTAGGCCTAGACAGGCCTGCATTAGTACAATATTTCGATTGGCTGGTTAACCTGGCTCAATTTAACCTCGGTAATTCTTTGGTGAGCGGTAATCCGGTGACCGAAGAGCTGTATCATCAACTGGGTCATTCCTTGAAATTGGCTATATTTGCTACCTTTATCTCGCTCCTGATTGCCATACCTGTTGGCATCTATGCGGGTAAAAAAGCGGGTAAAGCCGGTGACCAAATATCAATGTTCTTCTCGGTACTATTGAGGTCGCAACCCGTGTTCGTTATTGGTCTTATCTTGGTATTGGTGTTCGCATTAAACCTTAAGTTATTGCCGGTAGCTGGCTTTGGAAGCAGTGAATATTTAATTCTTCCTGCGCTCGCTTTAGCGCTTTCTATGGCGGCTATGTCCAGTCGAATTATTCGAAACTCTACTCAAGATGTTTTGAGTTCGTCCTATTACCGGTTCGCAAGATTCAAAGGCCTGACAGCAAAACAGGCCTTTGAACACCACGCGCAGCCAAATATCGCACTGCCAGTCATCGCCTTTATCGGCATTCAGTCGGTCGCTTTGATTGAAGGCATTGTCATGATTGAATCCCTGTTCTCTTGGCCGGGTATTGGGCATGCATTGGCGCACGCAATTTTTGGAAGGGATGTACCTATGATCCAAGGTGCTGCCTTGGTTATGGGGCTGTTATTCGTAATGATAAACACCATAGTCGATTGCATGGCTTACCTCTTGGACCCAAGACAAAGAGAGGAGGCGTACGCATGAATCAGCTAACCGTTACCCAAAAACTGGGTGCAATACTACTGGCAATGTTGATTGCTATCGTCGGATTAGAAAGCGTGTTTTGGGGGCACGATCCTGCACTGCAAAACCTCGACAACATCTTTGCCCTGCCAAGCCTTGCAGACCCTTTGGGAACAGATCAGTTTGGCCGAAGTAACCTAGCAAGGCTATCAAGTGCATTACAGACATCTCTTTTCATGGTTTTGGCTTGCGTATTTACTTCAGCCCTACTTGGGGTATTGCTTGGAGTATTGGCGGGATGGAAGCAAGGCTGGTTTGATAGGGCTCTATCATCTCTGGTGAACGTAATATTAGCGCTACCCGGGCTTATCTTGATCTTGTTATTCGGTGCTTTGGTGCCGGGTTCTTTCTTCATCCTTTATGTGGCGATCTCCATGGTGTTGTGGGTTGAGTATTTTCGAGTGATTCGAGCTAAAACCTTGTATTTGATTCGCCAACCAGAGGTTGAAGCGGCCCAGCTATTTGGGTTTGGGTCTTGGCATATTTTTAAGCGTTCCTTGTGGCCATCATTTAAAAAAGATGTATTCACCTTGGCCTGCTTTGGTGCGGGCACCTCGGTTCTTGCGTTGGCGTCGGTGGGCTTTGTCTATGTAGGCTTGAGGCCACCTCATGCAGAATTAGGCCTCATGATGGTGGAGTTATTTCCTTATTACAGCGACGCTCCTTGGGTACTGCTACAACCTCTGATTGCGGTAGTGATTATGGTTTTAGGTTTTCATCTGATTGCGGGAGGCAAGAGTGAATAAGGTCATTGAAATTCGCAATTTGTCTATTTGGTCTGAGCAGGCCTCTATCGTTGAAGAGTTAAGCTTGGAGTTGGAGTGGGGAGTTCCAATCACAATTCTAGGCGAGACCGGCTCAGGGAAAAGTCTTCTCGCACAAGCCATTATGGGGGCCTTGCCTAAAGGTCTATCTACCCAAGGAGAGATCTCTATCTTTGGCAAAGTAGTGACCTCACAGGGCGAACTTGAAGCGCTCTGGGGTAAAGAACTAGCCATGCTGCCACAGGAACCATGGCTCTCTTTAGACCCGATCATGCCTTCTCAAAAACAGGTTTCTCTTGTGAAACGTTTGGTGGGACTGTTTGAAAAACCAAAATCTGAGTCTATCGCACGAGATTCATTAAAATCGTTTGGTTTGGAGGGTTCGGAGCAAAAAGTACCGAGTCAATTATCCGGCGGTATGGCGCAAAGACTCGCTTACCTCTGTGCAACAGCAGCAGGTGGAAAAGTCTTGATTGCCGATGAACCAACAAAGGGCTTGGACTCAAGTCGAAAGCATCAGCTTATTCGGTTATTAAAAGATCACAGTCGCACTGGGTCACTCTTGACCATCACCCACGATGTGGAGGTGGCAAAGGAGCTAGGTGGACAAGTTCTGGTGATGAAGAAAGGCCAAATCCTTGAACGTGGTGATTGTGAATCTGTATTGCGTACACCTAGGTCTGACTATGCTAAGGCTCTCATTTCAGCAAGTCACTTGGAGTATCAGCACGAAGAGTCCAGTTCAAATGGACAGCCATTGTTAGAGTTAAACAAGATTGAAAAATCCCGCGGAGGAGTCACTCTATTTTCCGAGTTAGACCTTAAGCTCAATCAACGGCAGGTGCTTGGCATCGTAGGAGATAGCGGGGCAGGTAAGTCGACCCTTGCAGACATACTCCTAGGGTTAGTAAAAGCCGACAAAGGCAGTATCACTCATCATCAAGAGCTCGGCCAGCCAGCTATGTTGAAGCTTTATCAAGACCCACCTGCTTCTTTTTGTCGAAGCATTACGCTCAGTCAAAATCTTGCGGATCTATGTAAGCTGCATAATCTCGATGACACATCCATACCTCAGTTAATGATAGATCTTGGTTTGAGCTCTGAGTTGCTAGAGAGAAAACCAGATGCTATCTCAGGTGGGGAGTTACAAAGGTTCGCGATTCTTAGGGTGCTGCTAATGAAGCCTAAGGTTCTAGTTGCGGACGAGCCGACCTCAAGGCTGGATCCGGTTGTTGCTAACGCGACCATGAAGCTACTGCTGGAACAAACCGCGCGCATTGGCTGTTCTCTGGTGCTTATCAGCCATGACCTGAAGCTGGTGGAGCAGGTCAGTCACAAAGTTGTGAAGATCTCGGACTTTTCGCCTAGCGGCTTAGCTCCACGATCTGTTCCTCTACCAGTTGTTTGAGTTGAGGCCTTATAGTGAATATGTATCGCAGTGATAAGGTGGTAAATCGTTCCTTACCACCGTTAAACTCATTACGAGCCTTTGAAGCCGCCGCTCGCCATCTTAGCCTGTCTAAGGCGGCGAGTGAGCTTAATGTCAGCAGGGGCGCCATAAGCCAACAGATAAAATTATTGGAGCGCCATCTAAATGAGCCTCTATTTTTAAGGCAAGGCTCACAGCTTAATCTGACCGACCCGGCAATCCATTTTCTGACTTTGCTAACAGCTATGTTCGATAATTTGCAAATGGGCACCCAAGGGCTGTTTGGGCAGAATGTTCAGCAGACACTGACAGTACGTATTTCCCAATCCTTTTGTTGTGCATGGCTGTTGACCAGATTGGCTGATTTCCAAAGACAGAATCCAAACCTAAATATTAAGTTCTATTCAACGGTAAACCTGTATCCGTCCAACGAGCAGACGTGTGACATCGAGATAATTAACGGATATGGAAACTGGCACAATAAGGATGCGTTGCAACTTACGAAGAGCGAAGAGTGGGTGGTTGTAGCAAGCCCCTGCTTTATAAAACGCTATGATTTTTCTCAGGCTATAGAAACTATTTCCAGTTATCCGAAGATAGCAACCATGGGCTATAGCGAGGGGTGGCGGGATTGGTTCAACGTACATTCCAGTGGAATGCCTTATACGCTACCGGTACTGGAGTTTGATAGTACCCAACTGTCGATGGAGGCCGCCTGTCAGGGACTCGGTATGTTGTTGGCAAAAAGGATTTTGGTTGAGGATTCGATAAAGGCGGGCGATCTGGTGATCGCCCATAAAAACAGCTTTAGTAGCCACAGTCATCACTATCTAATCGTGAATAAAAACCGTGAGAACCTGTATCAGGTAAATCAGTTTAAACAATGGCTACTGGAGAGCTTGAGCTAAACGTCAACCACGGTTTCGAAGCCACCATAGATGAGACGTTTTCCGTCAAAGGGCATAGGGTTCTTTGCAGGATCTAATCTTGGATCTTTCATCGCGCCCTCTATGCCCGCATCTCTAGCTTCTTTGGACGGCCATATAATCCAAGACATCACCACGGTTTCACCAGGTTTACATTGGACTGCCATCGGCATTGAGGTTACTTCTCCGTCTGGAACATCATCACCCCAATTTTCAACTAGGCGAATGGCGCCATAGTCTCGGAATACTTCAGCTGCCATAGAGGCATGTTCAATGTATTCCTGTTTTTTGTCAGTGGGCACTGCAGCTAGAAAGCCATCGACGTATTGCATGTTTTAGCCTTATTTTTTGTATTTAGTGCTTAAAGCTTAGCCAAACAACAAAGACTTTCAGTGAGTTGTGACGCAGAGTTAGCATGATTACTTTAAAATTTCGTAAGCTAACAGTGAGCCTCAAAGAACGGATTCGAATATGACGCAACTTAATCTCATCACTAAAGACCTTGAACAGGAAGAACAGCGATTGCACAAAGCGCTACATCAGTTGCGTGCAGGCTACGAGCAAAATCAGTTTCCGAGCCTCGAAGAGCGAAAAGCACTGTTGCTGTCACTGAAAGACTCTTTGCTTGAGCATCAAGATGCGCTGGTTAAAGCCCTTAGCGATGACTTTGAGCTTCGAAGTGAATTTGATTCTGCTATGACCGACATCATGCCGACCGTAGCTCATATCAATTACACCCTTAAACACCTAAAGTCATGGATGAAGCCTTCAAAGCGTTCATCTGGACTGTTGATGGCTCCGTCTAAGGTCGAGGTGCAATATCAGCCTGTTGGCGTTGTTGGCATTATCTCTCCTTGGAATTTCCCGATTATTTTAAGTCTCGCACCGGTAGCAACAGCGTTTGCTGCGGGCAACAAGGTGATGCTGAAACTGAGCGAGTACACGCCGCATACTAACGAAGTGGTTGGAAAGATCATCGAGCCTTTGAAGGAGCACATCTATCTTGTTGAAGGTGATGCTAGTGTCGCCTCGATCTTCTCCGGTCTTCGATTCGACCATTTGCTGTTTACCGGTTCTACTCAAGTGGGACGTTTGGTCGCTCAGAGCGCAGCCAAAAACCTAGTCCCAGTCACTCTCGAGTTGGGGGGTAAATCGCCGGTGGTCGTCACGCCATCGTCTAATTTAGATACGGTGATAGATCAAATCGTCTTTGGTAAGTGTGTGAATGCCGGTCAGATTTGCGTCGCACCTGATTATGTACTGATAGAGCAAGACAAGATTGATGCTTTTGCAGAGCTGTTTGTAAAGCGCTTTATTACTCTTTACGGTGAGAATCCAAATGATTTCACCCATATCATCAACAATGGCCAATATCAGAGATTAAAAGCCGCAATCGAAGAAGCAGAAAAAGACCAGAGCACTCAAGTGGTGCCTGTGAGTGAATATGGCTTAAGCGACTCTAATCGACGTATCTTGCCACATTTAATCATCAACCCATCCCTTGAACTCAAGGTTATGACTGAAGAGATCTTCGGCCCTGTTCTACCTATCGTCGGTTATCAAAAGCTTGAAGATGCGGTTGAATTTATCAATCAGCGGGAGAGACCTCTGGCGCTGTATATCATGTCAGAAGATGACGCCAGCACTGAGTTCATCCTAAAACGCACCCACTCCGGCGGCGTGGCAGTCAACGATACTATTTTGCATGTAGGCGCGGAAGATGCGCCGTTCGGTGGAATAGGGGAATCTGGGCTTGGTCACTATCACGGTAAAGAAGGCTTCTTAACCTTTAGTCATGCGAGAACCGTATTTAAGACCCCAACTTGGCTTCCACGTGCGACTTATATGTTGAAGGCGAGAAAGTTGACGTTGAAGATGATTCGCAAGTTGTTTGTGAAGTGACGTCTGGTGTTTGAAATCATTTAGATTTCAAAAGCAGACGTCATCCCGTAATTCGCTTCGCGAATATCCGGGATCTTCAACCTTCAGAGGTTCTTAAAGATCCCGGATATGTCTTCGACATTCCGGGATGACGGAGCGATGTGAGGGAATGTTTGTTCTGTATAGATGTACAATAAACCCCCGCTGTAAGAGGCCAGTCTTAAGCAGTTTGAAGCAACTTCTTCAGCTTATTTATCACCAACTCTGTTTGCTCTTCCTCAGAATGCAGATTACAGGTTGTGCACTTAGCCTTACCTTCTATCTTGTACTTTAGACAGCAGGTCTCACGCCTTACATAGATCTTCTTAAAGCCGTTGAAGCTCACTTCCTTGATTTTATTGAGCTGGCCACCTTTAGGCAGTGCTTGCTCAAATACAGCACTTTGCCACTCTTGCAGAAGGGAGGTATCTAGGCTGTTATCTTCTGAGATAGGCTGATGAGTCAACTTTGAAAATGCAAGGTTGCAGGCATATAGGATGTTACCCCAATAGACTCGCGGGTTTACTCTTTGGCTCTTGTAGAACTGAGTTAAGGGCGTAGACAGTTCTAAAATTACTTCGACAAGCTTTTGGTCTAGTTCCTGCTGTGAACCAACCTTTATTCCGGTGTCATCGAGCGAAAAGAATAGGTTATCGCTTGAGATAGATACATTCGAAACCCTGTGGTCGTCTCCAATCGTTAACCCAACGTCTTTAAGTGAGAGCTTTGGCACTCGATTGAACACCAAACGATGACCTACTAGTGAGGTAAAGAGAATAGCGTTATACACTTTTTGCCAGATAGGGGCGGAAAAGGCGGTTTTGGTATCCAGGGAATCTGCGTACGCTTGCAAAGTTTCTTCAGCACAGCCTTTAAACCAAGTTTCAGCATCCGTTCCAACGACCTTATCGCTGATAACTAGACGAAAGAAAGGTTCATGCTTGTTAAGAAGCATCTGCTGCTGAGCCAGTGTGAGGGTTGAGGAATCCGCAGGCAGATCAAGCCATTGCAGTAACTGTTGTTGAAGCTGTTCCACTATGCCTCCTCTCGAACATAGGATTGTGGCAAACAATAGGTGAAGCCATCGATATTGGCCATTTTGCCTTTAACTTTAAATACGCTCTCAAGGGTTTCTTCGGTAAGCACCTCAAGTGGCGAACCTTGCTTTAGGATCTTACCCTTTTTCATCAGTACCAGTTCATCACAGAACTGTGCTGCTTGGCTGAGTTCGTGTAAGACATACACTATGGTCAGATTGCGACTCTTGTTTAGTTGTTGTAGCACCTCTAAAAGCTCTAGTTGATGGCCAAGGTCAAGATAGCTGGTTGGTTCATCCAACAGCAGCCATTGCGCTTCTTGTGCTAAACACATTGCAAGCCAAACACGCTGACGTTCACCACCTGAAAGGGTGCTCACAACGCGGTCTTCATATCCGGCTAATCCAACACTCGAAAGCGACTCTTTGATCACTTCAATATCTCGTGAGCTGTTACCTTGATACCACTTTTTGTGAGCAACGCGCCCTAAAGCGACGAGCTGTTCAACGGTAACCCCTTCCGGCGCAGTTGGATGCTGAGGCAAGATAGCGATGTGTTTGGCCAGTTCTTTGAGTTTCCAATCACTAAAGGGTTTTCCTTTGAAGCTGACGTTTCCCGAGCGTGCTTTGATTGCTCCGGTAAGGGTCTTCATCAATGTCGATTTACCACACCCATTTGGACCTACGAATGCGGTAACCTTGCCCTCCTGAATCTTGATGTCGACACCGTTTAAAATAATGGTGTCCTGATAGCCAGATACTAGGCCTTGGCCCTGTAATGTATTTGAATTCATCAGGAGTTTTTCCTTAGTAGAAATAGGAAGAAAGGTACGCCGCACAACGCTGTAATCACACCAGCAGGTATCTCTGTTGGATAGAGTAGCGTTCTTGCTAAAAGATCCGATACGGCAAGAAACAAACTGCCTAGTACCAGAGTGAGAACCAGAGATTGACCAGGACTATTCTTGCAGATGAGCCTTGCCATATGCGGAATTACCAGCCCAATAAAGCCTATTGGACCTATGGCGGAAACTGCAGGGGCAGTGATCAGCGCTGTGCCGATCAAAATAATAACCCTGAGCTGAGGCCCTTTGATGCCCACCCCTCTGAGGGTTGAATCATCATATCGAACCCACTTTAACGGGATAAACATTAGAGCAATAAAACCAAGGGCGAAGATAGCCCAAGGTAGAAGATACAGCACTTGCTCCCAGCCTCGGCCATACAAGCCACCGGCCATCCATTGTAGAGCAAGATCGGTGCGACCTTGGCCTATAGTGAAAATGAGTGCTGAAGAGCAGGCGCTCAAAATAGCGGTAACGGCAACACCGGTAAGCAGGGTTAAGGACGAGCTCGATAATCTGCTTACGATCAGAATTGGAACTGAGCTGAGTAAGCCGCCTGCCATAGAAAAGGCGATGAGCGCGTTCTCCGCTGAAATAGACCAGCCAAACCAACTAGGTAACAGTAGCGCGCAAACCGCGCCCAATGAAGCACCTGCATTAACACCCAAGATACCGCTGTCCGCAAGCGGGTTTTTCAATGTGGTTTGCAACAGATAACCCGACGCAGCCAACATAAAACCTGCCAGTAACGCGAGGATGATTCTTGGTAAGCTCAAAGACCAAAACGGATGATAGGTTCCTCGCTCGATAAACGCGAGTCCGGAGCTCATCAGCTCTTGCGAGGTTCCGATGTAAGCCAATGGAGCAAAGAGCACTAAGCTGCAGATCAGATAGAAAGGAAGGCTACGAACCATTAGCGGGCCATCCATAGTTTGCCAAGGATAAGATACAGAAACCAAGGGGCGCCAATCATAGCGGTTAGGACTCCGATGGGTAGCTCAAGAGGCATAAGTAGCGTGCGCGCGAGAAGGTCTGCGGTAATTACTAGGCTTGCCCCGATTGCCGCTGAGCCGATAAGGCCAAGACCTAGCATGCGTGCTAAGTGAGGAGCGACCAATCCGATAAAGCCAACAGGACCGAAAGCGCCAACAGAAGCGGCAGTCAATATTACTGAGATAAAACCGAACAGCAGGCGGTAGCTGTTTATTGGGATGCCCAAGCCTCTAGCCACTTCATCGTCAAGCTCAAGATACGAGCGCTGACGATAGCTCACGATTAACAAGGCAAACATAGGTAATGTGGTAAACAGTAAAGGCCAAAATGCATCCCAGTTAGCTCCAGCGTTACTTCCGGTTAGCCAGAAGAACAGCGCTTCGCTGTCTACTCGGTCAGAGAGAAGAATGTAGGTAATGGCAGCCTGACAAAATGCACTTACAGATACGCCAGCAAGTGCAAGACGGCTTGGAGTAATACCGTTCTTCCAACTAATTGACAGAGTTATCACACCGCCGATAAGCCCGCCAGCGATACCCCAAAACAGAGAAGAGAGAGGCAGTACAAACATAGTTGCTGTCAGCACCGCAAAGGCCGCACCAGACATTACCCCGGTTAGGTTAGGGGAGGCCAGTGGGTTCTTAAGAACGCTCTGCATGATATGACCCGCTGTAGCGAGGGCAGCACCACCAAATAGCGCAATCAGGGTTCTTGGTAGCCTTAATTCCCAGAAGACAAGATACTGGCTAGTCTGTTGCTCGTTTAGCAAAAACGAACGTAAGTCCGACAACGAAAACTGATAGATACCGACGCTAAGAGACTGATAGATAACAACTACTAAGGTGACAGAGGAAAACAGTATCAGTGTCAGGTTTTTACTGTTCAGCGACACAACGCCTCCTCAACTTTCTCTTTTGAAGGAGCATCGAATAGCTCAGGATACGCTTTATGCGCTATATCCATGCTTACCCACAATCGAGAGTATGGTCCTTCCGGTTCGCGCCACGCCATGCTAACTTCATAGACTCGATTGTTCTTGACAGCAGAAAGGTTCTGCCAGATTTTTGAGTCGACAAATTGTGGCTTAGAACCCTGATACATAAAGATAATGTCGGGATTTAGTTTAATCAGCCACTCCAAACCTACTTGTCCTGAGTAAGGTGTTTTTGCTGAGTAAGGCGATGGGCCGTTAGCGCTCTCAATATTCAAGCGCTCCATTAAACTCACTGTCATAAAGTGCGAATAGTAGGCTCTTGGCGTAACCCCAGCACTAGTAAGAAACAGACCACTGAGTTTTTGGTCGCCTATTTTACTGTGCATCTTCTCAAGTGTTTGCTCGAAACATTGGTTGATGCGTATTCCTTCCGCCTCTTTGCCTAATACCTTACTGGTTTGAGCGATGGCTTTATTACTGTCATCCACAGTTATTAAGTCATAACCAAGGGCAGGGGCGATATCTGAATAACGCTGATAGTAAGGCTCGATCATACGGCCTAGTCCCACGATTAGGTCTGGTTTCGCCGTATAAAGTGCTTCAAAACTGGTTCTCGACCTAGGACCAAGTTCAGAGGCCTGTTTTAGCTCATTTAGGTAAGAGGGGAAACCGCCGGGGTAGTTTGAAACAGCGACTGGAACCTCACCTAAGGCAAGCGAAACCTCACCGCCAAATGTCGAAACACTGGCCACTCTTGGAAAGGTGTTTGTCTTAATTGTAGGCAAGGTTATGCCTCGGTCATCTGTGTACTCATTTGCATAAACTTGATCTAGAACAAAGACAAGGCTAAGCAGAATGGTGGCTGAACGGCAAATTGGACGAAAATGCTTCATAAAAACACAAATGATAACAATTATTGTTTACTTCATTAAAAGGAGTGCTAGACTACCACGCAATTAAATGCCTCTCAACAGCACTAAAACCTTTTTTAGCCCTTATGCCAAGGCGAGGCGTTGTCGTAAAACGGAAATGGAAAAATGAAACTTACTAAGCTGAATGTAGCCATTATGGGCGCATTAACTTTGACAAATTTCAGCGCTCAAGCTGAAGAAGCGTCTCAAACGGAACAAATGGAAACTATCGTAGTTTCTGCGAGCCGTAGTCAGCAAACTCTTAACGAGGTTCCTCGTTCAGTAACTGTAATCAATCAAGAGCAAATCTCTGATGCTATGAAGCAAAGTCGTAGTATTAACGATGTGCTTTCTATGTTGGTTCCGGGCATGGGTACCTCTATCCACGGTAACCTAAGTAGTAAGGGTCAAAACAACATCCGTGGCCGACGTGTTCTGCTACTTATTGATGGTGTAGCACAAAACAATAGCTTCCTTGATTTCGGCCAAGAACTGTCTTCTATTGATCCTGAAAACGTAGATCGTATCGAGGTTATCCGTGGCGGTTCTGCGGTATATGGCCTAGGTGCACAGGGCGGTATCATCAACGTTATCACTAAGATGCCGGTAGCGGGTGAAACCCAATACCGCACCAAGGTTGGCACCAACTTCCAAGAGTTCGGTAGCGACTCGTTTAGTTGGGATGTATACCAAGAAGCGCAAGGTGGTGATGACAAAAACCAATGGCGTATCGGTCTTGGCTATGAGCAACGTGGTGGCAGCTTTGATGCAAACGGTGATCGTCTTCCTTCGGTAAACAACGAAGATGACATGGACAACATTAATGTGAATGGTGTGTGGAACCATAACATTGATGCAGACCGTGCACTTACCTTTACTTTTGGTGTTCGTAACATCACAGATAACGACGGTTGGTGTGCAACCGGTGCGGATCCTGAAAACGGAATCCCAGCGCAAGCTGAGCACTGTGGCCCCGGCTACAACAATGGTGTAGCAGGTCAGCCTGGTGCTGAGCCAAACGACGTAAGCCGTACCTTCGCTAACTATCAAGTTCGTTATCAGGATTATGCGTTTGCGCTTGGTATGCTTGATGTGACCGGTTATTGGATGACTCAGGATACTGAGACCTTCACTTTGAAGATGACCGATTACAACCCTAACTCTCCAACGTTCGGCCAAACCCTTTATGGTCATAATGAGACTGACTTCGACCGCTACGGCGCGAAGATCAATATCTCAAGTGACACAAGCTGGGCTGCGGTAACTTGGGGTCTTGACCTAGAAAACCAAACCTTCAAGCAACCTAACAGCGTAGGTTTTGTAAACAACACACCAGACGTAGAACAGTTCGCTATCGCACCGTTTGCACAATTCTCAAGTGACATCACTCTAGACACAACCGTTTCTTATGGTGTTCGCTATGAGTACGTTCGCTTAAGCGTAGATGACTTTATTGTAGGTAATACCTTTAACGGCACTGCGGGCAATAGTGTAGAAGGTGGTAACCCAAGTTTTGATGAGTTCCTTTTCAACGTAGGTATTACGCACTATCTAACTCCAAACCATCAAGTGTTTGCGTCATTTGCACAAGGTATGTCTACAAACGAAGCACTTCGTGATATCCGCTCAGGTGGTACAGCTTCTAATCCGTTAACTAGCGTTGATGGTGCGATTAACCCTATTAAAACAGACAACTATGAGATTGGCGTTCGAGGTCTGATTGCACAAGCTGACTATACACTTGCGGCTTTTTACAGTGAGTCAGATTCAGGTGCGACCTTAAGCTTGAACGACGTAACTGGTAACCTTGAAAGTACCCGAGCACCAGAACGCGTATGGGGTGCTGAAGCAACTCTTGGTTTCAATATCCTTGCTAACCTTCGCAACGACAACACAGTGTCGTGGCAAGAAGGTGAGCGTAAGCTAGATGAAAACAGCGATTGGGAACCTCTAGATGGCACGCGTATCGCGCCTCTGAAAGTAACCTCTATGTTTATCTATGATGCACATGAGTTTGGTCGCTATAACATCAACTTCATCTACTCTGGTTCACGTGATAAAGAAGACGAGATTACTCAAGGTGCAAAATACGCAGTTGATAGTTTCTTCCTAGCTAATGCTGGTATGGATTATGACTTGCCTGTTGGTACTGTAAGCTTTGCTATCGAGAACCTGTTCAATGAAGAGTATATGACACCATATGCTCAGTCAGAGCAGAATGCTTCTCGTTACTACAATGCTCCAGGTCGTCGCTTCTACTTGAATTATGAAGTGAAGTACTAATCGAAAAGATTTAAAACAAGCCGAGCCTAGCTCGGCTTTCATGCGTTTTTTAGGCGCCAAAAAACATTTGGTTACCTTATGAAAGAAACTGCGATTGATTAATGATATGGTCGATACAGTTTGAAGAAAAGATACATAAATTCAGAGAGTTAATGAAAGTCTATGAATATTAAAAATAAAGCTGGCTACCTATTACTAGCAGGCTTGTCTATGACTAGTGCATCAGCCTTTGCTAACCAGCAGGTGACACTGCAGAAGTCTCAAAACGTCGAGACTCAAATCACTAAGAATGCAGCAAACAGCCAAAAGAAGATTTCTGCAAGCAGCGACAAAGCGATGCAGCTAGAAGCTGATATTGCTACGCTGAAGCAAGAGGTGAACAACCTAACGGTTTACAACACTCACCTTGAAGGTCTGATTTCTAGCCAAGAGAAAGAGCTTGAAGGCTTTGATTCACAGTTATCTCAGATCGATGATACCCGTCAGGCTATCGTTCCTCTGATGTATGAAATGTTGGATGGTTTGAAAAAGTTGAATGCCGAAGACCGTCCGATTCGCGTCGATGCTCGTTCAAAGCGTCTCGAATCTCTGAATGAAATGATGACTCAAGCAGACATCAGTGATGCAGAAAAATATCGCCGCATTCTCGAGGCATATCAGATCGAAATGGATTACGGCACTAAAATGGGTGCGTACTCTGGCACTATCGAATTCGACGGTAAGCCTATCGTTGCTGAGCAGCTTTACCTAGGTCGTGTATCTCTAGTAGCTCGCTCTAACGACCGCCAGCGCTACTGGGCATGGAACGACAATCAAAATGCATGGATTGAGCAAGACCGCAGTGTTGGTCACTCAATCGATAAAGCGTTCGATGTTGCCGCTAAGCAAGCTTCTCCAAGCCTGCTTGATCTACCCGTTTCGCTAACTCAAGGTGAGGAGAAGTAATTAATGAAACGTCACCTAGCAAAGGTTAGCCTAGCTCTAGCCGCAGCCCTGTGTGTAATTCCAGCACACGCTAGCCAAGAGCTATTAAACGATACTAATAAAGCCAAAGCGGCTGATACACAGCATAACAAAGCGCGCGAAGGGGAGTTTGCTTCTCAAGAACAGAAGCTTCAGGCTGAGTATGATGCGCTTATCAAGCAGCGTGCAAACCTGAATAAATCTATCGACTCTCTAAGCGCAAAGTTCCAATCCAATGAAGAGCTACTAGCAGGCAAAGAAAAAGAACTGACCCTAGCGACAGGTAGCTTGGGTGAGATCTTTGGTGTTGTACGCCAAGCAGCGAAAGATGTTCAACTAGAGCAAGAGCGTTCGGTTGCTACTATCGGGCTAGATGAAGATGTAGCGGTTATCGATGAGATCATAGAAGCGAAATCTATCCCATCTAAAGACCAACTGTACGGTCTATGGCATTCATACCAGCATCAGATCGACGCAAGCTCGAAAGCTAGCAAGATAATGGTTCCTTTTGTGGATGGTTCTGGTGAACTGCAAAAGAAAACAGTTCTTCGTATGGGCTCATTCGCTCTAGCGGACGATAATGGTTACTTGGCTTGGAACGCAACTAAACAGATTGCTACACCATACACGGTTCAGCCTAAACTAACACTGACATCGTCAACTGATTTATCAAGCGACCTACCTGTAGTAGCGCTAGACGTAACACGCGGCGCATTGCTTGAGCAGTTGGCTAACAACCCAACCCTTTCTCAGCGTATCGAGCAGGGTGGTGTAGTAGGTAAAATCATCATTGGTCTTCTTCTAGTAGGTCTTCTAATCGGTGTTTATCGTGCGTTCGTTCTTATGTCTATTAAGTCTAAGATCAACAAACAGCTGAAAGATGTATCCAACCCAACAGACAACAACCCACTTGGCCGCGTAATGCTGGTTCATAAAGAAGATCAGAGTCCAACGATTGAAGCACTTGAGCTTCGTCTTTTAGAAGCAGTAATGGATGAGCAAGAGAGCCTAGAGCAAGGCATCTCGACCATCAAACTCCTAGCAGCTCTAGCACCTATGCTAGGTCTACTGGGTACAGTAACCGGTATGATTGATACCTTCCAAACCATTACTCAGTTTGGTAATGCTGATCCTCGCATCATGGCAGGCGGCATCTCGATGGCACTTATCACGACCGTTCTTGGTCTAGTCGCGGCTATGCCTCTACTACTTGTACACAACATGCTATCTAGCCTATCTGAAGGCATCCGTAATGTTGTTGAAAAACAAGGTGTTGGCCTAGTAGCTGAAAGCGCAGAGCGCAAACAAGAGGCTGCTGCATAATGGCTGACTTCGCATCCTTTTGGGCGATGCTCACAGACGTACCCCTAGTTGGCTCTATCGATGAGCTGATGGTTCGAGGTGGTCCGGTTCTGTGGTGGCTCGCCGCTGTGATGCTGGTCTTTTGGATTTTGGTTCTAGATAGAGTCTTGTACTTCTTTTGGTTATTTCCAAAGTACCAGCACCAATGGGTTCTTCAGTGGCAACAACGCTCTGACCGCCATTCTTGGTATGCGCTTTCGCAGCGCACCGCTTGGCTGTCAGCGTCGGAGTCGAGCCTGAAGCGTTCACTGTCCTTAATGAAGGTGCTTGTCGCACTGTTTCCGATGCTAGGTTTGCTTGGAACCGTTACCGGTATGATCTCGGTATTCGATGTGATGGCAGCCCAAGGAAACAGTGAACCGCGCCTAATGGCGGCAGGTATCTCTATGGCCACTATCCCAACAATGGCCGGCATGGTAGCAGCCCTTGTGGGTATGTTTGTTTATTCGAGATTGTATGGATTGGCAGAGCGCAAGCAATTGCACTTAGAGCGAATGCTACGAATCCATAATTAGAGGTTTTTACAATGAGATTAGGACGACGTCGCGAGCGTAATGAAGAAGCACAGGTCGATATGACCTCAATGCTTGATATCGTATTTATCATGCTGATCTTCTTCATCGTTACTAGCTCTTTCGTGCGCGAATCTGGTGTAGAGGTAAACCGTCCTCAGGCGGCAAATGCTACTAGTCAGAAAGATGCTGGCATCTTTATCGCCATTACAGACAACAACCAAGTTTATATCGATAAACGTTTGGTGGATGTAGAGCGTGTTCAGGCAACACTTGAGAGTATGGTGATCGACAAACCAGATGCATCTGTAGTGATTCAGGCAGACAAGTTTGCCTTTAACGGTACGGTTGTTGAGGTAATGGATGGGGCGAAGGGTGCAGGGATCGAGAAGATCGCTCTGGCTACAGCCGCCAAATAGAGGCAGTAAATGAAAAGACTATTTATAGCACTGCCTCTTGCCTTGTTGATGACCTTCTTTGTGTTTGGGTTTATGACTTGGTTGGTGAATTTGGGTAAAACGCCGCTGCCGGATCAAAAGCCGCCAGTGAGCTTTGATATCCTTCAAGTAGAGCAAGATAGCGCTACCCAGCGTCGTCAGCGTCAATTGCCGGATCCACCAGAGAAGCCACAACAGCCACCAGAAACGCAGGTGAGTGATCCAACCAATGTGTCCGAGAATTCAATCTCGATGGATAGCTTGGACTTACCTCAGGTTGCTCTAGATACAGGGGTTTCTGGCTTGGCGATTTCTAATCCAGGGCCGATGAAGATTGCACAGAACCAACAGGTGATGCCGCTACACCGAATGGAACCAAGGTATCCGCCACGCGCTTTGAATCGTAAGATTGAAGGTTACGTTGTAATGAGCTTTAGCATCAACGAAGTGGGTACACCTGTAGACATTAAGGTTGTAGAGGCCGAGCCTGCACGCGTGTTTGACCGTGAAGCTATCCGTGCACTTCAACGCTGGAAATATCAGCCAATGATAGTCAATGGCAAGGCACAAACCCGTGAAGGGCAAACCGTTAAGTTGGAGTTTAAACTGCAAAAATGAACAAATCAGTTATAACTTTAGCCCTAATAGCTAGCTTATTTACCGGTGCGGTCACCGCTGAAGAATTAAGTCGCTCGGTTGCCGGTCGTGTGCATCAAGCGTTTGAGCTGCAGAGTAATGACATGAATGCCGAGGCCATAGAGACACTTGAAAAAGTAGATTCAAGCCGAGCATTTGATACCTCTTATGTACAGCGCATGTTGGGTATCTTGTACTGGCAAGAAGACCAAATGGATAAAGCAGAAGCGGCGTTGGGGCGAAGTGTTGCTACAAAGGGTCTTGAGCCTGAACAACACATCGAAACCCAGCGCATGTATGCAGATATCCTGTTGTCTAATGGCAAGACTAAGCAGGCTCTGGCTAACTACAACGAAGTGATGGCACAGAACAAAACCTTGAATGTTCTGAAGGCCGACACCGTGCAGCAGATCTGGCTTCGTATTGGTCAAGCCAACTATCAGATGGAGAGTTGGAAACCAGTGCTCGGTGCGGTAAGCAGCTATTATTCTGCAGGCGGTAAAACAACGGTACCTGTGCTTAATCTACGTTTGGGTGCTGAGCTGTCTCTTAAGCAGTGGAATAATGCACTTAAAACTACGCTGGCATTGCGTGGCTTTGAACCTGAGCGAGGGAGCTGGTGGACACAAACCATCAACCTGTATCTGCGAGTTGGAAACTATTCACAAGCCTTGGCGACTCTCAAGCAATATGAGCGTGCTGGCTTTGAGTTAAGTAAAACTCAAACGCGTATGATGGCTCAGCTTTATTCTAAGCAAGGCGTGCCTGAAAAGTCTGCTCAGATCTTCCATGAACTGAATAAGGCATCCGATGTTGACGCCAAAGATTTAGCGGTAGAAGCACAATACTGGCAACAGGCGAGAGAATGGGAACAGTCACTGGAGGCTTGGGCTCGTGCCACCAGCAAAGACAGTCAATATCGCTGGTCTTACATCAATCTACTGATGCAAAACAAGCAGTATAAGACTGCTCTAACTCAGCTAGACAAACTGAACTCCAGTGCTCGTAAAGAGTTGACCATTGTTCAAGCTTACTATCGCTTAGGCGATAAGAAGAAAGCGTTAGAGCATGCTCAAAAGGCTAATCAGATAAAGTCTGATCAGGCGACTATTAGCTGGATCAAGTATCTGAGTCAGGCGAATTAAAGCTGGCTACACACAAAACAAAAATAGGCGCTAATTAGCGCCTATTTCTTTATCTGCCGGTGATTACACCATCTGCGATACTAGCAAGAACCCGCCAAAAGCAAGCCCAAACAGCATCATCATATTGCCACCTTCAGCGGCATAGCTTTCGCTTAATGTATCTGTAGCTCTTAGCTTGTAAACCATAGCTAGGGGAACAAATACGGCTAGGAATACCAGTATGATCCCGGCGTAGGCAAGAACCGAAAGGAATTGGTCTGCAGCCATGATTGCGCCAACTAGAGGCAGTATAAAGGTAAGAACATAGGTCACGACGCGGTTTTGCTTGAAGGTGTCGCTGTTTTGATCGAACAGTGACATCGCCACACCAAAGAATGATGTGAGTAGGGCAAGGCCGGTAAATAGAGAAAGCACTGAACCAATCCAAGGCGCTTCGTGCTCGAAGCCTGCCATCAGTTGAGAAACGCTAGAGAACTCTTTTAGTTGTGCTGGTGGTAGGTTGCCAACAACTGCGAACAGCCAACACAAGTAGCAGAAAAGCGGGATTACTGAGCCTAGGATAACCATGTTTCTTAGCTGTTTATGGGAGGCATCGTTGTTGTATGAAACAAGGCTTGGGATCACTACCATAAAACCAAAACTAGTAAATAGTACTGCACTGGTTTGAATCAGACCTAGGTGGTCATGGTTGCTTACTTGAGTCAGGTTTTGCGTCGAGAAATGTGGAAGCAACACAAATAGAGTAATGATTAGGCTAGCAATCATTACCAAGAATAGCAGGCGGTTTAGCTTATCAATAACACCTGTGCCACAGGCTACAATCGCGCCTGCTACTAAGGTAAACAGTATCTGGCTTTGGGTGAAACTCAGGGTTAAACCGAGAGAAGAAGCCCCTTTAGTTAATAGATCGGCCGCGCCCAAGATGTAGGCCATTAACAGGCAGATAAGAAGGGCATACAGCAGAGCATTTGAGACAAGTTGTCCGCCTTTGCCAAGCGTTTTACGAGCGATGGTATTCAGACCCAGTCCACCACCTGATTTTATGGTTGCTTCGAGTAGAAGTAGTGCTGAGTAGGTGGTGCCAAACCAGATGAACGCCATCAGAAGTGTTCCGTAGAACAGACCAAATTGAGCTAGAACCATTGGTATTGCGAGCATGCCAGCGCCAAGAGCGGTGCCGGAGATAATTAGGGCGCTGCCTAGAAGTTTCGTATTCATTTTCTATAAAACCGTTAAATTATTAAATTTCGAAATTTGCGCGTGCGCGCAGGTGTATTGAAGGGGGAGGATCAATACGAAAAATAAAATCGAGAAAATGAATATCGCGTGGTGGAGGTAGCGAAAAAGCTTGAGGTTTTGAAAGGGGAGTTAAAGGCAATCGAGGGCTTTGAGGCCTTGTGTGGCGACCCTTCAGTAGGCTCCAGAATTGGAGTAGTGATCTTGAATATCATTGAGATGTCCTAATGTAAAAAGACAATCCTTTGGAACTGACATAGTAAATCCTAAACTATGCAGTCTCGAAATGAGACAATCCCATATTAACTAGGACGATGATGATTGCAACGTACTGTTACTTAAGCGCCTAAATAAGCACCGATAACTGTTCAAAATGGGGTGCAAGCATAGTTTTCAGCATAGGATACGATTATTTACACATTTCTGACTTGAATAGTCGATCAAAATATATACAATTTTGACCGACATCTTAGCCATGCTTATGACGAAAATGAATAATCAAAAGCGCCTGGTTAAGCGACCTTCAACCTCTATTGCCGAGTTGTATCATTGAAAGTGAAATCGTTATTTATTCTTTTGTCGACGCTAGTTTTGTCGACCGCAGTAAGTGCAAACACAATCGAAAACACAGCCCAAGAAAACAAAATTGAAGCTAAATATCATACCATTGGTCTTGAAAAGGTAATGGACTTTGAGCTTTTCAAAGATGCCTACCAAGCGTACAAAGCGACGGATGGCGCGAAGAAACCAGTATTGACCATCATTGATTACAACCGTCCGTCAACTGAAGACCGTTTCTTCGTTATCGACCTTGAAAAGGAGAAACTGGCATTTAAAACGCACGTAGCTCATGGTGTAAACAGCGGTGGCAAGACAGCAACCGAGTTTTCTAACACAGTAAGCTCACGCCAAACTTCTCTGGGTGTGTTTCTCACTAATGAAACCTACTATGGCAAACACGGCTACTCTTTGCGTCTAGACGGCCTTAGCAAAGGTATGAACGACAAAGCTCGCGAGCGTGCTATCGTGATCCATGCCGCAGAGTACGCGACGCAAGATTTTATCAATAAGCATGGTTATCTTGGACGCAGTTGGGGCTGCCCGGCACTTTCTCCTGAGATCAATAAAGACGTTATTGATATGATCAAAGGCGGCAGTGTTATCTACGCCAGCGCTTAATTCTTAACCCTATTTCTCGAAAGCCAGCGGGCTTTGTTCGCTGGCTTTTTTGCGTCTATGGTAACGACTTTTTATGAGAAAAACTTGAGTCTCAAATTTGTTTATGAAATTTGCTCATGTTCGATGTGAAACGAATTCAATATTAATCAATAAGTTAAACCAGTATAAAAAAGACTGCTCTGGTGTTAGGTACAGCGGTTTTTAGTTCTGTCTATTCGTCGTGAAAGGCGACCCGAGCAAGATTATGAATTCAAGGAAATAGGACATCACGATGAAGAACGATTTAACCTTTGCTATCAACAGCATCACCTTTGATGAGAACTACCAGCCATCGGACAGCACCCGTATCACCACTAACTTTGCCAATCTTGCGCGTGGTGACAGCCGAGAGCAGAACCTACGCAATGCACTACGCATGATAGATAACCGCTTTAACGCTTTAGCCAACTGGGATAACCCACAGGGAGACCGATACTCTGTTGAGCTGGAGATCATTTCTGTTGACCTAGATATTAAGGGTAGTGGAGAAGCATTCCCATCAATAGAGGTGCTGAAAACCAATATTCTGGATCGAAAAACCAACGAGCGTATCGAAGGTATTGTTGGAAATAACTTTTCTTCTTATGTACGTGATTACGACTTCAGTGTTGTGCTTCTTGAACACAATAAGAACCAGACTCGGTTCAGTGTTCCAGACAATTTTGGCGATTTGCATGGCAAGTTGTTTAAGCACTTTATCCAGTCAGACTCTTACAAACAGCACTTTAAAAAGCGCCCAGTCATTTGCCTGAGTGTTTCGGACAATAAGATCTATCAACGCAGTGAGAATCATCATCCTGTATTGGGCTATGAATATCTGCCTAACGAGTCTTCTTTGACCGAACAGTACTTTCAGAAGATGGGGTTGCAGGTTCGCTACTTCATGCCGCCAAATAGTGTTGCGCCGTTAGCTTTCTATTTCTTTGGTGACCTACTTAACGACTACACCAATCTTGAGCTGATCAGCACTATCAGCACAATGGAGACCTTTCAAAAGATCTACCGCCCAGAGATCTATAACGCTAATGCAGCGGCGGGTAAGCGCTATCAACCAAATTTAAATAATTCGGATCACTCACTGACCCAGATTGTGTATGACCGAGAGGAGCGTAGCCAACTCGCGAAAGAGCAGGGCAAGTTTGCTGAGGAAACCTTTATAAAACCATACCATGCAGTGCTTGAGCAGTGGTCAGCTAACTACGCGTAAACAAGATGAAAGGAATCACAATGAAAACACTATTACCAACCTCAACTGCTGGCAGTCTACCAAAGCCGTCATGGCTAGCGCAGCCGGAAACACTTTGGTCACCATGGAAGTTAGAGAATGAAGAACTTGAGAGCGGGAAACGTGACGCTTTGCGCCTTTCATTGCATGAGCAAGAACTGGCTGGGGTTGATATTGTTAGTGACGGAGAACAAACGCGTCAGCACTTTGTCACCACATTCATAGAAAACCTAGCCGGTGTGGATTTCGAAAACCGCAAGACCGTCACGATACGCAACCGCTATGATGCGAGTGTCCCAACCGTAGTGGGGCCAGTGAGTCGACTACAACCTGTTTTTGTCGAAGATGCTAA
The DNA here is from genome assembly GCF_024347675.1 of Vibrio ishigakensis. Lineage (NCBI taxonomy): Bacteria > Pseudomonadati > Pseudomonadota > Gammaproteobacteria > Vibrionales > Vibrionaceae > Vibrio > Vibrio ishigakensis. Next base: position 1,598,736 of record NZ_AP024882.1, on the reverse strand, counting down.
GTTCCTGCGAAAGCAAACCAACAAACCAATTAAGTGGGCCTTACCAGGGCCGATGACGATGATCGATACCCTTTACGATGACCACTATGGTAGCCGAGAAAAATTGGCTTGGGAATTTGCCAAGATCCTCAACCAAGAAGCTAAAGAGCTAGAGGCCGCAGGCGTTGATATTATTCAATTTGATGAACCAGCGTTTAACGTCTTCTTTGAAGACGTAAACGAGTGGGGGATCGTCTGTTTAGAAAGAGCCATCGAGGGCCTTAAGTGCGAGACCGCAGTCCATATTTGCTACGGGTATGGCATTAAAGCTAATACCGATTGGAAGAAAACCCTAGGTACCGAATGGCGTCAATATGAAGAGGTATTCCCTAAGCTGCAACAGTCGAATATCGATATCATTTCTCTGGAATGTCACAACTCTCGCGTGCCTATCGAGCTTCTAGAGCTTATCCGCGGCAAGAAGGTAATGGTCGGTGCCATAGATGTCGCTACTAATGAGGTCGAAACTCCTGAAGAAGTAGCCGAAACTCTTCGAAACGCACTTAAGTATGTGGACGCAGATAAGCTGTATCCATGCACAAACTGCGGTATGGCGCCTCTTGCAAGGGAGGTTTCAACGGCTAAGTTGAATGCGTTAAGAGCCGGTGCTGAACTGGTTCGAAAAGAGCTATCTCTATTAGATTAATCATAATATTAAAGGCAAGAGGTGTACTCTGCCTTTAATGCCCTAACGGTTCATTCCAAAACCTCTATAACACACAGATTCTCATCAGAAATTCCCAGAAAAATTTGAAGATGAATCATGAACTCCTATCTTGCCTCTAAACAATAGGAGCAGTGTATGAGCGATTCGAAACAGTGGACGATGAAGGGGTTATTGCTATTAGGAGGGGCAGGGATTGTTTTCCTTATTTTCGCCTTTTTAATAACAAATATGCTGCTCAATCAGCAGCAAGATAGACTCAATCAGCTCCAGGTTTCTATTTCTCAATCGTCTAACCAGATGTTGATGTTACGCCGTCATGAAAAGGACTACATTGCTCGTTTGGATTCAAAATACCGCACTAAACTTCACACCGAAGCCGAGCTATTGAAACAGCGTCTTATTGATATCGAGATGATGATAAAAGAAGTGGGTGTGGATTCTGCTTTTAGCAGCTTAGATTCAATTAATGCAGTAAATAACTATCTTGAGAGCTTCGACGATATTGCTGACACCTTAATGCGCATCTATGGTCAGGATAAAACGGATGGGCTAGTGGATGACCTGCAAAAAGAGTCCATTCGCTTTCAAAGGTTAATCCTAAGAGAGAGTAATTCAGCGCTGAATCAACAAATGCTAGTGATACAAGAGAGCATGTTTAACCTGTTCCGAGACTTGAGTTCTGAGAACAAACAGCAGGTCGATAGTGATTTGCAAAAACTTAAACAGCTGATTCTGGAAGTTCCTGATAGCCTAGTGTTAGAAGAAGAGCACGCACAGTTTGATGATGCCTTTTTGGCATTGCACAATGAGATAGAGTCTTTTGGTTATGACCATAACTCTGGCCAATTGGGCGCCATGCGAGAAACCATTCACGGGGTTGAGCATCAGCTTGAAGCGCTATATGTGAATGTGCCTAAGCTTATTATCTCCAAACTAGAGATGTTTCGTCTCTATTACTACGCCATTGCCGCCTTGCTTTGCCTGTCTATTGTTGTGGTAATTGCACTTGTAATACGCTCTATCACTAAGCTAGAAACGGGCTTAGTTACTTCTCAAAAGCGAGAGCGAGATGCGAACAAAGCGAAAAGCTCTTTCCTCGCGAATATGTCACACGAGATCCGCACACCGCTTAACGGGATCATCGGCATGACCGATATACTCAATGAGTCTCGATTATCACCGGTGCAGAAAGACTATCTCACCACGATCAACTCGTCATCTCAGACTCTTTTGATGCTGATAAACGATATCTTAGACCTCTCTAAGATTGAGTCCGGCAATCTTGAGGTCTGTCCCCACACCTGTGCTATCAAAGAGGTTATCTTTGATACTGCTGCTTTGATTGCGCCTAAAGCCCAACAAAAGAACGTTAAGATTAAGATAGAGATGGATGAGGATATTCCAGGTTATGTTCGGGCGGATGAGCAGAAACTAAGGCAAGTTGCGATGAACCTTGCTTCAAACGCCATCAAGTTCACTGAAGCGGGTGCCGTGACCTTTAAGCTTAAGGTCGAAAATCGAAGTAGCGACAAAGTCTCACTCTATTTTGCGGTCAAAGATACAGGTATTGGCATCGATGAGAGCAAGCACGACCAAGTGTTTGAAGAGTTCAAGCAAGAGAGCAGCCAGACATCCAACGAATTTGGCGGTACTGGACTAGGGCTCGCTATCTCTACCAAAATGATTGAGATGATGGGGAGTAAGATAGAGCTAACCTCAGCTAAAGGTCTGGGATGTGAATTTTACTTTACCCTAGAGTTGGAGTTAGAGCCGGAGCAACAGGGTAGTAAGCCTTTATCTTATAACCTTCCACAGGTGATCTACTGCAGTGAAAAACCGTCTAAGATATTGATTCATGAGCTCAACTTTTATCACTACCCGCTCGAGGTGGTGCACACCATAGAAGAGATCCTCCCGCATATTTCTGCCAAGGCGATTATCATCCTTGATGGCACTATTGATATTTCGTACTGCACAGAAAAATATTCAGACAACATAGTAATTGTGGTGCGAGATAACAGTGAGGAGAAGGTCGACTTTGGTGACTCCGTTGCAGGCTATATAACCTTGCCTTTGCTTGGTCACCGTTTAGATCACCTACTAAAAACCATACAACCGACTCAGAAGCAGGTTGCCGATGCCCCCAAAACGAAGCGTACTAGTGAGGGCATGATTTTGGTGGTTGAAGACAATAAGGTAAACCAGCAGGTAGTCGCGGTGAACCTAAAGAAACTGGGCATCGACTACAAGATTGCCAACAATGGTGCTGAAGCGGTTTCACTTTACAAAGAGCATTATGAGCAAATAGCCCTGATTTTAATGGATTGTATGATGCCGGTTATGGACGGTTTCGAGGCCACATCTACCATTCGAGCATTTGAAAAAATGGAGTCGCTTGATGAAACCAATATCATTGCGTTGACCGCCTCCATTTTAGACGATGACATTCAGCGCTGTTTCGATTCGGGTATGAATGATTATCTTCCTAAGCCATTTAGGAAAGCAGTGCTGGTGGAGAAATTGGAGAAGAACATTGCCTTCCAATCCAGTGCTTCCCAACCTTCTAAAAACGAGACAGCAACAAGTACAGTAACACGCATTCACGGTAGCTAGCACAACCTTAGAAAAGCGAGCCATTATAGTGTCGAAGATGTCGCGGTGATACAGCACCATGGTGCTGTCCTTTATGAGGTATTGAGTGCTGGAGAAACACCATTAAGCTGACGTAAGTTAGTTTAAAAAGGTGAGATAAGTGCAGATTCTCTGCTGTAAGAGGGAAGAGGACTTATTTTATAATCACCTTTAGGCATTTTCTTTAAGACATCCAACTTATGACTCGCTACCAACAAATCGCACAACAGATTGTCGAACAAATAGAGAATGGGGTGTGGCGAGTTGGAGATAAAATTCCTTCGGTGAGAGCGAGTTGCCAAAACTTTAGTGCAAGTAATAGTACGGTTTTAAAAGCCTATCAGATACTCGAGTCTCAAGGATGGATAACGGCGAAGCCACAATCCGGCTACTATATTTCTAGCCGATCTTCCTTATCCGCAGGTGAGTTCAATACTTCCCAGAATAGTGTATCGTTTAAGGACAAACTGCTTCAGTTTCTTAAAGCGAGTAACTCTGATACTGCCTTGCCATTCAGCTCCGCCTTCCCAGATCCTACTCTGTTTCCCATGGCTGATCTTGCTAAGAGTCTAAGCAACGCCGCCAAGAAATTAAATCCCTCTCAAAACAGACTGCACATGCCACCTGGTAACCCGGACCTTCGCAGGCAAATTGCTCAGCGCTATACAAAGCGTGGTGTTCATATTGGACATCAAGATATTGTCATTACATCCGGAGCTATGGAGTCTCTGAACCTGAGTCTGCAAGCGGTTACTCAGCCAGGTGATAAGGTGATGGTTGAAACCCCTGTGTTTTACGGCGCACTGCAGATTATTGAAAGGTTAGGGCTAGTTCCTGTTGAGGTGTTTATCGATAAACATCATGGCCTAGATATAGAGCAAATGGAGAGTGTGCTGACCGAGCATGACATAAAAGCATGCTGGCTGATGTCTTCATTCAATAACCCGACTGGGCTGAGTTTATCTGATGATAAAAAGAGAGCCATAGTGGAGCTTGCTAATCAGCATGACTTCTACATTGTTGAAGATGATGCTTATGGGGAATTGCAGTTTGCTGAGGGGTGCTCTCCCAAATCCATAAAAGCGTTTGATTCGGAGGATAGGGTACTGTCTTGTAGCTCTTTCTCTAAGAGTCTTTGTCCGGGTTATCGGTTGGGGTGGCTGATCAATGGACGCTTCAACGATGAGATCCAAAAGATCCAGTTACTATCGACGCTCTCTACCAGTGCTCCTATTCAAGCAGGGTTAGCCCATTACCTTACTTATGAAAGCTACGATAATCACCTTCGCAAACTGCGCAAGGAATTGCACCTTCGTTACATCGCTCTTCGAGATTACTTGTTAAGTATTTTACCAACTAGCACAGTGCTGAGTGAGCCAGAAGGGGGATACTTCATTTGGTTGTACCTACCAAAGTCACTGGATATGGCTGACCTTAAACAGCAAATGTCGGAATACGAATGGTCCTTGGCGTTAACGGAGCTGTTTGTGCCTCGCGAGGAACTATCGAGTGAAGAAGCATTGCACGGATTGCGGCTAAACTTTTCTTATAGTCTGACAAATGAACGTAAGAATGCACTACTTCATCTATCAAAGGTGATCGCAAAGATGTCGGAAACTGTTCGGTAAATTGACTGCCAAACTGTACGCATACAGTTCATTGTCCTCATGATTAAATGACTAAAAATAATCAGGAGGAAGACAATGGACAATCGTATCAGACATGAAATTCGACTCATTGGGGTAGCAATAATCTGTGCGCTACTATTAATCTTGGGTCACGTTATTTTATTCAAATCCTTTGTTGAATATGACGTTGTCGAACCATTATCCGCGGCAATTCCATTCGTTTTGATGGGGATATGCGTTTTTGCCATTCGTGCAGCGATGAAAAAGTAATTTTTGATTAATAGATTTGTTTTGCTTCGTCGAGCGCTGAACAGAAAATAGTCTAGCTAGATTTTCGCACCTCAGCATTGCTTATGAATTACACTCGATTGGTCAAATGAACCTAAGTTCATAAAGTTTTATTGTATTATTAAATTACTTGATCTGGATAACAGATTTACGAAAAAGAGGCGTGATCGCTAACGATTTTTAAATCATACAATTGCCCAGATATGTCTCTTGTTGCTAGTGTGCCTTTCAACATATTCCCCCTACAAAAAAGAGAGAGTCATGAAAAAGGCACCCATTTTATTAATCGCAGGTTCTTTACTACTAACTGGTTGTATGTCGAATCAAGGCAGCACTGAACTGGTAAAGAAACCAACATTAGTGATGGTAGATCAAGGCGTTAGTATCGCTTCGATGCAACAAGTTCTAGAGCTAAGAGAGAGCATCTTAAACGCTCAAGACGGTGATGTGATCAGCATTAAAGCAGGTCACTACCGCGACTTAGGTAGCGTTACCCTAACTGCTAATAACGTAACCATTAAGGCAGAACAGCCAGGAACCGTTATCTTTAATGGCTCTACTCAGTTCATCGTTAAGGGTGATAACAACCTAATCGAAAGCTTAGTATTTACCGATGGTGGCCCAACACTAAGCACTGTTAGTCATGATGCAAACATCATGGGTGTATTCGGCATCTTCGGTAAGAACAACACGCTAAACAACTCTGTGATCTACAAGTTCAACGACTATGACTATGAGCCAGATGCGAAGGGCAAATACCCTAACATCCGCTGGGTTACCGTTGGTGGTGAAAACAACAAGATCACCAACAACACCTTTGAAGGTAAATATAAGCGTGGCGCTATGCTAGTGGTTGCGACCTCTGACAAGCTAGAAAAGACGCTTATCGAAGGCAACATCTTTAAAGACCTGACGGCTCTTGATATTGAGCTAATTGAAAACTCTGATCCTAAGATGGTTCGTACTAACCGTAACGACCGTCAAGCTATCCGCATCGGTGATAGCCACAACTCATTGTTTGAATCTCAGAGTGTTGTGAAGAACAACTACTTTGACAACATCAGCGGCTACGTTGGCAAGAATGGTTCTGGCGAAATTGAATTGATTTCTGTAAAAGCGAGTGATGTAACCTTCGACGGAAACACCATCCGCAACAGTACTTCGATGATTTCACTACGCCACGGTCACAACAACACGGTTACTAACAACGTTATCCTGCCAGGAAATACCGCTAACTCAGGTGGCATCCGTATCTATGATGAAAATCATCGCATCGAAAACAACTACATCGAGGGTACGCTAGGTAAAGGCACCTATCGTGGTGGTCTAGTTCTTAATACCGGCATCATCGATGTAGCGAACGGTGAAGAGCTAAGCAAAGACTCTACTGAGGGTAAAACACTTCAGAAGCAGTGGACTCCTAAGGATGTGATCGTTAAGAACAACACCTTGGTGAACAACACTCAAGGCATCTTTGGTAGTAACGCTGTTCACCGCGTGAGCCTAACAGATGATACTCGCGCAGAGACCATTTTCCCTGCTGTAGATACCCTGTTTGAAAACAACCTATCTATCGCGGCTGAAGCTAATACCAATGCATTCCGTCAGTTCGATGGCGAGAAATTCAAGATGGTTGGTTCTGAGTTTAAAAACAACATCTTCTACGGCCAGATCGAAGGTCTAGATGAGCCACTACCGCAAGGTATCTCAACTGAAAAACCAGCAATGGAGCGTGATGAGCAAGGCCTTATCAAGGCAGTAGGTACTGTTGGTGCAACTAACCTAACGGTACTAACAGAAGACATGGTTGGCTCTTCTATCGAATTTAAATCGTAAGAAAAGCTAGCCAATTACGGGGCAGGACATCTTGTTTGCACTGACGTGCAGATGGGATGACTGTCCTTTTTTCTTTTTAAGTCTCTGAAGTTTATTCATCCTTTGAAACCAATTGCCTTTAGCGGAAAGTAGACGTGAGCTGGAATGGGAATGAAAATAGCTAAATAAAAGCCTCTATTAGCTATACAATACTGCCGTTCAACCTACTCATTCACAGAAAACTCCAAAGTAGCTAACTATGTCCAAAGACTTTGTCTTCAACACCGAATACACATTAGATAAAACCTTTTTTGCTGAGTGCTATGACCAAACCAGCCGCCCTGTAAGGTTTCCCCATGACTATCTAAAAGCCGTGCTTTTTCTTGTTTTTGGTTCGGCTCTGGTGAAATTTGAGCTTTTACCAAGCAGCTACGTAGGTTGGTTCTTTATTGTCTTGAGTTTCGTTGAGGCTTTGAGTGTTTATTACAAGAGACCTTGGTGGATATGGCGTCAGTCGATTGGGGCTAGTGCAGGTAGTAAGGTTGAGCTACAAATCGATTCAACCGGCGTGAGTTATAAAAACCGCAACAACACCAACATAATCACTTGGACTCAAATTGACCAGGTCGAGCAAAGCGACCTAGGGTTTATCTTTCACATAGGTAAGCATCGTCAATACATTAGTAAGACGTGCTTGAATGAAGAGGTGATTGCGTTCATAGCTGAGCAAAAGAAGTAATACCTAGGATAGGTCAAGAACGGATATTAAGGTTAAGCCTCTGATTCTTGGCCTCTGTTATGCTCGAACTACCTAGAAAGATTAACTATCTTTAATCTTCGAAAGCCCCAACACACACGCTTTTTTCACATTTCTGTTGATACCTTGTCTTGCAACTAACCAGCCGTTTGTTGTGAGACGACTATGAACAGAAACCTGAAGCTCTGCTTGAGCTTAGTCATTGTTACCTTATTGATTCCGTTAACCATATTGCAGGTTAATCTTCCAACCCTTGAGTGGCCTATGTTTTGGCAGGTGCGTACGTACCTTGTGAACTACTCTGGTATCGCATCCATGATACTCATGTCTCTATGCGTCATTCTGTCGGTGAAGCACTGGCCTTTAGAAAAGTACCTTAAAGGCTTAGATCAGCAGTACCGGCTACACAAATATCTTGGCATATCTTCAGTTTTCACGGCTCTTTTCCATTGGCTTGCCTTTTTAAGTGATGACTTTGCAATGGATATGGGCTTTGTGGTTCCAAAGGATGAGACCTTTCCTTTTTGGAAGTTCATCGATGTTCTAGGTGATCCTGCGCAACTAATAGGGGAGTATGGCTTTTATTTCTCAGCAGCGTTTGTTCTGATCGCGTGGATAAAAAAGTTTAAGTACAACGTCTTTCAGTTTACCCACAAGCTATTTCCCTATCTCTATTTAGCACTTGTTCTGCATATGTTGATGTTTTTTGAAGCGAGTATGTGGCTCTCTGGTGTGGGTGTCATTCTTGCGGTCGTAAGTGCGCTGGCAACTATCGGCTGTCTTATCACTATCTTGGGTTATAACGGAAAAACTAAGCACCATGTGGCGCACATACAAGCGGTTAAGCCAATCACTAACGGACTAGACGTTATCCTGAAAGTTGATGATTTCTCATTTCATCCGGGACAGTTTGCCTTTGTCGGTTTTGGTGATACAGAAAAACCGCATCCATTTAGCATTGCCTCCCCGCAGCAACAAAGTAGTGAGGTTCGCCTCTTGATTAAGTCGAGCGGTGATTACACTGAATCCCTAAAAGATAAACTTGAGGTTGGGCAAGAGGCAACAATCGAGGGGCCTTATGGATGCTTTAGCTTTTATGATAATTGCAAACAGCAGATATGGATTGCTGCAGGTATTGGTATTGCGCCATTTCTCAGTGCTATTGAAAGCGTGGGTAAAAGTAAACAAGTGACGTTGTTTTATAGTTATCGAGAAATAGATACTGAATTGCTTGATGAGCTAAAGAGTAGGGCGATACAAGCAGGTGTTAGGCTCTATCTACGAGATACCTCAGCGGATGGTAGATTTAATCAGCTAGAAATAGTGGATAGTGTTATCGAGCCGTCTAGGTGCAGTGTCTGGTTTTGTGGGCCAAGCAAACTAGGCACGGAGCTTGAGAAGGCCTTTAATCATGTGAATGCCTTTCATCGGGAACTGTTTGAGTTTAGATAATAGATTAAACCGTCATTATGAGCCCAAGGTGAACGCCTTGGGCTATTTGCTTTTTAGCACTTGCTCCATTCGGTCGAGGCTCTCATCAAAGTAGGGGTTGTAGGTTAGGCGAGCGTGTATCTTGCCTTCCTGAACATAGCCATAAGAGGAATACCAAACCTCATCACCGGCTAAACATCTTGCTTCAAGTTCTGGATCCTGACCGTTGTTACAAAGACGGTTCTTACCATGGATTCCATATTCTGGATTGTCTGGTGAGAAAAGACCTCCCATGTGTGAACCTTCGCTAATGCGCAATTCTGGCAATTGCATGTTATAAGCAGTGGTGCGCTCTCTAATAGGTGGATTGCTTCCTAGCCAAACCAATCGAGAATTAGGGTTGTTAAAATGGGTCGCGAACTGGTCAACGGCATAGTACTTATCCACCACAGTATCGCCCTCGCTTATCAGCATAAACACTGGCTTGCTGTATTTCGGCGTTGTTTTCAGAGCCTTCTGCACCCGCTGTGTGGTCTCGTAGTAGCTGGCGGCTGCGGCCATTGGCAGAGAGTCATAGCGAAGGTAGTTGGTCTCAGGATCTTGGTCTGCCCACTCGATAACGTACTGAGCGTACTTTGCCATGGGAAGAAGATCTGAACTGCCGTTAAACGCGGGAGAGTAGAGGATCAAACCCTTGATGGAGTCATCGGTTAGCGCATAGCTGGTTACTAGATTTGCCCCAGTAGAGTACCCCCCAAGCCAAACATTACTGTACTCGCTTTGCAGTAGCTTTATTTGGTGCTCAACGCTTTCTTGCCACATATCTGCTGAGACTAACTTTAAGTCTCCCACCTTCGAGCCATGCCCAGGTAGTAGAATCGTCCTGACCAGATACCCCTTGTCACTGAGACGCTTTGCGATATCTGAGAAGGAGTAGGGAGAGTCTCCTAAACCATGCACCAACAGGATGGCTTCACCATTGGGAACTTTAGGTTGGTACTCTGTTGGAGAGTTAAGCTCAATCTCACGGTCGATGTCTTCAGTAATGAAGTTTCGCTCTAGCTTCAACCAGTTCTGAGTTTCGAGCACATATTGCTCAAAGCTAGATTGCTGATAAGGGCTCAGGGATTTCGCATGCTGATAGTGATAGGGCTCATCGCTACTGGTACCGCAGGCGGTCAGCGAAGTAATAATGGCAGGCAGAAATAAGGCAGTTTTGTTCATAGTTTAGGGAAGCGCGTTACGAATGACCTTAATACGAGTCTTGAACGCGCTTTATTCAAAGTTCCTTTTTGATTGCCTCAGTGTATCTGACAATACAAAGGGTTTATACAGCTTTCGTGGCGTGAAACTATCGTTAAATTGACAGTCGTTTATTGGTTGATGCTTTTTATGTATTCGAAGATATCGTTCACGTCTTTTTCTGTTAGCGTATCTTTGAACGCAGGCATAACGCCGTTCTGGCCATTGTCTCCCTGCAGTACAGAGTCGATAAGTTCAAATTTCATACCAAACGGGTTGATCAGTTCAGCGTGTATGTTGTCAGGTTTTACCTCTAGGCTCTGCGCCACCAAGCCGTCACCGTGGCCTTTGTCGCCATGGCACATCAAACAATTATTGGTAAATTGGGCTTTGCCATTTGCTAGGTCCGCCTCTCCATAGCGATTATCCATGTAGGCTTTAACACCAACGAATCCGCCGGTTACAAGTACAACACCAAGCAGTAGATATAATGAGATGGTTTTCATAATGGGCTCCAATCGACTTTTGACCTAGTTATACCGATTGGAGCGTGAACAAAATGTGAACAATAGCGCCACAGTATGAGATCTGCAGCGCGTGTTGGATGTTTAGAAAGTAATAAATGTATTGATAATGAGTGCGTTAGCGATATCGATAAAGAAGCCACACACTAGGGGCACGATAATGAACGCCTTGTGGGCTGCACCGTGCTGCTGGGTAACCGCGGTCATGTTTACTATCGCGGTTGCGGTAGAGCCTAGCGTAATGCCACCGAATCCTGAGCTGATCACCGCTGCCTCATAGTCTCTACCCATAAACCTAAACACGATCCAGACGGTGAAGAGTATCGAAAGTAGCACTTGGAAGAACATCACTAGGGTCAAAAATGCGATTGTGCTTTGCAGTTGCCACAGTTGTAATCCCATTAAAGCCATGGTTAAAAACATACCTAAGCAGATGTCTGAAATAAGTGCATGGCCAAGTTTGGCGTTTTCGCTTTTATTTTTCTTTAGCAGTAACGATTTTCCATTACCAATTAAAATACCGGCAATTAAGCAGGCTACAAACATAGGAAGTTGCAGGCCAATAGTCTCAAAACCAATATTGATAAAGTAGCCAAAGATAAGACTTAGGTTCAGCATTAGCCAAGCATACAAATATCCGAAATGGTCTAGCTTGGTAGTCTCATTGTGGCAAACACCTATATCTAGGTCATGATCAGAGTTTGGGGTTAGTCGGTGTTTCTTGATCAGATAGTTAGAAATGGGACCGCCGACCAAACAGGCAGAAATCAAGCCGAGTGTGTTTGCGGCTAAGCCAACCTCAGCGGCACTCTCCATTCCCATTTCTGTAAAAGTCGGTGACCAGGCCATGGTGGTTCCAACGCCACCAATCAGAGAGATAGAGCCTGCCATCAAGCCAAGTAGTGGCTCGAGTCCGAGTATGGACGCAATGCTAACACCGACGATGTTTTGTAGAACGATGTAAGTCACTGCGAGAGCAGTAAGAACCAATAGTGGTTTGCCGCCCGATATAAGGGTCTTAAAGTTAGCACTTAGACCTATACCTGCAAAGAAATAGAGTAAAAGGGTATCTCTAATACCAAGATCAAACTCAAGGGTAAGGTCAAAAAAAGCATACAGCAGGGCAACGACTATGGCGCACAGAAAACCACCAATCACAGGCTCTGGAATGCTGTATTTCTGCAATACCTTGTATCTTTGTGTGGCGAACTTACCGATAAATAACAATACAATGGCTAGCGTAAAAGAAATAAAGCCATCGATTTCTATAATTTGCATTTTTAAATTACCAATTAAGCTAAATAAGACTTCTAACTAAGACATAAAAGAAAGTTAAGTAGGCAGAAAATATAAGAATTGCAGGAATATAACCCTTCATAATTGACCTCGTTTGTAGCTGTTGCGCGAATTGTGTAGCAGAGGAGAGTCAATAGGTATGAATAAGAGTTATTCATTTGCGCGTATACAGCGAAACCAAAAATGAATATCTGTAACCCTTAGTGAATTTCAGGTGCTTCCTTTAATGTTTCTTCCGAGAGTGTTTACTTTGAAGGAGAAGCTTATGCATTATCTAAAACAACTCATTTCCGTACTTGTTTCAATGAACTTTTATAGCACCAGTAATGACCTGCTATCGGATCATTCTTGTCCAAGTTATCTTCAGTTTGTGTCTGAAGACAGTAATAAATAGCCCTAAGATGCCGAACAAAATGAGAGAATCATGAGCTTTATTTCTAGGCCCACGGGCAAGCATTGCACCTTGAAAAAGGCATTGAAAATAAACGTTAGTCAGATAGCAGACCTTAATCGTGGGTTAAGACTGCTCTCTGATGCGGGCGGTGATTATGAGCACACTATCTTGGCGTTAACCACACAGCGAGACAAGTTGGAGTCTCAAGCCCATTTCATATTGTGTGAACTACTGAAGAGTCCCTCATGAGCATTGGATTATGGCGAATGTATCTACTCACACCTGGAAGCTGATCATGAGTAGAGATATGTTTGCAGCAGAGCTAGCAAGAAACTTAGAAAGGCTAGCTGATGCAAAGTTGGAATTGGAGGCTGTCTCAACTCAGAATAATCTTTTACTGAGTCCAATTTCTATATTGATTTCAGCACTATTGTTACTCGTTACAAGCGCTTTGATACTCGTGAGCCTAGATTCAGGAAGTTCACTGATTGCTGTGGTTGGGTTGATCTCAATCGTGCTTAATTCTGTCGCGCTCTATCACTTTGTTACTGCACCCAAGCGACATCAAACACGACTACTTGAGCAGCAAATCGCTTGGCATTCCCGCCGAGTCAATCTACTTCAATCCTCTATTACCAAAAAGGGTAATTAGCCAAACCTCTTGTCTGGTATGTCTCCAAAATTGGCAGGCATAGGGAATTTATTCACTCCAAATATGAATATCTGTTAACCGTCGTCTTTGTGCATCAAATCCTTAAACTGCGCAGCAGAAGGAAGACATCAAGGGACGAATAGCGTGATGACAACGCAATTAATCAATGAATTCTTTAGGAGATGGTTGTGAAAAACTCAAACTTAGCAAAGCAGAAACTGCGAATCACCACAATGGCATTGGCTGTTTCTCTTTTGCTTACTGGCTGTGAATCCGAAATCCAAACTTCAGTATCAGAACCTGTTGTTCGTCCTGTTCTGGTTGAAGTTGTTTCCGATAAAGCGGTTGCGGATCTCTCATTTAATGGTGTTATCCAATCGGCCAGTCGCGCTGATCTCTCGTTCCGAGCAAGCGGTCGCATTATTGAGATGTTAGTTCAAGAGGGTGATTCGGTAGAAAAAGGCCAATTGATCGCAAAGCTTGACGCTAAAGATGCGGAGATTGCGCTTACTTCTGCACGGAATGAGCTGAACAACGCTCGCTCTGAGTTTCAGCGTGCCAAGGTGATGTTTGAGCAACGTAAAATGATGTCGAAGAGTGAGTTTGAAGAGTTCACATTGCGCTTTAATCTGGCGCAAAACAAGTTTGCAGAAGCGACTCGCCGCCTTGAAGACACCAATCTTAAAGCTCCTTTTACAGGTGTGGTGAGCCGTACTTTTGTAGATAACCATGTATTAGTGCAAAGCAATGAAATCATTGCTGCTATGCACGATCTGAATGACCTAGAAGTAGTGATCAACGTACCAGACAGCTTGATGACAGGTGACGGAGACGGTGCCAACATTGTGGCGCAGTCTACTATCGCACCTTATCAAACCTTTAACCTTGAATTGAAGAAGTATGAAACAGAGCCAGATCCCGTGACTGGAACCTACGCGGTTACATTTGCAGTTGACGCAACTAAGGAGAGTCGACTGCTACCAGGTATGAATGTGCATGTCTTTTCCGACGATACTCGACCTGGCAACAAAGCGATTCAAGTTCCGCTGACCGCAGTGACTCCAGACAACCTAGGTAATCAATATGTATGGGTTGTGGATGAGCAAAATATTTTGCAAAAGCGCGAGGTAGTGACAGGCAGTCTTAGTGGCGAGCGTGTACAAATCGAAGCCAATCTGAAACAAGGTGAGAACGTGGTTGTGTCGGGTACACAGAATCTTAAGCAAGGTATCGAAGTGCGTCCTGAATTGGTAGAGGTGCAGTAAGATGAATATCGCACAAACGACTATCGCAAAACGCACCAGTGTCTGGGTAATGGTTGCCCTGATGTTGATTGGTGGTTACATCAGTTATCTGAAGCTAGGCAGATTTGAAGATCCAGAATTTGTAATACGACAGTCAGTTATTGTAACCCCATACCCTGGGGCGACAGCTCAAGAAGTGGCGGATGAGGTGACAGACGTTATCGAGGGCGCTGCTCAGTCACTGCAAGAAGTAGACGAGATTACCTCAGTATCAAAGCAGGGCGTCTCTGAGGTTACTGTTGAGATTAAGCGTGAGTTCTCAAATAACGAAGCTGAACTGCAACAGGTTTGGGACAAGCTGAGAAGAAAAATAGAGGATGCCCAGCGCTCTCTTCCTCCAGGCGCGGCGCCTTCTATCGTTAACGATGATTTTGCAGACGTATATGCTCAGTTCTATGCGGTAACTGGTGAGGGTTATAGCGACAAGCAACTACAGGATTATGTAGATGGCCTGAGAAGAGAGTTAGTTCTTGTTCCTGGTGTATCGAAAACAGCGACCCTTGCCGAAAAGAACGAAGCCATTTTTGTTGAGATCTCTAGCGAGCGTTTGGCGCAGTTCGGTATGTCGGCTCAGCAAGTTGAAGATGTACTAGAGAAGCAAAACGTGGTTACCGTAGCTGGTGCTCTGGATACCGATGGTATGCGTGTATCGGTGATGCCTGCAGCCAACATTAGCTCTTTTGAACAGCTAAAGGCGCTACAGATTGCTCTTGGTGACAACAACACTGTGGTTCGCTTGCAAGATATTGCAAATGTTACCCGCGGTTTTGAAGAGCCAGCAAATGTATTGATGCGTTATAACGGTATGCGTGCTGTAGGTCTGGGTATCTCAAACGTTGCCGGTGGTAACGTGGTTGAGATGGGTGATGCGGTTAAAGCGCGCATCGCTGAGCTTGAGAGCCAAAGACCTATCGGAATTGAGCTTCATGAGATCTCAATCCAGTCTGACTCGGTTCGCGACTCTGTTTCAGACTTCATCAACAATTTGATTGCTGCGGTTGTAATTGTATTCGTGGTTCTATTGCTGTTTATGGGACTTAGAACCGGCATCGTAATTGGTTTTGTATTGGTGCTGACCGTTGCGGGTACCTTGATTGTGATGCTCATCGATGACATCGCGATGCAACGTATCTCGCTAGGTGCGCTGATCATTGCTCTAGGTATGTTGGTAGATAACGCAATCGTAGTAACTGACGGTGTGTTAACCAGGCTGCAAAAGAATCCAGACGCCGATAAGCAAACGGTAGTCAATGACATTGTAAATGAGACTAAATGGCCCCTTTTGGGCGGTACTATTGTTGGTATCTGTGCATTTAGTGCAATCGGCTTATCGCCATCTAACATGGGTGAATATGCGGGCTCATTGTTTTGGGTAATCCTTTACTCTATGTTCCTGAGTTGGGTGCTGGCGATTACGGTCACTCCGCTACTGTGCCATGACTTCCTGAAGGTCAAGAAAGATCAGAAAGAGAAGGCGCCAAGTAAAGTGTCGATTCGCTATAAAGCGACTCTGGAATGGGTTTTACATAACCAGAAGAAAAGCCTTGGTGTAGTCATTGGTCTGTTCTTCATGGGTGTGACTATGTTTGGTCACGTCCCTCCAGGCTTCATGCCAGAGTCACAAAGAGAGCAGTTCGTTATCGATGTATTCATGCCTCAGGGTACTGACATTCGCACAACGGAAAAAGTGCTTCTTGAAATCGAGCAAGACGTTCAAGCAAAACAGGGGGTAACTAACACAACCAGCTTCATCGGTTCAGGTGGTCTGCGTTTTATGCTGACTTATTCTCCTGAGGCACAGAACACCAGTTATGGTCAGATGCTGGTGGATGTCGATAACTTTGATGTTATTGAGCCTATTATTACTGAACTGCAGTTTGAACTGAGCGAACGTTACGAGCAGGCTTCAATCAACGTATGGAAATTCATGCTTGGCCCAGGTGGCGGTAAGAAGATAGAAGCCGCGTTCAGTGGTCCTGATAGCACTGTATTGCGTCAGCTTTCTGAACAGGCAAAGCAGATCATGAATGAGACGTCTGAGCTGATGGCGATCCAAGATGACTGGAGACAGCAAGTACCTGTAGTACGCCCTGTGTATGCCTCAGAAAGAGCGCAGCAATTTGGTCTAACAACCCAAGAGCTTAACCAAGCACTAGAGCAATCTCTGGTAGGTAAGAACGTCGGTGTTTATCGCGAAGGTAACGACCTGATTCCAATCGTGGTGCGTGCTCCTGAAAATGAGCGTACTCATGACCGAAGCATTGAGAACACTAGGGTGTTTAGTGCAACTGCTGGTGGGTATCTACAACTGGCTCAATTTGTAGAGCGTGTAGAGCTAGATTGGCAAGATTCTATGCTACGTCGTATCAACCGCGTACCGACTATTATGGCGCAGGCGGATCCGCGCTCCGGCATCTTAACTGCTGAAGCACTTGAAGCGGTGAAAGAGAGAATCGAAGAAATGCCGTTGCCTGTGGGCTACACGCTTGAGTGGCATGGTGAATACAAAGAGGCGAAAGAAGCAGACGAAGGTCTAAAGATCTCTGCACCTTATGGTTTTGCAGCCATGGTTCTGGCGGTAGTGTTTATGTTTAACGGCATTCGTCAGGCGCTAGTTATCTGGTGTACCGTACCGCTAGCGGTACTGGGCGTCGCGGTTGGCCTTGTGGTATTCCAGACTCCGTTTGAGTTTATGGCAACCCTAGGTTTCTTGAGCTTGGTGGGTATGATGGTCAAAAACGCTATCGTATTGGTAGATCAAGCAGAGAATGAGATAAAAGATGGTAAGCATGCCTATGATGCAATTATTGAAGCTGCGATGAGCAGGGCACGTCCGGTAATTCTGGGTGCAACTACTACCATCTTAGGTGTGGCACCGCTGCTTGTAGACCCGTTCTTCAAGAGTATGGCGGTGACCATAATGTTTGGTCTGCTGTTTGCCACAGCGCTAACGCTGATTGTGATACCGCTAAACTACGCTCTGTTCTTTAGAGTGAAACCAAAAACGGCGTAAACGCCCTTCAAGTTAATTATTGAGCCCAGTTTAGACTGGGCTTTTTTATGCCTATAACTTCACTGAATTTCCAGAATTGAATAGCTGTTAAACATGTAATCAAGGCTTTTGAATAAATACAATTTGCCTTGAAGGGAAGCGGTGTAACCAATTTAGATTGGGGAATTAAATAAAGGAGAAATGAACAGTAGAGTGCGCCTTTGCACTCATATAAATATAAGAGTCAAAGATGAAGTGCAAATATTTAGTTTCCTTGTGCATGCCGTTTGCTGTATTGGCAAATGAGCCGATTCAAGAAGAGAACTGGGGGGTGGGTATAGGTATCAGGAGTGCCTCTATGCCGTTTAAAACCAACGGAAACACAGTCAATGATGTTGTGCCTTTACTGTTTTATCAAGGTGATAATGTCTATCTAGAGGGCGCTTCAGGCGGTATCCACTTCTATCAAAGCGACACCTTTAGCCTTGGCTTTGCTGCAGGGTTGCGTTTCTTTGATATTCCAAGATATGCTCAAAATACCATTCAGGGCAGCCAAATCGATGTGGGTGGTAGAGTTACTTGGCATTATTCTCCAAAGCTGGATATCAGCCTAGATCTAATGAGTGACAATGACGGCAGAATCTATTCCAATCTAACAACCGATTATCGCATTGATGGTGAGGGATGGGATGTCTCTCTCTACGCTACGCTAAGGGCTAAATCTGCACGTTTTAATGATACATATTACGGCTTGCAGATGGAGGATATTGGTTCCGCCATAGATACACAGTTTGGTGTGAAAGGGCGCACACAAATCTATCGCAACCTGTATGCGGTGGGGCATCTAGGTGCAACTGTATTTGATCACGATACCTATTCCAGCCAAGTAATTGATTCCCATGCACAATTTGAAGGCTATCTTGGCTTTGCCATGTTCGGCAGTTCGCCAGCAAATAGCTCACCGCAATTGCCAGACGGCTCTTATTTCCGCTTGGCTAGTGGTGTAGCAACTCAGTCAGGACCGACTGAGATCATTAGGCTGAAAAACGATACAGATCCGGATAGAAATCAGCTCACTTCTGTATTTTATGGCCACCCATTGGCGGGCAGTGTGTTCGGCTGGCCTTTGGACTTTTATTTAACACCTGGTTATGTGTATCACCATAGCTCGGACGTTCAGGGTTCATTTGATGAGTACGTTCTCGCGATTAAGGCTTATTACACCTTTGATTGGTCGGTGAGAACTAGGCTAGGTTTTGCTGAAGGTATCTCTTACAGCACTAAGATAAGCCATATTGAAGCCAAGAATATGGAAGAAAAGGGCTACCAACCGAGCAAACTAATGAACTATTTGGACTTTAGTCTGGATGTCAATGTGGGGGATATCTTTAGTAACGCAAAGTTAGATAACTTATGGGTTGGCTACAGCTTGCACCATAGGTCAGGAATTTTCACCACGTCATCCGCGTTTGGACGAATAAAGGGTGGCAGTGATTACAACTCCCTTTATTTGCAGTGGCATTTCTAATCTAAACTCAAACCGTCAATTTGGCGGTTTTTTTATTTTCACCTCTCACAAACGAGCGTTAATACATGGTGAATCTGAGCTATGTGTTATTTTTTTATTTAAGTATTTAAAAAAGGGTTTGCTCAAATATGCAAAAGAATCTCGACAGCCTAGATCTGAATTTGCTACGACTGCTAAAGGTTGTGGTAGAGACACGCAATACATCCATAACAGCTGAGGTA
Organism: Vibrio ishigakensis; assembly: GCF_024347675.1. Taxonomy (NCBI): domain Bacteria; kingdom Pseudomonadati; phylum Pseudomonadota; class Gammaproteobacteria; order Vibrionales; family Vibrionaceae; genus Vibrio; species Vibrio ishigakensis. The sequence continues at coordinate 1,579,327 of NZ_AP024882.1, read as the reverse complement.
TTGGGTATCTCACAAACCAGTGTTAGTCGTGGTATGGCAAAACTAAGAGATACTTTTGGCGACCAGTTGTTTATTCGTAAGGCGCATGGCGTTGAACCGTCAGAGTTGGCGGAAAAGCTGGCTGAAGCGGCTGAGAATATGCTGACGCCATTCACCCAAGTACTTGAAGCCTATCAGGACTTTGATCCCCAAGAGTATACTGGAGAGATAGTCGTCGGTGTTGAGTTGTCCCTTTTAGATGTATTTGGTCGAGGACTGTTTGAGTCCTTGTCCAATGCCTTACCTAAGGCCCGCTTTAAGCTGGTGTATTGGCAACAAGGTTCTTTGCAAGCCTTGTTAGAAAGACGAATTGATTACATGCTCCATTACACCTTATATCAGTTGCCTCAGGATGTTTATACCCATCATTTGTCAGACATCAGCGTTCGATTGGTAGCGAGGAAAGATCACCCAATTCTGAGTAAGAGCTCTGCGTGGGAAGATATTCATGATATTCCGATAGTGAAGTATTCCTCGGACTCAAGTGTAGGAAAATACGATCTTTATGATGAGCAGTTCTTGAATAGAGGGTATGAGCCAAACGTGGCCTTGCTGAGTCATAGTGTTCCTGTCTTGATAGACAAAATAGTCAGCTCCGATGCTATGGTATTTAGTAGCAGCTATATTCTAAAACATAACCCTGAATTGGCCTGCTATGCGTTACCAACCATTCCTAAGCATCTGACTTCTATCAGTATTACCGGGGGATATTTACAATCGAGGCGAGGTTACCCGCTAAACCAGTGTTTGCATCAAGCGGTGCAGAGCTTCTTTAACTCTATTGTCCAACCAGAGAGTTAGGGTGAGGGGCTTTTCTTACTGAAGGTACGTTTCGCTAATCTGCAGATACAAAAAATCCCCCATTTTTCTCATCCAAGTGGCTTAAAAATGGGGGGATTTGGAAACAAACTGTCTTTGTTTATTTAGAACTTATAGCTAACACCTACTGACGCTAGGTAATCTTCGTTTGAGTAGAAGCTAATGTTCGAGTCGTTGTAATTTACGCCAGCGAAAGAAACTAGATTCCAGTTCTCAAGACCCGCAATGTTGGCGTACTCGTAAGCTAGGAATAGCTTTGAACGGTTGTCCGAACGTGTTTTTCCGTAGATTGAGTTCTGTGCATCGTAGTCGCGATATGCATAGCTACCTGTTAGTGCGATGGTATGTGCGTTGTGAACAAGGAAATAGCTAAGCTCAACTTCATATTGGTCGTGTGTTTCTGCTTTGCCCTCTGAGTCATTGTGCAGGTAGCCAAGGCTAGACTTTAGTCCCATGTTTGGTGCTAGGTGAGTCAGGTAACCCGCCTTTGCGTAGTAGATGTCAGCGTCACGGTGTAATGCCTTGTCAGCGATTTGCTCATCATCGATTTCAGTCATGGCATACGCCATGTCTAGAGAGAAACCTGTTCCTGCAATGCTGTTCAGCTTTAGTCTGAATGCATGACCATCTACATCTGTCTTACTACGGTTACCCTCAAGGTATGGGTTTTTCCATGCTTTACCAGAAAGCACTGTTGGTAGGTAAGCTACATCAACTTGGGTGCCGTTTTGCATGTCATATTGGTAGCCAATCTCAAATGCTAGGTCGCCAACAGCTAGGTCGTCTCGAGAGGTACCTAGGTAGACGCGTTGGTTACGCTGTTCGCCTAGGTCGTAAGCGATGTTACCCAGCGGCATTACAATGAAGTCGTCATTGTGTGAGCCTTTTTTAGTATTGTCTTTAAGGAAGGAATCGCTCTCGGTGCTTAGGTTAGAGTTGCTAGACATATAGCCAGTAGCAAAGATGATTTCGCCGCTAATCCGTGATGAATCGAAAGCAAACGCGCTCCCCGCTAGTGAGGAAAGAATTGCTACTGATAGAAGATTTTTACCGTTCATTTTCATAACTCGTTTTAGGTGTTTAACAATCCCTTTTGCCTTAACGCTCCGTCTCGATGGGGCATATATTAGTTTTTGAGATTTAAAATAATACGGTTAACTGTTATGCATTTTTGAACGGTAAAGTGACGCGAAATGAATAACTCTTATTCGTTCTTCTCCCTCATGTATAAGGATAAGGTTTTCAAATACTTTATATTTGGAGAGAGACTATGAATCTGGGTTTGTTCTTAAAAGAAGAGCAATATCAAAGCACAATTTATTTAAACGATAGGGTATATGATGTGTTAGATATAGGGGAGGGAAAGTCCATGGTCATAGTTGTGACTAGTATTAAGGATTACATGGACGAGAACCATAAACTTGATCCTGAGCATCGCTTGATAGTGGTGGACATATCAAAGACTTTGCAGGAGATGTCTGACAACCTTGCTTTGTTCGAACTGAACCTCGCCAATGATCTTCACCTTTTGTTTGATGTGTTTTGGCTAGAAGAAGTAGAGGTTCGTTGTGAAGTCGACTCACTCAATATGTATGAGATACATAAGGTAGCAAGAACTCGTAATTACTCTAGAGCCCAATTAAACAAGGGCTAGAGTAATTAAAAATTAGTGTCTGATATTCTCAGAACGATATTCCGAAGGTGTAAGATCTACTTTATTTTTGAATAGGCGTGAGAAGTATTGCGGGTATTCAAAACCGAGGGCATAGGCGATGGTTGCCACTGAATCCTTGGTCGATAGAAGCAGGTCTTTTGATTTATCTATTAGAGCCTTATGAATCCAGTCCTTAGTGGTTCTTCCTGTTTCTGCTTTAAGGGCGTCACTGAGATAGCGGCTGGTCATGTTCATCGACTGAGCCAGTTCTTCTACCTCAGGGATAGCGGTTGATTCCTCAACAATGGATTGCAAACGTGCATCCAAAAGCACAGAGAATTTGTCGTAGACCGAGGTATCTGCGTCTTTGCGCATCAAGAACTGTCTGTGATAGTAGCGGTTGGCATACATTAGCAAGGTGCTGAGCTGAGACAGAATAAGCTCTTTGGTGAAAGCATCTAGGTTGTTGTGATATTCACCTTCTATTGCATCGAACAGTGCCGCCATTTGCTTTTCTTCTTTTGGAGAAAGGTGCAGGGCCTCGTTTACCGAGTAGTTGAAGAAGTGGTATTTCTTTAGCTGCTCCTGCAGTTCATGACCGCGGATATAGTCCTCATGAAAGCTAATAGTACGCGCTACTGAATCTACTTTTATCCCCACACCAGATAGTTCCTGTTCGGGGGCGATAAACAGCATGGTACCGTTGGAACAATCGTATTTGGTGCGTCCGTACATCAACTCACCAGAGGTGATGTGCTTCATCGAGATAGAGTAAAAGCTGGAAGAAATGGAGAAGCCACCCTCACAACTGAGCGGATTATCCGCGCCCTTGGAGCTCATCTTGATGACGTCAAAAAGAGGGTGTTCTGGCGGACGGATACCCAACATTTGGTTCTGTTCGCCTATGGTATTAAAGTGATACTTCTTCATGCTTCAACCTATGTGGCAAAGTGGCAGGGAGAACCTACCACTGAAGTTAATGCTTATGCTTGGTTATCGAAAAACGAAGCGATTTTCTCAGCCGCCTGGCTCACATATTCTTCTACATCATATAAGTCTACATGAGATGCGCCAGGTACTCTAAACAGTTCCTTGTGTGAGGTAACCTTGTCGTAGAATAGCTCTGTCGCTATTGCAGTATTTGGCAACTGGCGGCTGGATCCCTCTGTATGCTTCCTTTCGCTTGGGAAGGTGCTTCTACAATAGATATTGGTTAATTTGGCTGGGTGGTTTTGGCAGGAGCAGTTCCTGGCTTTATGGGAATCGTCTGCTCCGTTACTGCTCTTGAAAAACTTTCTGCCACCGCATTTGGGACCTTGGCTTATATGGAAGTGGTGACAGTAGCCTTTCTAGGCTGGTGGCTGTTTAGTGAGTCGTTGTCGCTGATGCAACTTACAGGTTGTGGCGTGATTGTGTCGGCTGGGATTCTTCAAGCCGTGCTGTCACAACCCGATATGAAAAAAATCGCAACGTTTGGTGCATGCGACTAGCCGTTGAACCTATTTCAGGTTCTTTAATGCCCAGTCTGAGCGTTGATTCTGTCTATCAAAGTGAACTTGATTAAGAGCGCTTTGGTAACCTGTCCATCCAATAGCCCAAACACAGGCGATGCAGGTGAGGGTGATGCTAAGAACCAGGTTGCCTTTAAATAGCATTACTCCCGAAAAGGCAACTAGGAAGACCAGAACAGAAAGGGCCAAGGTTACCAAGCGATTGAATTGTGTGAAGAGACGATCGATCTCTTCGTTTGAACGTTTATCCAAGCGGCGACGTAAATGGGTTCTCATTGTTCTTCCTTATGATGAGACAAAGCTAATCTGAATTCTTACAGTATTTGGTAAATATGAAAGCCGTATTGCACCTGCTATTCACAGCATCGATAAACTGTATCAATCTGTATTCATAAGGAAATAGGTTGGTAACTTGTTGTTACTATTGAGATTTAAATGTGAGACGCAGTAGAAACAAGGCACCACGAAGTGTGGTGCCTAATAAGCGCTATTTAACCGTGACCTTATTGATCATAACGGTTTCCGCTGGTACATCATCATGTCCCATGCGCGATAGTGTATGCACTTCAGCGATGCGGTTTACCACATCCATACCTGCGGTCACTTTACCAAACACAGCATAGCCCCAGCCCTGATTGTTCTTGCCGGTAAAGTCCAAGAAGTCGTTATCGTCTAGGTTGATAAAGAATTGAGCGGTTGCTGAGTGAGGTGCATCGGTACGTGCCATAGCGATTGTACCTACAGTGTTCTTCAGACCACGGTTTGCTTCGTTTACGATAGGTGCACGAGTTGGTTTTTCATCCATAAGCTCGTTCATACCGCCACCTTGAATCATGAACCCTTTGATTACGCGGTGGAAAATAGTCCCTTCATAAAAGCCATCTTCGCAGTATTTCTTAAAGTTCTTTGAGGTAACTGGTGCTTTATCTAGGTTGAGTTCGATCTCGATATCACCGTGGGTGGTGTGGAATATAATCATTTTTCAGGTGTTCAGTTTGTTTATCTTGCGAGGATTATAGGGGCTATTTGAGGGGATTACATCTCCCCTCAATTCAGTATCGAGGGGAGAGGCGAGAACACTAGTTGATGTCTTGCACATTCATAACCAGTTGTTCCCAGTTGCGTTGGTTTTCGATGTCATGCTCTAGGCCTTGTTCATCAGCTATCTGGAATCGTTTTACTGCCGGCGTCTTGCTGGTGGCTTGATACAGCCAGTAGGCTTCAGCTTTCAACGCTTCATCTATTGGTTTGTCGATAGATTCATAAACCATCTGTTTGCATACGTTGATGGATTCTGCTGGGAATTTTGAGATTCGCTGGGCAAGAGCGTCCACATAGGGGCCAATCTCGTCAGGCTCCAGCGCTTTGTTGATGGTGCCATAGGCCTCGGCTTCATCTGCAGTAAAGTCACGAGCGCTAAGGATGATTTCTAATGCTCGACCTAGACCAACCTGACGAGCCATACGAGACGCGCCACCACCACAGGGTAGAATGCCCATACCCACTTCCATCTGCATGAATTTGAACTTGCCCTTCGCGGCGAAGCGCATATCACAGGCCAGAGCAAACTCATGACCGCCACCTCGAGCAAAGCCTTCTAGCTTAGCGATAGTTGCCTGTGGCACCTTGCTGATTCGTTCCAGAACAGCTTGTAGGTCGAGCACTTTAACTTCGTCTCGGGATACAGTCTCGGTAGACATCTCTTTAAGCAGGTTTGTGTCGTAGTGACAAACCCAGATTTCGGGATTTGCGGATTGAAAGACCACGACCTTAACGCTTCGATCGCGCTCTAGTCTTAAAGCAAGGCCGTTGAGGTCAGCCAGCATCTCTTGTCCTTGGACATTAACCGTACCGAAGTCAAAGGTAACGTATAGGATTGCATCGCGCTGCTCAGCAGTGAAGGTGGTGTAGTTTTCGTAAGCCATAATCAATTCCTCGATTGCAAAAAACGAAGGGTTACCAATTCCTCGATAACTGCTGTTTAGATTATGACCACCTTTACCTTGAAACAATTAACTAAAATACGAAATAGAATTAACGATATTGATATGGTGCACTGGGCTTTTTGTGCATCGTCAAAACCCAAGTTGAGACGCTTATACAGATGAACATCGAACACCTAAGACTATTTATTCGAGTAGCGGCGGTAAACAACATAAGTAAGGCTGGAGCCGAGCTCGGTATTACAGCGCCCGTTGCCAGTAACCATATCATTAAGCTTGAGGAGAACTTGGGCACTAGGCTGGTGCACAGGACCACGAGAAAGGTGTCCCTGACCTCGGAAGGAGAGGCGTTTCTTGTTCATGCAAAAAGCATAGTTGAGCAGGTAGAGCTCGCTAAAGCATCTGTTGGTGTTAACAGTCATAAACCCCAAGGCGTGCTTAGAGTAACCACTCCAGCGTCTTTTGGACGCATGCACGTGGTGCCAAACCTAAAGGGGTTCTGCGATAGCTTTCCGGAACTTTCAGTAGATATCCATCTTTCGGATACCCAAGTGGATTTGGTTGAAGGAGGGTTTGATATCGCGATACGCAATGCAACCTTACCTTCGTCAAATCTGGTGGCGAGAAAACTCGTTAGCGACAAACGTATCTTGTGCGCGTCTAAAGCCTATCTAAGTGAGTTTGGTATGCCTGAAAGTGCCAATGATATTTTGAATCATCAATGCATCAATCAAACTGGTCTGGAAGGGTGGAGCCTAAAAAAAGGAAGTGAGCTGGTTAATATCAAAAAGAAAGGTGTGATTAGGCTAGACGATGGAGAAGCGGTGAGAGAGGCAGCCGTAGCAGGTATGGGTATTGCCATGTGCGCCGTCTGGCTTGTGTACAAACAGCTAAAAAGTGGTGAGTTGGTCGAAGTATTAGAGGATTATACTCTTCACGATAACGCCGCCATTTGGGTTGTGTATCCGAGCAATCAGCAAGTCGCGCCTAAGGTAAGGGCTTTTATCGATTATTTTGTGAAGGTATTTGGAGACAAACCTTACTGGGAAGAGGGTGCCGACTAGGTGGCACCCAACAGAGCTATGCTTGCGAAATTTTTCGATTAACGGATTTAGTCATAGTGAAGATGGTCACTAGCACTGCCACGTACACGATAAGTTGCATCAGGCTTGGCTTCTCCGTGTATCCAAGTAAGACATGCATCACTAAGGCAAGCCAATTACTGTGATGATCAAAATAGGGCGTAGTATCCCAAACTTGTGGAATGATTGCCGGAAAAACATCGATTGCAGTGAGTTTAGAAACCGCATTGATCGCCATTCCTGCTGAAAGGAAGGTCATGAACACCGCAAATACATCGAATACCTTAGCGATATTCACCCGAATTAGACCTAGATACATAAGTACGCCAGTGACCAGAGCGCCTAATGCTCCTAGAGAGCTTCCTACGAGTATTTCCTGAGTACTGGTGTCATTCTGACTGACCAATCCGAGTAGAAACAGTACTACCTCGCTACCTTCGCGCACTACAGTTAGGGTTGCTACAACTGCTAGCGACAATAGGGGAGATTTGGCGCTTTCTAAATCGATACTAGAGAGTTTTTGGCTGAGTTTTTTACCCTCAGATTTCATCCAAATTACTGTCCATGCGATAAGTAGGCTGGCAAAAATGAGTATGAAAGCACCGGTCAGTTTAGCCTTCAAAAGAGAGTGAATAGCGTCACTACTGAGAGCTGCGAATGCGAGCATTATTGATAGTAGGACACCAAGTGTACCGCCTGAAAGTATCCATTTTTTAGCTGAAGCGACCTGACGGGTAGCGGCTAACAGTATGGTAATTACCAGTACCATTTCAAACCCCTCGCGGAATACTATAGCGAGACTTGCAAACATATCTAAATCCTTATGCAAATGATATTTGTTTGCATTATCAGTGGTCTGTAGATGTTATGAAATAGCCATTTTTTGAAGTTAAGGTTTTATCAATACTAAGCAACTGATGGGGTATTGGTGCTGTTTAAAGTAGCCTGTCCTTAAGCTGTTTACGCTTTACTGCAAGACATTGAGCTTGGCACATTTTCTTACCGCAGATCTTTAAGCACATCTGCCACACCGTTTGTTTACTCTCACTGTTTAAGCATCTTATTTGAGAGGCGCAGATGTGTCCTTCTTGTATCAGTTGTTCTAGTTTTTCTGTGCTTAATTCCACTTGCACTCTATTGCTACTGTGATCCATAATACCGCCAATTACGCTAATGATAATCATTCTCGATAATGGCATTGTATTGAGTAACGAAAAACCTTCAAAAGAGTAAGCTTTAATCCCCCTGTAATTAGATATGCTAAATTTTGAAATTATTGGCTCGATAATGCGCTCGATCATATTCACATCGTTGAATTTCGTTAAGCTAAATAGAAATTATTATCAAACACCTGAGGGTGTTTTTTTAGACTCTGATGAGCCGCAAGATTTAGGATTTACCCGCAAAATGAGACTCTCTCATAACGACTATTTGAAGATTGCCTTTCCATTCATCGTTTCTACAGTAACTCAACCTCTTCTTGGCGCCGTGGATACAGCCGTAGTAGGGCAACTGGGTATGGCTGAGCTTATTGGTGGTGTGGCGATTGGTACGGTTATCATGAATACACTGTATTGGTTGTTCGGTTTCTTCAGAGTCAGCACCACAGGTCAAAGTGCGATAGCTCTGGGCAAGAATGATGTACAAGAACAGGCGAGCAGTCTGCTGCGCCCGTTCATGCTTGCCTTGATAGTTGGCTTATTTTTCATTTTGATGCAGCCCCTTATCTGGCAAGGCGCCATGTTGATTATCTCTCCAGAGGAGAGTGTTGCGGTTCATGCAAAAACCTATTTCGGTATCATGATCTATGGCGCGCCTTTCGTGCTTCTTAACTACGTATTGATCGGCTGGTTAATGGGGCAGGCTAAAGCTAAAGCGACCTTGTTTACTCAGGTGTTTGGTAACGTCCTTAATATAGTGCTAGATATCGTTTTTGTTTATTACTTCGACCTAGGTGTTGCGGGTGTTGCTTACGCTAGCTTAATAGCTCAGGTGACCACTTTTGCCATTGGTACCTACCTAGTGATAAACACCTCCAAGTTCTCACTGCGTGAGCATATCTCTATGGTTAAGATGTCACGCGCTGACTTGGGTGTGATCATGAGTTCAAACATGGACTTATTGCTTCGCACAGTATGCATTTTGGTCTTTTTCAACATGATGGCGCGCGTGGGTTCTAGCCTCGGTTCAGATGTTTTGGCAGCAAACGCTATCATGATGCAAGTGACCTTTATCGTTAGCTATATGTTTGATGGTGTTGCTAATGCTTCTAGTGTGTTTGCAGGTAAAGCGGTCGGTAAGAAAGATGCCACACTCCTAGAAGATGTAATTAAGCTAAACACACAATGGACGACCGGCTTTGTGGTAGTGCTGACTCTGCTTACCTTCGTGTTTAAAGAGCAGATCGTACTGTTGTTTACCGACATTCCAGCCCTTCTCGAAATCTACCTAGATATGTCTATCTGGCTGATAGTTTTCCCATTGGTGGCAGGCTATGGCTTAACCTTCTATGGCATTTTTACTGGGACGGGAACGACACGACCGGTTCGCAACTCAAGCTTTATAACGCTAATGGTTTTCCTTGTGGTTCAGTTTGTTGCTGTAGGGCTATGGGGTAATCACGGTTTGTGGCTCGCCTTTACCTTGTTCTATATTGGTCGATTCGTATTCTTGTACCCTTATATCGGACAAATTAAGGATAGGTGTTTGGCCTGATATGTTATATCATTCAGTGCAATATCTCGGGTATTCACCCCACTGCACTGCATAGTTAGAAATGAAACCAAACGCTCCTTTGCTTGAAGTCTCCAACCTAAAGATTGGTGATGACAGTAAGACTATCTTCCAGAACATCAGCTTTACCTTAGAGAAGGGTGAAACCTTAGCTATTATGGGGCCTTCAGGCATAGGTAAATCTATGCTGTCAAAAGCGATTGCGGGTTTTGTCCCTGCTGATGTTTTCGTTTCAGGAAGTATCAAGTTTGGCGGTGTAGAGGTTGCTGGCCTATCTCTTTTACAGAGAAAATCCGCGCAGCGTCCAGCGGTTATCTTTCAAGATGCTCTTCAGGCTCTCAACCCGTTAGCCACTATTGAAGCGCAGCTCAGTCTAGCTTTGAGCTCTAGCCGAACTCGTCTTAAAGATGCTGAGCTAGAAACTTTGATCCAGCTTCTATTGAAACTCGGTTTCGATGAACCAGAGAAAACTCTCGCTTGTTATCCAAGCCAACTTTCTGGAGGTCAAAGACAGCGTATCTGTATTGCTATCGCTCTGCTTGGAACTGCACAACTTATCATTGCCGATGAACCCACAAGTGCTCTCGACCCGGTAACAGAGAACGAGATCCTCAGCTTGTTTAGAAGCAGTGTTAAAGAGCGCAATCTTGGTGGCCTACTTATCACGCACGATCTGCCTGCGGCACTGGCGTGCGATAAGCTCGTCGTGATTGATGATGGTGAGATGATTGCCTATGGTACGCCGCATCAAGCTATCCATGAGAGCGAGCATAGATTCTGCGCTCAAGTTCGTGAACTGATCGGGTAGAGAAAACATGGCACATCAACACGACTTATCAGCCGACATCCGCTTCGAGGGTGTTTGCGTTCATTACTCAGCATCGCGATGGTCTAAGCGCGAAACATTCCGTGCACTTCATGGTTTAGACCTAGCTATTGGCACCGAAAATCTCGCAGTTGTGGGGCCATCAGGTGCGGGTAAATCTACTTTGATTGAACTTCTGTTTGGCTTGAGAAAGCCAACATTGGGAGAGGTGTATATCTGCGGAATGGCACTGTCTACTTCTTCTGTGAAAGACAGGATGGAACTGTGTAAGCATATTCAGCTTATTCCCCAAGAGCCACATACCAGTCTGAATCCTTATTACACCGTTCGTCAGATCTTGGTTGAGCCTATGAATAATTTGGGTATAAACGAGGATCAAGATAAACGTATCTCTGAAGCTTTGGAGGCTGTAGGTCTAGACCTTAAGCTACTTGACTACAAGCCAAAACAACTTTCTACAGGTCAAGCACAGCGCGTTGCGATTGCACGTGCGTTAGTGGTTGAGCCTTGCGTACTTGTTGCTGATGAACCAACCAGTAGCCTTGATCCCATCAGCAGGAAGCAGGTTCTAAACCTACTTGAAGAACTTCAAGACAAGCGCAGTATGCGTTTGATCTTGGTTACGCACGATTTAGACGCGGCGCAAACCTTATGCGACCACGTCCTAGTGCTAGATAAGGGACGCCTAGCCGAGTATGGCACCTTTGATAAGGTATTGGGCAACCCTCAGCACGCTACTACTCAATCTCTGATTGAGGCACAACAACTTTCAAATTCAACACATTCAAACACTTAAAAGAGAATTCCTATGCGTTTTAACATGAGTAAAGTCGCAGCAACCATCGCTTTGATCCTTCCACTTTCTGGTTGTTTCGATTCTGGCTCTGAAAAAGAGACTGCAGCGGCTACTGAAGCACAAACGACTGAAATCCATGTTGCTATGATGCAACCGCCACGTACTGGCCTATCTCCGCTTTCTGATGATGCGTTTAAGCTATCTCGTTGGAGCACTGCTGAGACGCTAGTTAACCTTAGCGACCAATCGGTAGCTGAACCTATGTTGTCAACGAGTTGGGAGCAGGTTGATGACCTAACTTGGCAGTTCGTTATTCGTGAAGGCGTGAAGTTTCATGATGGTGAGACCCTCACAGCTGATTCTGTGGTGAACTCTCTAGAGCACGCTCTAAAAGCTGCGCCTAAGCCTCGTATCCTTGATGGCATTACTTGGGAAGTAAGCAAAGTTGATGGTAACAAGGTTCAAATCAAGACAACCTTTAACGATCCATTGCTACCAAGCCGCCTGTCTAGCCCGCAACTAGCGATTCTTTCTTCAGAGGCTTATCAAGATAATGGTCGTGTAGTTCCTACGCGCCGTGGTACAGGCCCATTCGTTCTTACTCAAATAAATGGCACAACTAGCGCAAACCTAGAGCGTTTTGATGATTACTGGGGTGAAAAGGCTAAGATTGAAAAAGTTGTAGCTGAATATGTTCCAGATGGTTTTGCACGTGCAGCCGCACTTCGTACAGGTAAAGCAGACATCGTTGAAGCTGTACCAGTTTCTCAGCTAGCTAACATAGACTCTGAGCTTCTTCATGAAGTCGCTATGCCACGCACAAACACTATTTATCTAAACAGTGAATCACCGGTATTTAAGAACATTGAGCTTCGTAAAGTAGCGGCAAGTGCGGTTGATCGTGACCAGATCATCGAGATGGTTTATGAAGGCCACGCTGACAAAGCACAAGGTCTACTTGGTCCAGCTCTAGCATGGGCTGCGCCTATCCGTGGTGAAGCTGCACCGGTTGATCCAAGTCTAAAAGCGAACGGTGAAACCATCACTATTGGTACCTTTACCGACCGTGCAGAACTTCCAGAAGTAGCAGCACTTCTTAAGCAGCAGCTAGAAGCCGCTGGCTTTAAGGTAGAGCTAGACATCCGTGAATATGCTCAGATCGAAAACGATGCACTAGCGGGTAAGTTCGATGCATTTATTCTGTCTCGCGCAACTGTACTAGATTCAGGTGACCCAGTTGCTTACATGCAAAGTGACTTTAGCTGTAAGGGTTCTTTTAACCTAGGTCAGTTCTGCTCTGAGTCTGTAGACAAAGCACTAGAGCACGCGGATCTCCAGCAACTAGGTGAGCCACGTCAGAAAGCAATCATCGAAGCTGAAAAAGCGATTCTAGATGACTACGCGGCAATCCCACTATTGCACGAGCGTGTAATCCAAGGTGAGAGTCTACGTGTTGAGAACGCACAACGTGATCCACGCGAGCGTCGTCTTGTAGACCAGCAAACAGCGGTTAAGTAAAAACAAATGGAAGAGTTAGGAATAGGTTTCCTAGCTCATCTTGTTAAGCTTGATATGTTTATCTGCCAGAGAGGCGTTAGCTGATCTGGCAGTTTGTTTATAAACTTCTGATTCATTTCACTTTATTTCTCAAAGCTGAGGTTAACTACGCTATATGTCTGCTGCAAATTCGCGTATGAGTTTTGATTCGCTCATGCCTTGGATCTCGCGCATATTCTTCCTGTTTGTGGTTGCTGTATTAGTAGGTCTGATGCCAGATCTAGCTGGTATTGATCCAACACAAACCATATTGCGCGCTCGCTCTGGTCAACAACAGTTGATGACGGCAGAAGCATTGCAAGCTGTACGAGACGAACTGCAACTAGACCGTTCGACAGGGGAGAGACTGTGGGACTGGTTAGCGTCAGCAATGCAAGGTGACCTTGGCACATCCTGGGTTGATGGAACCTCAGTAGCAGAGGGCATTCGTGCTACTGCATCAACGTCTTTGTTGTTGATGAGCAGTGCAATCGTGCTAACGGTTCTGTTTACCACGGTAAGTTTCTACTACACGGTATGGAACTGGAAGAGAGGCCGTCTTTCAATGCAGCACAATAGCCTGAGCTCGGTGTTGGTTGCATTGCCCGAGTACGTGATAGCCTCGATCTTGATACTGGTATTTGCTATCTGGCTTGAGTGGTTACCACCATACGGCTGGCAAGGTTGGCAAGACCTATGGTTACCAAGTATCGCCCTTGCTATTCCGGCTACAGGTTTGCTTAGCCGATTGCTAAACGATAGCTTGCGCCGCGTTCTTAATGAACCTTGGGTGGTGACTTGGCTCAGTGCCAATATTTCTTATTTTCAGATAACCCGTTTTGCCTTTAAGCGCGCAATCAGTAACCTCATCCCTCAAGTCGCCATGATCATGATCGGCTTAACCGGTGGCGCGGTTGCGGTAGAGCTGATCTTTTCTATCCCAGGGATCGGGCGCATGATTCTGGGTGCGGCTAAGTCTCAAGACCTACCAATCTTACAAGGTGGCCTGCTGGTATTGTTGGGGTTCTCTATCTTCATTAGTAGCACCAGTATCCTTATTCAAAAGGTGATGCTTGGCCAGATGCTAAGTAGCGGCAAGCTTATCAGTAGTCACTCATCGTTCAGCTTTACCAAAAGCAGAGCGAAACTGTACAGCGCTATTGGCATCTTTGCTTTTTTGATCATCTTTACCGTTTGGGCAATGCTACGTGACCCTTATACAACGCAGTTTGGTCGCTTGATTGCTCCGAGTCTAGAAGCGCCACTTGGTTCAGATGCTATTGGTCGTGACCTCTTTGCTCGTGTAGGTGCGGGTATGCTGACCACATTGAAGGGCGGCATTATGGCTACCTTCTTGAGTCTGGTGGTGGGTGTTATTCTAGGTTTCTGTACTCGTTACAGTCAGGGGCTTATCGAGATCACTAAGGGTGTGCCTTATATCATCGCTGGCCTTTTGGTAGCAGGTTTGACGGGTATGAATCCTAACAGCGCTTTGATTGCAATCGTGCTGACTTCTTGGGCTCCATTAGCCGCTCACTGTGCGAGCCTGCTTTTGGAGGCGAGGGCACAGCCATACACGCATCTGGCTCCAACCTGGGGCGTGAAGTCGTGGAATATGTATCGCTACTATCTGTTGCCCTACGTCTTGCCACCGCTTCTACGTCATGCGCTGTTAAAACTGCCAGTGATTACCTTGAGTTTGACTTCTCTGAGCTTTATCGGTCTTGGGGTTAAGCCGCCAGAACCGGAGTGGGGTTTGTTGATTTCGGAAAACCTAGCATATATCGAGCGTTCGCCATTTGGTGTGATAGCACCGATTGCAGGCCTAGTAATGCTGGGGATTGCGGTGAATCTGCTATTTGATGATTGATATACAATCTGAAAACAACCAGAAACGAAAAAGTCCGCTTAGCGGACTTTTTTAATTAGCCGAGGAGTACAGATGTCTCAAGTAGGTGAGGCATCTCACTTTGTAAGTGAGGTTGAGAGTTGACGATGTATTTGAATCTATCGTCCATCGACTCCAGACCGACAAGTGCGGTGAATGTATCCAGCGCTTGCTGAGGGTTATCAGAGATTATCTGTGTCAGCTTGTCGAGCTTAATGTGGTTTACCTTTTCCACTTTGCTTACCGCCGAGAGCAGTTGGTGTGTGGTTAATTCAGGCATTTGTGTGCTTCCAAAAGAGAATGGTATTTGTAGTTTTACCCGAGATAGTATCTCAGCTTTGGGGTTAAAGAATTGATAAAGGTCATAGTGTAAGCGCGTGTAATTAACGTGAACTAAGTGTCAGTTTGCCATTTGCATCAAATATTCACGTGGTTTATGGATAATTATGCGCACTAGCGCATATACTTACCCTATGCACTGAACAAGGATGGTTCATCGCTATGGGAAGCCTATTTGAAAAAATGGTGTTCCTTCATGATCTTGTTAAGGAAGAACAAGTGTCGGACGAGCACCAAATCGATTGGCAGGTATCTGAAACTGCCATGCAAATCACCAAGCATCTCTTCGGTATAGAACTTATGATCACTTACGCCCAGCTAGAGGGCAATTCAGTTGTAGTAGGGGACGACTCGAGCAACTGGTTTATGTCTATTAGCCTTTACGAGGGTACTAAGCGCAAAGGCTGTCAGATGTATATGGTTCGCAATGACAGGACTGTGTGTGAATTAGACCTAAATCGTTATCATTAGAGTTAACGGAACCTAACCGATTCGAGCGCTTAAGATGAAAAAAGAGCAACACATGTTGCTCTTTGTTGGTTATGGAGTGGACGAAGTTTGGCACACTGCGTTTGGAGGGGGATCTAATAGCGTACCTGAATCATTCACATAGGGCCGGTACACTCCCAAGCTTTCCGAAGGTAGGGTTGTTTCAAAGGCGTCAATATTAGTGAGCGTCCCGAATAAACCTGCTAGCACTGAAAATGAATAACTGAAACCCGAGATCCTAGCTCTTACATACCGAATAGTTCCGAATCCAGACTCGGTAGTTGGGCTAGAAACCGAACCGCCAGCTTCATCAAGGTAATCAATGTCCAAGGTTAGGGTAGTCAGATCAATGGGCGAGTTGTAAGTAGAACCGAAATCTGTGGTGTTGAGTGTACTGTCATCAACGATGAAACAGACAGTAGCCAGCCTTGCCGCTTTGCGCGTTATCTCATTGAGCATTTGTAGAGAGAAAAGGAATCTCCCTATTTCTATTATCCCGAATAGGAGCAACAGTAGCACCGTACTCACGATCGTGAACTCGATTATCGCTAGACCACCTTCTTTTCGTTTTTTAATGAATGTCATGTGCCCGTCCTACGCATCGACGCGGACGCAGTCAAGTCCATGGAAAGTGAGGTGTTAGTAAAAGGAATCTTAGAAAAGATAGGTACATAAGAATAAACTGCAGAAACGGTAACATGCTCTGCGTCAGAAGAATCAACAGAAACGTCACTAGTGGATATTCCGGAAAGAACCTTTTGTGATTCAGTGCCGGAAGACCTCATACCGTAAACCACTACGTTTTTGATTTGAGAATCTGGTGCAAGGGCGCCATCTGGTTGTGAGCCATAAATGTCAACCAAAGCGTACCTAGCGCCTGCTTGCACTGCCTTGTTTAACGTTGTGTATTGGATAAATATTCTACTGATTTCAACGATGCCGACTAATAGAATTAATAGCACCGGTAGTACCAGCAGCATTTCAACTGCTGCTACGCCTCTTTCTTTTGAGTTCGAACTGTCCATGTTACGAAGCTCCTGTTGCTAAGTCTCTGTAGAGTTGGATTTTGTAGGGGCCCGTTGCGGTAGGGTTTAGACCGCCACCACCACTAGGTACAGTACATCCGCTGGTGTAGAACTCACCCCAGATTACTTTTTCTTGTTTGTCATATTGCTGAGTTAAGAAAAAACAAGCAAAGCCTTTGATAGTGATAGGTTTTGCACCGTTTGTACCCTCCGAGCAGTCCACCACCGGTACAACGAAGGTTCTGCGACCATTGCCGTTTCCAGCATTGATATATTCCGCATAAGTTTTAGAGGTTGTGTCTGTATCAGGATCGGGGAACCCGTCTTCCACATTCCATCTTGAGTTAAAACCGGTGACAGGACCGTTGTTCACTCCCGGTTTTGTGTCTACTGTACCGTCGATGAAATAAACGCCTGTTTCTCCATCGGAAAATTCGCCAGGTGCTTTACCACCTATCGCGTCACCAAGACCATCAGCACCATTACCGTAGCCATCTAATCTTAAATAGTTGTAGTTACCTGAACCAATATCACCTGAGTTTGGTGCTTCTGGCTCGCATTTGTTTTTGTTCTTACATTCACCTGTACCACCACTGTTACCCTCTGTTTTACCGGCTAACTGATATTCTGTGCCGACGTCATAACCGAAGGTTGTTGACCCCTGTTCACAAATTCCGACGGGAGCGATGTTTGAACTGTTTTGAATGCCTGAACTGCGGCCTGCTACAGCACTGGCTTTAACTGATTTACTTAAACCGAATACTTGAATAAGAAAACTTTGCAAACCGTGTCCCTCTACTGCAACACGGGTATAGATGTCCAAAGAGGTGCTAAGTGCACTAGCAGCAGGAAAGGTAATAGGATTGTTACTGAACTGCACAATAACGGATGTGCCATCGCTTGATTGGAAAGTGAACTCTTTTGTCGCTGCTGAATTTGCTTGGACGCCAACTACATTTAAGTCCAGTTCATCGTTACCGGCGGCTGATGCCATCGCTTTAATGGTATCAATAGCTGCTGTGGCTGCTTGTGATACAGAAGCGCCATTCTCAAGCGCAAGAGAAGCAGACAATGCCGCTGAATCTACACCGTTTTGAACGCGTGATTTGTTCAAAATCATGTGGTTGATATCAATGGCAAGTGCAGCGAACCCGATTAGAACCAATAAACTTAAAGTAAATAGAATTACGACTAGCCCACGTTGCTTCCTTTCTCCGCGGTATTTTCTATTGATAACTCTCATAATTCCCTCTCTTAACAGCTATCAAACTATCAGGGGGAACCCCCGTAGTAGAAAGTATAGCCTAAGGTCACGGGCGATTGTTTTTTGTACAGAACTTGTCGTGTTAATTTAACTTTTGATGATGTGGATGTTACGTATTAGCTCGCTGAGTCGAAGAGTAACACAAGATTGCTCATTAAAGTCCTATGCCTGACAGTCGACATTGCTAGGAGTATTTAGGTACTCCCCGTTGTCAGCCCGATAAGGCCTGTAGACTCCCAAACTCTCAGAAGGGAGTGTGGTCTCAAAAGCATCAATGTTAGTTAATGTGCCAAATAAGCCCGCAAGTGTCGAAAAGGAATAGCTGAAGCCTGCAATTCGAGCTCTCACATACCTAACACTGCCGAAGCCAGACTCTGTAGTAGGATTCGATACGGCTGAGCCAGACTCGTTCAGATAATCAATATCCAACGTAAGAGTGCTTAGGTCGATAGGAGAGTTGAAGGTTGAACCGAAGTCTTTAGTGTTTAGCGTTGAATCGTCGACTATAAAACAAACTGTGGCTAATCGAGCTGCTTTTCGAGTTATGTCGTTCAGCATTTGAAGTGAAAATAAAAAACGGCCAATCTCGATAATTCCAAATAGTAATAATAAAAGTACCGAACTTACTATGGTGAATTCTATTACCGCTAGACCACGTTGTTTGTTAGTTTTTTTCGAACTCATGAGCCTGTCCTGCGCATCGTCGCGGATGCTGTTAAGTCCATAGATAGAGAAGTATTAGTAAATGGTATCTTGGAGAAGATAGGCGTGTATGAATAGACCGCGGAAACAATAACGTGCTCAGCATCGGAAGAGTCAATTAAAACATCAGATGACGAAAACCCCTTTAAGATCTTTTGCGCTTCAGTTCCGGTAGTACGGATGCCGTAGACTACGACGTTCTTTATCTGCGAGTCGGGTGCTAATGAACCCGTAGGCTGAGAACCATAAATATCGACTAGCGCGTATCGAGCGCCAGCTTGCACCGCTTTATTCAGGGTGGTGTATTGGATGAATATCCTACTTATTTCTACTATGCCAACCAATAAAATAAGAAGAACTGGAAGAACGAATAGCATCTCAACAGCGGCTATCCCTTTTTGCTTTGATTTAAAACCGTCCATGTTAGGAAGCCCCTGTAGCAAGATCACGATATAGTTGGATCTTGTAAGGGCCAGTAGCGGTAGGGTTCAGACCGCCACCGCCGTTAGGTACAGTACATCCTTGACTATAAAACTCTCCGTATATGATCTTGTCCTTTTTGTCGTATTCTTGGGTTAAGAAAAAGCACGCAAAGCCCATAATAGTCACCGGCTTGGCACCATTAGTGTTACCTGAGCAGTCAACCACGGGAACTACAAAAGTACGACGCCCATTGCCGTTATATTCGGAATAGTTAGTCGCAGTAGTATCTGTGTCAGGTGCTGGGAATCCATCCTCTTGATTCCAGCGAGAATTGAAACCAGTAACTGGACCGTTGTTAACACCAGGTTTTGTATCTACTGTTCCGTCGATGAAGTAAACGCCAGTTTCACCGTCCGCAAACTCTCCTGGAGCCTTGCCACCAAGTGCATCACCAAGTCCGTCAGCTCCGTTACCATATCCATCCAATCTAAGATAGTTGTAATTGCCTGAACCTATGTCTCCTGAGTTAGGTTCTTCATCACACTTGTTTTTGTTTTTACAGCTACTATTTCCGCCACTATTTCCTGAAGTCTTACCTGCTAATTGATACTCAGTCCCTATGTCATATCCGTAGTTTGTTGATCCTTGCTCGCATACTCCAATAGGAGCAAGGTTCGAGCTGTTTTGTACGCCAGAACTACGCCCAGAAACAGCACTCGCTTTCACAGACTTATTGATGCCAAAAACCTGGATTAAAAAGCTTTGCAAGCCGTGCCCGTCTACAGATACTCGCGTATAGATATCTTCTGCGGTGCTAAGAGCGTTAACAGCGGGGAAAGTGATAGGGTTGTTGCTAAATTGAACCGTAACCAAAGTGCCATCATTTGATTGATATTTGTATTCTTTGGTGGCTACTGAGTTGGATGACAGTCCAATCACGTCAAGGTCTAACTCATCATTGCCGGCAGATTTAGCCATTGCCTTTATTGTATCTACGGCCGCTTCAGCAGCTTTTTCAACTGTAACGCCTTTTTCTAGCGCTATAGACGCTGAAAGTGCTGCGGAATCGACGCTATTCTGGACACGAGACTTATTAAGTATCATGTGGTTTATATCGATGGCTAAAGCAGCAAAGCCCATCAGTACAAGCAAACTTAATGTAAACAGAACGACTACAAGACCCCCTTGCTTCCTTGCAAGAGGTTGTGCTGTCTTGATAACTCCCATAAATCCCTCTTCAGCTAGTCATCAATTTAAACGTTTGAATATGAGAAAAATCTCTAACATTCATATAGTCAGTGTAGAGGAGCAATGTAGAAAATTGTTAATTTTAAGTCGATCTATTTAACAAATTTAAGTGAACGGCGTATTTATAAAATATGGAGTGCTAAGTAACTAAAAATATACATGAAGTTGGGAGGACTCATGAATATTTTTTCAAGAGGTGAATACAAATTGAAAGAAAATTGTATTCACTCCCTTGCGCTCCCACGTAGCGATTGACCTTTATTCAACCCTTAACGTGGCCGTTTCAGATAAAGTGAGCGGAGACGGGATTGTTGGGTAATCAATAATAGTGCTGAACTGCCTAGTGACAGTCACATCGACATACATTTCAAACCCATCACTGCATGAGCTTTTTAAAGCACAATCATAGTTTGAGTTGTCTGGTGAGGCACAAACACAGACTGAATTTGCAGTTACCGAGATAGGACTGTCGGCATCTGTAATAAAGTCATCTTCTTGTGCAAGGTTGGTTAGAAGGGTTGTATCTGTAGCATAGGTAGCGCCACGTGAGCCCATCGCAGCAGCATTTCTTGCCGCAGAAGCAGTTGAGATGGAATAGTACATAACCCTACCAAAATCGACGATAATTACGAACAGTAGGATGAGGATAGGGGTTACGATAACCGTTTCTACAGCGGCAAAGCCTGTTTGGTTAGTTTTTCTACTCATAATCTACTCCACCAAAGCTACACCAGAGTTACCCTTTAGGGGATTCATATCATCGGCTGGGCGGTTTAATGTCACCTGAGAACCACTGGAAAGGGTCAGGTATTTACTAATCAAGATAACGTTGCTATCCAAACCACCAACCGAACCACTGGAAAATTCCATATTGTGTTTTGGAGCATATATCACCCCATCAAGAGTTACATTACTGCCACTCTCGAAGGTGACTATCGGTTTTTCATCGTCGTTGAGTTTAGTCTCTTTGTCGCCCGCGGACCAAAACAAGATACCTTCAGTCCCGACACACCCTCCAGAGCTACATTTAGGCGCACTTAGATCAAGGGTTGAACCTGACTGAACGCCAATAGGGTTTTGGCAATCACTGCTACAATGGGAAACAACGGTTACACCGTCACCAGAAACGTTGGCGCCGTTGGAAACAATGAAGTCTCCATTTTCCATAACGTAGGTGCCAGGGTCCATTTCGAAGTACCCGCTATCTAGCTCCAGTCCTTTGCAGTAGTCTCCGGCAGTTACCTTTTTAGGGTTGTTCTTTGAACCACCCGTGATTTTCTTGGTGCTGGAACATGAACCTGTGGACATGGGTAGTTCTAATCCTTCTAGGGGATCTGAAGCCGGTGCAGACATTTGAGCAAGGCAGTTATCTGTACCAGTACACTTTACTTTGCCCTCTATCTGATTGTGTTTGTTGGACATAGTTTCTATGGTGGTTGCCTCAAGATGCGTATCACTGTCCATGTAAAGTCCACTTGAGCCTTTTAGATTGGCAACGATGCCACATGTGGCAATTAGGCTTGATGGGCTACTGCTCAAATAGAACATCTTTTCTACATTATCTTCACCCAATACATAAACGCAGTTCTCGTTTGCTTCACCGCCAACTAACGCGGTTGCGTTGGCAGAGTATGTGAGAGTGTCCATGCCAACAATTCCCAAGAAAAAGGTATCGTGGGTGTATTCAACTTCAACTTGAACCGCCGAAGTGTTGTCTATGTAGTGGCCGTATGTAGGAGGCCAGTTCATGTCGACATCTACATCATCATCCCCATTTCTAAATCCATGTGACTTAGTCGAGGCTCTGGCTTTCTTTCTTATATCGTTGTTTTCGCCACCAGCCATTAGCGTGTAAGCACCATTAAGGGCGGCCGCATCCGCTGCAGTTTGGAGCTGTCTCTTTTTGTAGTACGCATAACCGGTATCTAGAACTAATCCAGCGATCGCCAAAAATACAAACATAGCTAGGGTGGCAAAAACAACAATCAATCCTGATTGTTTTTTGTAGCTCGCTGGCGAGCGAGAGGGGAGAAATCGCATAAACACTCCTTGTTTAGAATTTCTTTTCTATAAAACTGTAGTGTTTATCTCAGACTGAAGCGAATCGATCTATGGGTAGAGGTTCCATTAGATTCATATGTATCTGTTTTTGAGAGTTAGCTTGAAGGTTAAGCAGGTTAAGTTGACATGTAGTAACACGGCCACTAGGTGGAGAGTGAGCCGAGGATCACTCTCCTATGGCAAGCTATGTAGAGTTATTCTGTAAAATTCGCTTCGGTTGTTTCGTTTTTGACGACAGAAATATTTTGTTGGGCCTGATATATCAGAAAATCTTCCAAGCTGTTTTCAACGTCGTCATCTGCATTACAACTGTAACCTAGGGAATAGATCCCTGCTCCAAGGAACCCAACCTCATAGGAGTAGGTGTTAGTATCTTGATCGAAGATTACATTGGCTGATGTGGTAGGCGCTACTTGATTGTCTACAAATTCATCGTTGAAGCCTTTCATATTTTCTAGGGCAACAGTCCCAGAGTAGACATACACTGCACTAACCGCATCGTCAGGGTTTCCGCCTGCACAGGTTGATACTAGGTTAACATCGACTGTACCTGAGATGTGTCCAGATTCTACTTCGTTAATTAGCTGAACAGAGGTGCGTTGTATTGTGTAGTAATCTTTGTTGCCTACGGGTGCTTTCAATCCTCGACGTAAATCAAACTCAGCCACAAAGTCATTATTACCATTGTTCACACTGAAGGTTTTATTGAAGTAAAGGACGCCTGCACCGTCTTCTTTACCTACACCTTGTGGGCAAGCACCGTCACCTTGAACTTGTAGAGGGTAGTGTGGGCCGGTTTCTAATTCGCCTTCTATTACGTGTGAGTAACGCTCGTCTTGTTCAACACCGTCCAGTACAAACAAGCAAAGCTTATAGTCACCTGCAGGTACCTCTACATCAGTTACAAGCGGAGCGATACTTGCTCCTTGATAATCCAATAACTCGACACTGACATTGCCGTTTTCGTCTATATCACCAGTTGTAAAGTCAAGCTCAATAGGGTCGCTACCATCTTGTGGGAGTAATACTGCGCGGTTATACACCGCAGTTACCGAAGAAACATCATCAATAGGAGCATCCGATACCCCGAGGCTGAATTTACCGGTAGTACTATTGCCACCGTCACTATCGCTACCACAACCTGTAAGTGCTATGGCTAACCCTAGGCTTATTACTGAATATTTTAACAGTTTCATCTTGTTGTCCCTTTGCACTGCTCGTTTTTAAGTTTAGTTGCATATAATGCGGGAGAGTCTAAAGGCCTAGGAACAAGGCATGTCATGTACGGGTTAGCGGTGTGTGAGAGCGTGTTTCTAATTGTTATATATGAGACCAGTGGTTATCCCAAACGAGCGCCGGACCGTTGTAAATAGACACTTTATCGCGATTAGTAGAGATGATCTGACCCAAATAATTATTAGTGTAAAAACCGCTATTAGTCGTCGCAATACCACAGGCTTCACGCTGATTTAGGCTTGTTATCTGTTGACCACTAGCCTTATCAAAAACAAGCAATAGATTGGCACGAGGCGCACTGGCAACCACCGTTTTTTTAGTCACCCCAATGCTACCGATATAGTCAATTTTGTTGTGCAATCTATTTGAAATTAGAAGCTGTTTAGCTTCTTGATTACCCAACTTATGCCTCATTATTAGTTGAGGGTGTGTTTCAATTGCTTCTCTTTGTAATTGCTGAGCAAAGAACACCTCGTCTTTATCATCTACAGCTAAATGGCGAATAGATAATTGGTGATCTGAGAGTGACACGGTCTGTAAAACCTTCCCTGATTGAGGATCTAGGTAGGCTATTTGTGGTTTCATCGAGCTGAGATTTATTTTGTCTCGTCCATGAGTCTGGATTCCGCCAACCGCGATTACTAGAACCCCTGTAGATAACTGAGCTATTTGATGAGGGCCAATACCAAAGCCTGTCCACTCACCAATACGTCGATACTTGTTTGAAGCATCATAGATACCAATTACGCCCTCGCAAGTGTCAGTCACTCCCTCGGTTGTATACAGAAGTGAACTGTCGTTGTCATATACACCATGACCATAGAAAAAGCGGTCTTTCGGTGGTTCCAAACTTTGTAGTTGTGCACCTGAATCTGCGTCTAGGATATCGAGATAGTAACCGGGTCTGCGCGCAAAGACGCCAATGTGATTTGTTTTCTGGCTATGTGCTACTGAATGTCCTCGTGAGGCTAGCGGATGGGTGTAAAGAAGCTCGCCACTGATATTGGTAGCAGCAAGCATATAGTTACCTTTACCGTCAGTGGCGCAGCCTACAAGTTTCGAGCTGGTGGTAGGTTTTGGTCCTGATGAAGCACAACCGGTAACAAGGGCGATACCGGTTAAAGCACTTAGTTGCAGGAACTCACGTCTACTGTGTAGGTTAGTCGCCATCTGTGGAATTAAACCCTACTACTATACCGAGCTCTTGTGCCGCCTGTTCATTGATGAGGTACTTTAACTGATCAATCTTGTTTAGCTGGGACAGAGCCAATTTATACCCTTGTTTGGTTTGTATGCTTTCAAACAGGGAGTCCTCTTTTGGCCATGTGGCAATTGTGTCTGACAAGGTCGATGCGATTAAAGTCGATAACCTAGGATCTTTGGCCTCAAGTAGAGTCATTAAACCGTTTTCAGCGTGCAGTAACTCATCTAACGCGACTAGATTAGAGTAAAGGTTTTGATAAGAGACCTGTGAGCGCCAAGATTCTGCAAAATAAGGCCTTGGGTTACCTAAATTTGCTAGTGGCAGTGACAATTTCTTACTCATTCTATCGAGTTTATCGCTAACCAGACTCAGGTATTGTTTTTCCCACTGTGCTTGGCTTAGCCCTTTCCACGGGTTGGTAAGCAAACTCTGTTTATAGCTAACTGATGTGTCGACTAAACTGGCGGAAACTGTGGTTGCTAGGGAGCAACGGTCTTGGTCCAACTGTGGCTCATATAGAAGCCATTCGAGCGCAGTTAAACCCTGTAGGGTGGCGCTTTGGTTCTTTAAATCCGGAAGGCCGATATCTGGATTAGTGCTGAGTACAGACTTTAACTGTCGACCCGTAGTGTCTTTCTTATCTGGCCAAAATTGTACTTTCCAAGTCAAGGCATCTGCCTGCGGGACGTTGATGTTTCCGCCTTGCAGGTACATCCAGGTTTGCATCGTCTCAGACCATTGAGCTTTGGCTTCTTGAGGGTCTGAAAGGCACTTGTTTGTAATCTGTTGGCTTAGCAGTTGAGCACTGTTTTCGAACTTGGTTGCATTGGTAAAGTAGAGCTCATATACACCCTGACTTGGGTGCTGTGTTTTCTCGGCAGTTACTGGTGCTGTTTTGTCAGCTTGTTCTGTTTGTGGGCTAGAGCACCCACTTAAGGCCGCTATGGTAAACATAGCAATGAGGCTTTTATTCATGTTTTGTATCCCTATAGCGACTGCAGGAAAGCAATCAGTGCATCACGCTCTTGTTTGTTGAATTTAAGAACGGTTTGTTTGCTGTTTTCTGCTTCGCCGCCATGCCACAGCACAGCTTCCATTAGGTTTCGAGCACGGCCATCATGTAGGAAGTAGGTATGTCCATTTACTTCCTCGGTGTAACCTATGCCCCATAGAGGAGGAGTGCGCCACTCTTGTCCGTTGGCAATAAATTCACCGCGATTGTCAGCAAGACCTTCTCCCATATCATGCAAGAGTAAATCCGTGTAAGGGTGAATTATCTGTTCGGAAAGTGCAGGTTTATCGTCAACTTTAGCCGTGGTGACGTCTACTTTATGGCATGATTCACAACCAGAATTTGCAAAGAGTTGTTGACCTTTGACGACTTGAGGATCGTCAACATTACGCCTTTGGGGGACAGCTAGGTGCTGTGTGTAGAACTCCACGAACCCAAGGATCTTATCGCTAACCTCTGGCTTACCACCATTAGGAAGTTCGTTACAGATGCTTTGGTTTTGACTGCAGTTTTCTGCGGTAAACAGTGAGGTTGTCAAACCAACATCCCCATTAAAGGCTGCAGCATTTTGTTGGTTAAGTGTCGGTTGACCCGCTTTCCAGCCAAAGCGCCCAACTGTTGTTTGCTGGGTTTCTACACTCCAAACCTGATTAGCACGACCTGAGATTCCATCATCGATAGAGGCTTGTTGCTTGGCCCAAGTGAGGATTGTTTCTTCAGGAATAGCCTCTAACAAGCCTAATCCGATCATTGGTGGTGCTACGCGGGCTGACATTTGTATGTCTTTAGCCATTGGGCCGTAAGCGAGGTCGACTATTTCAAGCTTAGGTTTTCTTAACTCTACGGTATGCCCATCAGAGAATGTTTCTACATGGGTGGTATAGGTGATCTTAATTTGACCTTCAGGTTTGGCACCTGTGGTTGAGAAGTCTTGTAGTTGCCCGCCATACGTTGGGTCAGGAATATTGCCATCTGTGATCAGTCGAGCTTTTTCGTCTTCTGTTTTGGCTGGAACAGAGAGTCTTACTAGCATTGAAACAGCGTTGCGGTCATTTAGCTCAGGCGGGTGGCCACGACCATCCTTGATGTGGCAGTTTTGACAGCCGTTAGTGTTGAATAGCGGACCCAAACCATCTCTTGCATCTGTACTAGCAGGGGCTTCTACCCAAGGGTTTCTGAAGAAACTATTACCGACACTAAAGTCTAAGCGACTGGTCATAGGCAGGTTAGCTGCGGGAAGAGAGTAGGCATTGGCCCCTTGCTGTTTTACCGTGGTGGCACCGCCGGAGCGAGTATCGTAGGCATGCGCAAAGAAGGTTGCGCCTAGGGTTGCGCAAAGTAAGGTGTGGCGAGCTAGTTTCATGCTGAGTTCCATTCAAACGACAAAAGGGCTCGCTGGGAGCCCTTAATAGATAGAGACAAATTAGAATTCGTGGTCGGCTGTATCAGGGTTTAGTGAATCGATACCTACGATACTCGCGGTACGTTCAATAGCACCAGTCTGAGCTACCAACGCATCGATAGAGCTGTTTACTAGCTCGTTGCCTTCTGTGTTGCCGGTTGCAATCAACTGGTCAAAGTAAACGCCTTGTTTTTCGGCTGAGTAAACAAGTTGGCGTACTTCGTAGCGAGTAACATCAAATTGCTTTTGGATTTCGAAGGCAGAATCTTTGTCGGATTGTGCAACCAAATCGTGCAGGCTTGGGCCTTGAAGTAGGGTGCCATCCTCACGCTTGTATAGGCCGGTATATACGTTGTAGATACCTTGCTCGTTATAATAGTGTGAGTTGTGGGTGTTATCAGAGAAACAATCGTGCTCATCTTCTGTTGAGCCCGCCTCAAGAGCAACCTTCATACGCTCGCCAGCCAGTTCACCTAGAGAAAGAGAGCCCATACCAAACAGCATTTTACGCATGCCATTTGTGCTTGAATCCGCTAAGAAGGTTTGGCGGTAGTTATTAGATGTGTCGGAAGACCATTGTTTTTCCATCCACTCGAGGTCGTTTACCAGTAACTGAGCGGCAGCTTGGATGTACTCGATACGACGGTCACAGTTATCATTTGTGCAAGCATCACCAACAACGAAATCAGTATAAGGACGCTGACCGGCACCGGCATTTGTGCCGTTTAAATCTTGGCCCCAAAGTAGGAATTCAATGGCATGGTAGCCCGTTCCCACATTCGCCTCTGAACCACCAATTTCGTTCAGATCAGCAATCAGCTCTGGGGTGATCTTACTTGTATCTACTTTTTGGTTACCTACTTGAATTTCGGTGTTCGCAACGATGTTTGCCACGGCCCCTTCGTTACCAAGCTCATGTTGATAATCAGCGGCTACATAGTCAATCAGACCTTCGTCTAGAGGCCATGCATTGAGTTGTCCTTCCCAATCATCAACTACAGGGTTACCAAATCGAAATACTTCAGATTGTTGGTAGAAAACGCGAGCATGCAGCCAAGCCTGTTTGGCATCGTTTAGCGTTTGGTCAGATGGAGCAGCAACGAGTGCATCGATTTTTTTCTGGAGTTCTTCCGCTGTGATGCGCGAGTCTTGGTAAACCGCATGTGCGATATCAGCGTAGTGTTCTACGACTTGATCTTGGGTAACTTTTGTTTGTGCAAGTGCGGATGCTGATGCGAGTGACATCGCAATAACAAGGGGTAGACGCTGCATTATTTCTTCCTTGAGTTGGTTAATTTGTAAATGCGTGTAATTATCATTTGCAGTTGCGTAGTCTAAGCGTTCGGTAAAATAATGCAAGATGTAACAAAATATTTTTTATTGTTATCACTCAATGGTCGCATTTGTAATCAAAGTGATATAAGTGCGCTAGCTCTTAACTTGTGATTTTGAGAGTGGTATTAACCTAACTTACTGATACAGTTGAACTGTTAGTTAATCATCAAGGAGTGAGTCATGAAACTATACGAAGCGGCACCAACCCCAAGTAGCCGTCGTGTGGGTATTTTCTTAAAGTTGATCGGTAGCGATGTAGAGCGCGTTCAACTCGACCTTAAAGGCGGTGATAATCTAGCTGAAGATTTTCAGAAGAGGAATCCCAGCGGGACAGTGCCAATGTTAGAGCTCGACGATGGCACCTGCATTAGTGAATCGGTTGCTGTTTGTCGCTATCTTGATGCGACAGTTCAGAATGATAAGGCTTTGTTTGGTGAGGGTGCTCTTGAGCAGGCTCAAGTAGAGATGTGGCATCGTGTAGTTGAGTTGCAAGGTCTGTTGATGGCATTTCAAGGGTTTCGCAATATATCAGGTTTTTATGCAGATAGAGAAAACTGCGTGAGTGAGTGGGGTGAGGAAGCTAAGTCTCGTGCGATAGCTTTTTTAACCAAACTGGAAAACCGTTTAGGTGAAAGTGCATTTGTTGTTGGTTCAAGATTAACTATTGTCGATATCACCGGTTTCTTGTTCATCAACGTAATGAAAATGGCACTTAAAGTCGAAGTAGAAACCGAGTATCCAAACATTGCAGCTTGGCATGGGAAACTCGCGGCTATGCCTGAGTTTCAATAGAGGTTACACTTAGCGGCAATTGAACGGTTTAAGGCGAAGAACATTGTCGTACGATGAACACGAGTTTGACTCGGAAGAAGAAATTGAGATTGAAGCGATTGGCGTTGAGGTAACCAACGAGCCTATCGAGCTGTACAAGGTTCTTAAAATCGCGAACGCGGTTGGCGGTGGCGGTGAAGCTAAGCAAGCTATCAGCCAGGGCTATGTTGCGGTAAATGGCGAGCTAGAGATGCGCAAACGTCGCAAGCTAGTGGATGGTGACCTAGTTCAGTTTAACGAAGAGTTCTACTTGGTTATTCTAAATCCAGACGCAGAGCCTGCTGAATTCGAACTTCCTGAGATTGAAGAGACAGCTCCTCAACCTAAAAAGGAAAGCAAGCCTAAAAAAGAGGTGAAGCAGAAAGAACAGCCTCGCGATGCAAAATCAGGTCGTAAATCTATCGATTTCTTTTGATTGAGTTGATTAGACATAAAGAGGGCAGCCAGTGGCTGCCCTTTGTTTATTTGTGTTGTGAAGAGTGGCGAACTAGAGCGGTATGTTCGCGTCTTCAGCTGCCCAAGTCCATTCGCTGTCACTAATAGCAAAATTATCTCCACCAATGCCACTAGGAACAATAGAAATAATGCCTAGTCCAGGGCGGTATAAAATGGTAGACGCGGTTAAATCTTCGAGATCCATACTGACGACTTGTTCAAACTCTATTACCTCGTAGCGCTGGTTGTCGGTGGTGCGAAAGACCTTCTTACCGAGTTGATTCCAGCGTATTGTCACTTCTCTATCAATAATACTGTCAGGTAGATTACAACTCATACTGTAATCTGAACGACCAGTAGTTTGTGGATTGTTATCTTGATATGTGCAATAGGGGCCATCTTGATTCTGAGGATTGTTGATCTGGTCTTTTGTCATTAATTCATCGTAGGAGGCCACTCTTTCGTTGCCATTAAATACAATAGCGAGAGCAAGGTTGGATAGGACGTACTTTCTGATAACGCTATCTGGATCTGTTGCATCTTTTTTTGCAAGAGCTTTGGTTAACTGTGATGCTGCATCATCAAGAGATGTAATGGTTATTCGAGTGGTGCGTGGGTCGCTATCCGTGGTAGTGAAAAGATTCCAACTGTATTCGAATTGATAGATGATTGGTGAGCCACTGGATGTCGAGCGCATTACCTCATTATCAAAACTTTGGTCAAACTCCAAGTCGACAGAACCAAACTCATCCCCCATGTAGTTGTTTGAGTAGAGAGCATACTCATCCATTTTTAGTTGAGGTTTGTTTAATGACGAATCACCGGTTTCTTTCGCTTCTAACGCTTTAATATCTTTTATCTCTTGTTCTGTTAATTCTGGAGCTTTGACATCAGAGTCACCACCGCAAGCTACGAGACTCAATGAAATTAGCGTGATAGAAGCGTATCTAAATAGAATCATGAAACCCTCTCAAACAGACAGACCCAATAAAACCGTAATAAAGTCTATGTCAGTTTTAGGTATTTATAGAAATCCATGTTTGCAAGTGGTATGAGGGTAATTGATTCGAGGCTTTCCTAAATAGGAAAAAGGCAACTTATTGGTTGCCTTCCGTGCTACTGAGCAATTAGTTCGTAATGTTTACGGTCATCGGTAAAGTGCAGACTTTATCTAATGTACAGAACATGATGTTCGTTGTGCCGAGGCCCTTGGTGGCGTAACTTACGTTACCATTATCATACATATATGCGCTCAGAATATTTGGATTTCCTATTACTACGTTTAGGTATCTATCCTTTGAATCTTGTGAGCCATCGTCGTAGCGGGAGATGATTCCGAGTGGAACGTTTTGTAATTTGCCATCTGTATTTGAATTATATTTCAGTTCAAATGCATCGGTAGGTTTTGTGATTTCTACTGACGATAACCTTTTATCAATTACGCGCACTATTTTAAAGTCGCTAGTAATACCATTTAAAGAAGCGGTGATTAAAGCGTATCCGGGTAACGCGCCGAAGACAGTGCCTCTGCTACTCTGGTTATCATAATAGATAGAGTGTTGTTCACCTTGTGTAGACCAATCTACAAATTGGGTTATATCGCCTGTACTACCATCTTCGTAATGTCCGGTGGCTTGGAAATGAACGTTTGAGCCTATAGCTAAATTCGTATCATCGTCTCCATTTACCTCAATGCTCGTGAGTTTGGCGTCTGTTACCTCTGTGTCGAAGGTTACAGCCATGTTGCCCATTGAGGCAGTGACTGTAGCTTGACCTTTCTTCACTGCTTTCAAAATGAAGAAAGTATCAGTGTTAACCACTGTAGGGTCGTCTGATTGCCACTTCAGGTTAACAGATTCACCATATTCCATTTTTGTACCATCGCTATAGATAGCAACAATACTTGGATAATCAAACTCGCCGCCAGCAGATAGTTTTATATGCTCTCCGCCCTTTGGAATTTCGAGTTTTACAATATCAGCACCAGACACTTCTAGGTTTCTAGGCTCCAGACCTTCATCATTTGAAATGCCTTGGAATTCGGCATAAATGATAGTTTCGCCTTCTGAAATCGCTTTTACGATACCGTCTTTAGACACAGTGGCAACGCTCTCATCAGTCGATTCCCAAATGGCGTTATCTGTGACGTCTTGAATTTTTCCATCGGTATAAGTAGCGAAAGCACGGTACGATTTTGTCGCCCCTTTTGGCAATCGTTCGAAATAGTGGTTGGTAACTTCCATAGAAACAACGGTTGCATCATCAACTGTTACTTTAAGGGACTTAGTAAATCCACGAGCTTTTAGGGTGATTTCAGCTTGACCAGTACTGATTGCTTTTACATGTCCGTTTTCGTCAATTGTGGCTATGTTAGTATCACTAGATTTCCAAATTACATTCTGTCCTACTGCACAACCATCGGAACCATCTTTGTTGAATTCGTGGGCGCATAGACTTTTGGTAGTGCCAACATGAAGAGTTATGTTTTCTACAGGAACAAAGTCGTTGTAGCCTTGAACTACATCTATTTGAATCTTTGAAGTGTTGGCAAATGCGGGTGTGCTTGTACTTGAACCAGATTCACCACCACATGCCGCCAAGCCAATAGTGAATAGTCCGATAACCGCTACTTTAAGCATATTCATAAATTCCCCCTTACAGAAACAGTGATACGCAAACGTTTTAGTGGGGCAGAGTCTATGCCTTTAAATGAGTACCGCAATAACACAAAAATGGAATCTAACTTTGGATTGGCGTGGTAATGATAGGTTTAATTCATACAGTAATGTGAGTGTTGATTCATAGATGAATTCGTAGTTTAAGGAACGGAGTGCTTAAAAAAGAACAGCAAACGAAAATAGGTGACTCGTTACAGTCTTTAATCTAAATCATTGAATATATGAGGTTTATAAAGGCTAGGATGAATGATCAACAAGAAGTGTCTTCAGCGGAACGCCTTTAGAACGTGGATTGTTTTGATTTTAAAGCTACAAAACCACTATTGAATAAAAGTTCAATTATTCAGCATTAAATAAAAATGGCTATTTGTATTATTTTATTTTGGTCTTGTTTTTATCAATTTTACATTCCATGCAAACTGAAAAAGCCAAGATACAAAAAAGACCCTCAGAAGAGGGCCTTTGTGAAGTCAGTGCAATTACTTAATCGCCGATTCTAGGATCTTTTCAGATTCTTCTAGTGTGATCGCTTGGCCTTCGCCAAGAGCTACTAGGCCATGAGACTTAAGCTGCTCTAACACAGAAGCAATAGCGCCAGGCTTGTCTTCACCGTGCTCTGTCAGTTGGGTCGCTACTTCTAGGCTGTGGTAGAAGCTCTCGATCTCGTTGATAGTGCGCTCTGCAAGGTCGTCACTTTGCTCAAGACCAAATACGTTTTTACCCATTTGCTCAAGCTTAGCGCGCTTGGACTCGATTTGGTTGCGAAGTAGAGACGGCTGGATGATAGCCAGAGAACGAGCATGATCTACGCCCCATAGAGCGGTTAGCTCATGGCCAATCATGTGCGTTGCCCAGTCTTGAGGTACGCCAGTACCAATTAGGCCATTAAGAGCTTGGTTTGCGCTCCACATTAGGTTTGAACGCCACTCATTAGAGTCACGGTTGTCAAAGCTATTACCCAGTGCTTTTAGGTTCTTAAGCAGGGTCTCAGCATAGCCGTCTTGCACCATAGCGCCAGCAGGAAGAGTAATATACTGCTCACAAACGTGTACCCACGCATCGACAATACCGTTGATAAGTTGACGCTCAGGCAACGTCTTCATTGCATCTGGGTCAAGTACAGCAAATTTGGGCTGAACGAACGGAGATAAGAAAGCCAGTTTGTCTTGGGTTGCTTTCTTAGTGATTACCGCGCCTTGGTTGGACTCTGAGCCTGTCGCAGGTAGGGTAAGAATAGCGCCTAGTGGGATTGCATCAGAAACTGTATGTTTGCCAATCAGAATATCCCAGCCGTCCCCATCGTATTTAGCTGCTGCAGCTACATATTTAGAGCCGTCTATCACTGAGCCGCCACCTACAGCAAGGATATAGTCGATACCTTGCTCTTTAACGATGGCGACTGCTTTATCCAGCGTCTCTGCTGTTGGGTTAGGTTCAACGCCAGAGAACTCTTGCCATTGGTGACCCTCAAGGGCTTTACTCACCTGGTCATAGATGCCGTTTTTCTTAATTGAACCACCGCCATAGATCACTAGCACCTTGCTGGTGGAAGGGATAGCAGAGCTAACAGCGCTGATTTGGCCTTGACCGAAGTGGATTTGTGTAGGGTTTACATAACTAAATTGCATGAATAATTTCCCTGTTTGCTTCTTTTATGGTTGTCGTCTTTCGCGACGGAATGTTTTGGGTGTGCAACCGTACACGGATTTAAAGGCTGCACTAAAATGTGCTGCTGTTTTGTATCCGCATGCGTCTGCAATCTGGGTGATCGGGGTTCTGCCTGCTCGCAGTAACGTCGCTCCTCTGGATACGCGTTTATCTCTCACAAGTTCACTGAAAGTATGCTTTTCTGATGCCAGTTTTCGTTTGACTGTGGATTCAGACACACCTAAGTATTGAGAAAGCATAGGTAGTGAAATCTCGCTTTCCAACTTGGACTCGATAAAGTTGATAACGCGGTCAAGAAAGCCAATCTCTAGCGACTCTTTGATAAGGTTAGAAACCATCGGATTAGCCATATAGGCTTGGGAGAGCAGGGCATTAGCTAGGAGAACCTGAGTATGCGTCGCGCACTCATCATTATCCTGACTACGATAAAGCATCTCTAAGATGTGGATATCGAAGCTATTGGCGTTAGTTACGGGGTAACTATCTTGGGTGCTTACGGGGCTAGGAATTTGGTTGAGGAATCGTGTGAGTAACTCTGTATCAAAGAAAAACAGTCGACACTCAAACTCAAGACCTGACTCTAGGCTCTCTTTTAGAAACAGCGAAGTGGACTTAAAAAAGCAGAACTGATTTTCTAGTATCTCTCCAAGTTCGCTACTGTGACGAAACAACATGCTTCCCGAGGTTACCCATAGGATGCCTGCGGTTTTGGCTGGTAGGTCATAGGTAGCGGTATTTTGCTTAGAAGAGAGGCTGACGCAGTTAACTGAAGACACAAACGTCTCCGATCTATTTTGATGAAACTATGTTAGCACGCAGAGTTGATAAAAGTGGCGATGACTTTTTAAAAAAGAGGTATAGCTAGAAAAAAGGCTACCTAGTGGTAGCCTTTTGAAAATTATGCAGTTTCTTCTTTTTCTGGTTTAACCAAGTCTGCGAATACCTCTACAGGCTTAGCAACAAGGTTACGTTTTTCAACGTCAACCTCTACTAGGTTAACCTCAAGAACGTCAGCTAGTTTGTACACTACCTCATTGTCGATAGAGAAGGTGCCTTCATCGTTGCTGGCTTGAACGCGTTCTTTGTTATCCATGATCAGTGGAGATGGGATAAACGCTGATGCGCCGTTTTCAAGGAAACGAACACGCATGCCGCCGCGGCTGATATCAAAGATCTCAGCGGTGAACTTGGTCTTAGCTTCTACATCTTTCTGTAGGGTGCGAGCGTATAACCAGTCACTTACTTTACGTTCAGCAATCTTGTGGTGCTTACGGTGTAGAGCCATTTCTTCACCCACTGCATCATCTGGAGTTTGCACTGGTTCTTTATTAAGGATCACGGCTTTAAGAAGACGATGGTTGATCATATCGCCGTACTTACGGATTGGAGAAGTCCACGTCGCGTATAGATCTAAGCCCATTGCAAAGTGCGGAGCAGGTTTGTTGCTGATCTCGCTGTAGGTTTGATGCTTACGAATACGGTTGTCTAGGTACTGTGTCTCTTGCTCGTTCAACCAACGGCGGAGTGCACTGAAACCTTCGATTGAAGATACAGCTTCAGCGTCAAACCCTTCTGCGCCATGTTTAGCAAGTAGCTCAAGTACGCCCTCTAGCTTGTCTTCTTTAATGCCGCTATGAGTGTTGAATACACCAAAGCCTAGCTTTTCAGACAGGACGCGACCGGCACAGATATTTGCGCTGATCATGCACTCTTCAACCAACTTGTTTGCAGAGCGACGAATGTCAGCATGGATTGCGATTACGTCGTTATCTTCGCTCAGTTCAAAACGGTAGTCTGGACGATCAGGGAATAGAACTGCGTTCGTTTCACGCCACTGGCCACGTGCTTTAGCTACTGATGCTAGGTCGGTAACGACTTTGGCAATCTCTTCGCTTGGTTGCCATTTTTCTGAAGAGCCATTCTCCAGGAAGTCAGACACGTTATCGTAAGCAAGACGTGCGTGAGATTTGATGTTTGCTGCAAAGAAGCGAATCTCGTCAGAAATAGTACCGTCAGCCAAGATTTTAGTCGTACAGCAAAGCGCAGGGCGCTCTTCATTTTCAATAAGTGAACAAAGGTTGTCTGCAAGATCACGTGGAAGCATTGGAATGTTGCGACCAGGTAGATAGATGGTGAAGCCACGCTCGCGCGCTACCTTATCCATATCACTGTCTGGAGTGATGTAAGACGTTGGATCGGCAATCGCAATGGTAAGCTCAAAGCTGCCATCTTCATTCGCTTTAGCAAACAGAGCATCGTCCATATCTTTAGTAGATTCACCATCGATAGTAACGAAAGGCACTGAGGTTAGGTCTTCACGAATAAGATCTGCATCGTCGTGCATGGTCCACTCGTCGATGCCCGCAGGTTCAGAGTTTGGAAGGTCGTTCTCAGCAAGGGTTACCCACCAAGGAGCAATCTTGTCGTTTGCGTCAGTGATCTTCTCTGTAATTTCCACAAGGAAGTTGTCTGCCCCTTTAAGAGGGTGCTGGATAAGGTTCGCAACTACCCAATCGCCTTCTTCGAACTCATCACGCTTAAGACCACGTGCGGTCTTTGCTTTAAGAGATAGCTTACGCAGCTGCGGATGATCAGGAACAACATTTAGGCGGCCTTTGAACAGTTTAACGCGACCGATAAAGCGCGTAATTGACTGCTCAATGAGTGTGTCTGGTTCAGCCAACTCTTTGTCATTTTCAGTGCGAATAACAGCAACCACTTTGTCACCGTGCATTACTTTCTTCATATACGGTGGTGGGATAAAGAAACTGGTTTTGCTATCGACTTCTAGGAAGCCAAATTTCTTGTCAGTACCCTTGATGGTACCTTCTTTAGTAGGAAGGGTTTCTTTGATCTGCTGTTTTAGTTGAGCAAGCAACGGATTATCTGCAAACATCTATAAATTGATTTTCTTAAATAGTGGCTGATTCGGTACGGCAAGCTTTTACACTTGGGTGTAGGTGGCTGCGGTTATTGGCGGCTATATTACCCACAAACCGTGTAAATGTATAACTGAGCGGGTTTAAAGTTTTGTTTCAATCCGCCCCATGCAGAAGAATATGGATCTTTTTGTCCTTGTGAGCGTAAAGAGTAGGGCATGTCGCAATTGAACAAGGAGAAAAGCGATGAAGATCTTGCTTGCAACACTTTGTGCACTATTCTTGATGGGCTGTGCACATAACAATGACAAAAGCAGTATGAGCATGGCCGAGCGTCAAGAGCTACAGAAAACCACTCATTCTAGTATGGCTGGACGTTCTTATGGTGGGCATGGAAGTTACAGATAAGCCAAAACTGGGGTAACGAAGTCACAGTGTTACCCCACAAAATGCATCGCATTAATGAAGCGATTTGGGGCTATTTTGTGATCTGTTTCAATTTTTTCTGGTAATTATCCTGAAATTAAGGCAGAATTCGCGTCCTTATTTTGTCCCTAGCGGCTTGATGCGTTTTATATGCTTATCCGTAACCACAATGGATTGATGCATATGCTGGATTTGTGTATGAGAATTAGAAAGCTCATGGGACCGTTTTTAATGATTAGTAAACTGGGATCCCAATGCAAGAATCTGAAATTAAGTTCAGCGATTTAGACCTGAAGCCTGAAATCCTTTCTTCTTTAGAAGGAATGGGCTTTGTTTCTCCAACTCCTATCCAAGCAGCCTCTATTCCTCTTCTTCTAGAAGGCAAAGACGCTTTAGGTAAAGCTCAAACAGGTACAGGTAAAACCGCGGCTTTTTCTCTTCCTTTGCTAAATAAGTTAGAGCTGAAACAGCGTAAACCACAGGCGATCATCCTTGCGCCTACCCGTGAACTTGCGATCCAAGTTGCGGCAGAAATCAAAAACCTTGGTAGCAATATCAACGGTCTTAAAGTTCTAGAAATCTACGGTGGTACTTCTATCGTTGATCAGATGCGTGCTCTTAAGAACGGCGCACACATCGTTGTTGGTACACCTGGTCGTGTACAAGACCTTATCAACCGTGACCGTCTGCACCTAGACGAAGTTAACACCTTCGTACTGGATGAAGCAGATGAAATGTTGAACATGGGCTTTGTTGACGACGTAACTGCAATTCTTGAGCATGCTCCAGAAACTGCACAGCGCGTACTGTTCTCTGCAACCATGCCTCCAATGCTTAAGACCATTGTTGAGCGTTTCCTACGTGATCCTGCTTACGTTGACGTTGCTGGTAAAAACCACACCGTTGATAAAGTAGAGCAGCAGTTCTGGGTAGTGAAGGGCGTAGAGAAAGATGAAGCTATGACTCGTCTTCTTGAAACTGAAGAAACTGATGCTTCTATCGTATTCGTACGTACTCGTCAGGACACCGAGCGTCTAGCAGATTACCTATCTGCACGTGGCTTCAAAGTAGCTGCACTTCACGGTGACATTCCTCAGTCACAACGTGAGCGTACTGTAGACAACATCAAGCGCGGTGTTATCGACATCCTAGTCGCGACCGACGTTGTTGCACGTGGTCTTGATGTGCCTCGTATTACTCACGTGTTTAACTACGACATCCCATTCGATGTTGAGTCTTACATCCACCGTATCGGTCGTACTGGTCGTGCTGGTCGTAAGGGTAAAGCGATCCTATTGGTTCGTACTAACCAAATCCGCATGCTTCGCACTATCGAGCGTGTTACTAAGTCTTCAATGGAAGAGATCCAACTTCCTCTACGTGACAAAGTAGCTGAAGCTCGTGTAAACAAGCTTGGTCTTGAGCTTGAAGCGGACAAAGAGAATGCATCTCTAGACAAGTTTGTTGAGCTTGTAGACACGCTACAAACTAGCCTAGAAATCGATGCTGCTACTCTAGCTGCAATCCTTCTTCGTCGTCAGCAGGGTAAACGCCCTCTATTCTACATCGGTGAAGATCCGATGATCGCTGCTATCGAGCGTGATAAGAAGCGTCGTGCAGAGCGTCGTGACAACCGCCGTGAAGGTGGTCGTGATGGCGGTCGTGGCTTCGGTCAGGACAACAAAGAGTGGGATACTTACCAACTACAAGTTGGTCGTGAGCAAGGTGTTCAGGTTAAAGACATCGTTGGTGCACTTGCAAACGAGCTTGGCTTAACTAAAGGTTCTATCGGTGCAATCAAACTAGCACCAGAGCACACTTTTGTTCAGCTGCCTAAAGCGATGAGCTCTGAAACTGCAGGTAAACTTAAGAAGCTACGTATCCGCCAAAAAGAAACTGGCGCTGTAGTATGTGACTTCGATGACTTCCGTGAGTCTCGTGGTGGTCGCCGTGACGGTGGTCGTCGTGATGGTGGCGGTTACCGTGGCAACCGTGAAGGCGGTCGTCGTGAAGGTCATCGTGGTAACCGCGATGGTAACCGTGAAGGCGGTCGTCGTGATGGCGGTGGTTACCGTGGCAATCGCGATGGCAACCGTGATGGTGGTCGTCGTGACGGTGAGCGTCGTTTTGATCGCAACCGTGGTGGCGATAACCGTGGTAACTACCGTGGTGAACGTGGTCACAACCGCAGAGACGCGGAATAAAAATCTAAGAGCGGCGCCAATAGGCGCCGTTTTTTTATGTCAAAATTTTTGAGTGTGTAGCGGTTTCATATTCAATTTTTTTTGAATATGGAAAATCACTTACTAATTTCAGAGCTAAAATAAATTATAAATATGATCCATCTCAAAGTTTTTGCGATTTGTCATACTAATGGACTTAAATAAATTTGAAATCGATTAAAAATATTTGATAATCGGATGCACGAAACGCATGAACAACATGCGCCCCGCTCATATTAGGATTTTTAAACATGGCAAACAGAAACGTACTTGTTATCAACTCAGGCAGTTCTTCTCTGAAGTTCGCTGTTATCGACTCTGAGTCAGGCGAAGCGCTAATCAGCGGCTTAGGAGAGTGTTTTGGTTTGCCGGAAGCGGTAGTTGGCTGGAAGTACAATGGTGAAAAGACTGAGGAAGCAATCACAGCTCCTGACAACCACCATGCTCAAGCTATCAACCGCATTGTTGCTCTAATGGAAGAGCTAGGCTTCAGCGACAGCATCGTTGCTGTAGGTCACCGTATCGTTCACGGTGGTGAGAAGTTCACAAGCACTGTTCGTATCGACGACGCTGTTCTAACTGAAATTGAAAACCTTTCTGATCTTGCTCCGCTCCACAACCCAGCAGGCGCTAAAGGTATCCGTGCAGCGATGGAAGCATACCCATCTCTACCTCAGTTCGCTGTATTCGACACTGCTTTCCACCAAACAATGCCGCAAAAGGCGTTCACTGGTGCAATCTCTCACGAGCTGTACAAAGAGTACGGCATCCGTCGCTACGGTTTCCACGGCACAAGCCACTACTTCGTAAGCCGTGAAGCTGCGAAGATGATTGGCAAGAAAGTGGAAGAGTCAAACTTCATCACTGTTCACCTAGGTAACGGCGCATCTGTATGTGCTATCTCTAATGGTGAGTCTGTTGATACTTCAATGGGCTTTACTCCACTTGCTGGTCTAATGATGGGTACTCGTTCTGGTGACCTTGACCCGGGTATCATCGAATTCCTTATGAAGAAAGGTTGGACTCCAGAGCAAGTATTCGAAACTCTGAACAAGAAGTCTGGTTTCCTAGGTGTATCCGGTGTAACTTCTGATGCTCGTGGCATCCTAGAAGCAATGGAAGACGGTCATGAAGGTGCTAAGCTGGCGTTTGAAGTATTCACATATCGTGTTGCTAAGTACATTGCTTCTTACCTAGTACCGCTAAACTCTCTAGACGCTATCGTGTTCACTGGTGGTATCGGTGAGAACGCACTAGACATCCGTCGCGAAATTCTAAATAACCTAAAAGTTCTAGGTTTCGTTGAAGATGCAGCGGGTAACGAAGCAGCGCGCTTTGGTGCAGCAGGTCAAATCGCTGAATCTGAGCTACTAGGCGCTAAAGCTCTAGTTATCCCAACAAACGAAGAGTTTGTAATTGCTAAGCAGTCTGTTGAACTACTGTAATTCATAGCAATACTTGATTGTGAAAAGCGAGCCCAGTGCTCGCTTTTTTCGTTTTGGCTCGTGATTGATGAGTGGGTGGCGCAGGCTATTTATTTTTGGAGCGATAATCTGGGTCTGTCCAACAGCGAGGGAGTTCTTCACCCGACATAAAGACTAAATCGGATTTCTTGAACAACTGCGGGTCTTGCTGCTCTTCTCCTGCTTGGAATCGTCCCTCTACACTGTCATGAAATAAGTTGCTCAGATTGGTCATATCCACAACGTCCACAAGGTCGCCGCTCTTTCTCTCTTTTAAAAACATTTTCTTACCCTCAATCGAAACGATCACGTCTAATTATAATGGCTATTTCATTGTTGAGATCATGTGGCGCCTTTAGTTGGCTTGACTAAGAATCGCCGGTAGCTAGGATTATCAATAACTTAATAGAAGTAGTAGACCTCATTTTTCCATGGATTACGGAGCCTTTATGTCGAATACCTTAGTTGCTAATAGTGTCAGTGAACTCATCGGTGATACAGACATTGTCAGAATCAATAGCCTTTCCGAAATATCAGGGTGTGAGATCCTTCTAAAGTGCGAACATCAAAACCCTGGCGGTTCAATAAAGGACAGGGCGGCACTGCAACTTGTTACCGACGCAATTGAATCGGGTAAGCTCAAGCCGGGAATGACCATAGTAGAAGGTACTGCGGGTAATACAGGTATTGGGCTAGCACTGGTGGCTAAAGCCTTGGGTTATAAGATGTTGGTGGTTATGCCAAAGGGACAGGCGCAAGAGAAAGAGCGTATGATTGCGCTTCATGGTGCTGACCTGCTATTGGTCGATCCTTGCCCTTTTTCTAACCCTAAACATTTCTATCATACCGCCAAGCGCATTGGTGCGGAGAACGAGGATTACTGGTGGGCCGATCAGTTCGAAAATCTAAGCAATTATCGAGCGCACTATTTAAATACAGGGCCAGAGATTTGGGAGCAAACCCAAGGCAAGATCGATGCCTTGGTCTCGGTAGTGGGTACTGGTGGCAGCATTGCAGGCAACTCACACTACCTGTCTGAAAAAAATCCCAACCTTAAAACTTGGGCTATCGACCCAGATGGATCTGGGATTTATTCCTATCTAAAAAGTGGTGAGTACAAATCATCAGGAAGCTCGTTTACTGAGGGGATAGGTATCATGCGTGAGGTTGAGAACTTTAGACAGGCCAAGATTAATCACGCCATCAATTTGCCTGATCAAGATCTTGTAACCATCTCGAGGTTGGTTGCTGAAAAAGACGGTATCTTGCTGGGAAGCAGTTCGTCGTTAAATGTGGCCGGCGCGCTCTATGCAGCAGCGAGAATGGGTAAAGGCAATACCATAGTTACCTTTAGCTGTGATCTAGCTGAGCGCTCTTATTCGAAACTCTACAACCTAGAATTTTTAAAGGAAAAGGGTATCAAGCTAGACAAAGAAACCTTACCAGAGCTTTGGGCACGGTATCAGGCCGACGGTGATGAGAAGGTCGTGAATGTATAACGGATAGTCAAAATTCTGGATATCAAACCCAGTAGAGCTTGTTTCGGAAATAATTACATAAACCGTCCAGTTGGGCGGTTTTTTTACGGGTAAAAGTCGGTAGAATAACGCCGTTTTTTCTTCCCTCTATTTGGATGCGTCATGCTTAAGAAGTCTCTTCTTGGTTTGTTTATCTTTGTAACCATCAGTTCTGTTTACCTGTTTTGGTTGCCAGTAAAGATATTGGCTAACTCTGTAGTACAAAGCGATGCACTGACCGAAAACATCATGGCGGAAATACGAGAAGAACTAATCAGCCAACCAAGTTTTCTGGATAAGCTTGAAAATCATAGGGGCGAAGCGAAACGGTATCTGCATCGAACGCCGATGACCGCATACACCACGTTAGAGCTCGGTCTGTACGATGTCTACGCCACTTATATCAACGATGACAAAGAGTGGGTAGTTCGTTTGGGGATATATCCTGATCGCAATGCAGAGATATTCTTTCCTATGCAGGTGGGAGGCGTTGTTGGCTTTGCTATTGGTAATGCCATGTATGTCATCAACAACCTAATTGAAGCGGGTATCTTAAAGCCCATGCTTTATCACATCACCGATAAGCCAGAGACCAGTTTTGTGAGCTCTGAGTATCAGAGTGTACCAAGGTTGGTAAAATAGCCAAGAATGAGAAGAGCCACCTAGGTGGCTCTTTACTTGTGGAGTTTTACTTGTAATCAGGGTTGATAGAGCCACCGGCTAGGTATTTTAGCTCTCGTCCACCGTACACATCGTATTGAACGTCTTGTGAAGCACCGTAGTTACGAACCGTGTAGTTAAAGTCTTCACCGTTTGTTTTCAGGTTGTTCGGCGCATTCTCACCACAACCAAAGCTGATAGTTACTGTGCCGTCGCGGTTCTTATCCCACTCGTAAGAGTTGATAGAGAACCTTTCAGTATCGAGCATATAACCCGCTGCATCATATAGCGTGATCGAAGTGAAATACTTGTTGTCCGGCTCGTCGAATGTGGTTTGCTGACACTGAGAACCATCAAACTGCTTGGTGTTGCGATAGATGTTTGAAACACCCACTTCGATTGGCATTCCGCCCCAGCCTTGAGCGTTTGAGCGCATCTGGCGACCGTTGTTTGCGTCTGCGCTGTCTGAGCTTGCTACATAGAAAAAGTCTTCACCCGCTTCTAAGAAGTCTTGTTTTAGCTTCTTGGTCATAGCTTGACGCTGAGCAACATCATAGTTTGGCGCTATGTAACCTTGTGGTGCGTATTTCTTACTCGCCGAATAATCTACATGGAAACGAGATTGAGCGGCTAGGGCGTTAGTTAGGTCGGTTTTGTCCTCTACACCGGCGCGGAAGATGATAAACGCAAAGTCAGTGTCAATTTTTACTGAGTATTCACCCGGGCCAACCTTATACATAGGTGACGCTGAGTTCTCATCCAGTACGTGTACCGAGGTATAAACGTCTTCTGTGCCTGGTTCGTTTTCAAACTCATCGATGGTTACGTGGATATAGCCATCTTTGTCCGCATGGGCAATGGCTGATGAATACAGCGAGTCTTGGTTCATTCGCACTACTGGTGCTTTATCACCTGCAGGCACTAGGATAGGCA
Source organism: Vibrio ishigakensis (assembly GCF_024347675.1). NCBI lineage: Bacteria > Pseudomonadati > Pseudomonadota > Gammaproteobacteria > Vibrionales > Vibrionaceae > Vibrio > Vibrio ishigakensis. The sequence continues at coordinate 1,535,048 of NZ_AP024882.1, read as the reverse complement.
GGTGAACTATGTGTTTGTCAGCACCCCGTTTGTCCCAGTTGTTCATGTATTTGGCCGCAGCGGCTTGGTTGTAGTTGGTTTCATCAACAGGGATGGTGTTGTTAGCGGCAAAGACCTGAGGTGCTGCAGCAATTGCAAGGCTAAGGGTTGATAGCTTGATTAGATGTTTCATGTTATCTCCGAATTTCATTGTTCAACGGGTTTAAAGTTGCTCGGTTTCCATGAGCTATCGAACTGGATTTCCATAGAGTCTCTTGGGTTAACTGCTAAAAGTTATTTCCTAAGAGCGTTCTGTGTATGGGGAGATAATAAGCAGTTGCATTATTTGCGTCTAACGACTTATTCTTATAAATAAATATGATCTAAGTGAATAATGTGTGGTGGATTATGAATCGAGCCTTGGCAAAAGTTGACCTAAATCTTTTGGTGACTATGGATGTGCTTCTCAAAGAGAGAAATGTATCCAGAGCTGCGGAAGTGCTGTTTGTTTCGCAATCCGCGGTGAGTAGAGCACTTGCCAGACTTAGAGATACGTTTGATGATCCTTTGTTTACTCGCGTATCAACCGGGCTTGTTCCCACCGAAAAGGCGCTTGTTTTAGAGAAGCAGTTGGTTGATTTACTTCCTCAGTTGCAAGAAGTGTTTGGCGCAGAAGTATTTAACCCACTTGAAGCAGACAATGATTTCGCTATCTCTCTGCCGGCGTTTTTGTCTAGTGCACTGATACCAAAACTTATGGGGCGGCTGAAACAGATAGCCCCTAACGTGAGGATATCCGATCACTCTGCGAAAGCTAACCCTTTCCCGGCTATGGACCAAGGCTATATTGATTTCGCGTTTCACTTTACAGAGGAGCCAAGCCCTAAATATGTGTCAAAGCACTTGGGTTCCTTGAGACCACAAATGTTCGCAAGGGTCGGGCACCCATTAAGTACAAAAAAGGATGTGTTGCTAAAAGATACCGTTGATTATCCGATGATAGGGATAGTGGTTGAAGAAGATCAATACCGCTCATTTAGTGCGCCAATATTGCAGATCTACAAAGATATGATGTTAGAAAATCGTCCTATTTTAAGGAGTTCGCAAACCCAAGTGTTGGTGGATGTGATGGCCGAATCTGACGCGATTTTGTTTGGAACAAACAGTGTTAGAGCACTGCGAAGCTATGGTGAGAAGTTTGTACAACTTCCGTCTAAAGAGCTCGACGAACAGGATGCTTTTTCTGTTCCTGCTTATCTTATCCATCACCAGCGTAGTGCGAATAGTGCTGCGCATCAATGGATGCAAGAGATTCTGATTGAAGAGTTAACCGAGTTGTTGCGATAGCTAAACGACTAAAGGAAGCACATGTATACCCCGAGAAAATTTAAGCAAGAGAACATCAAACAGCAGGTTGAGCTTATTGAGAATTATCCATTCGCGACGCTAGTGGTGAATACTTCTGACGGTGTTGAAGTGAATCATCTCCCTATGCTTTTAGAGGAGCATAAAGGACGTTTATTACTCAAGGGGCATATCGCTAAGGCAAATCCTCTTTGGAAAAGGGCGGAGGAGGGAATTGAGGTAAAGGTCATTTTCAATGGACCTCATTGCTATATCTCTCCGAATCATTATCCGTCAAAGTCTGTTGATCATAGGGTGGTCCCAACCTGGAACTATGCTGTTGTGCACGTGACAGGTTATGTGTCCTTTAGACACGATAGTAGCTTTTTGTATGAGGTAGTCGAAAAGCTTACCGATCAGCATGAACAGAAGTCAGCTAAGCCTTGGTCAATTTCCGACGCTCCTGAGCCGTTTATAGAAAAGATGCTGACCGCGATTGTTGGAATAGAAATAGCGGTATCCAATATTGAGGGCAAATGGAAACTTAGCCAAAATCAGTCTGCTGAAAACCAAGACGGCGTCGTGCGCGGATTGGCAAAGCTCGAGGATGCGATGTCAAAAGCGGTATCCGATATGGTGAAGAAAGTTTAGATGCACACCATGCTGCGCACTTTCGCGTGTACCTCTTCTAGGTCGTGCAAGCTGCCTGAACTGATGATTTCCAGTGGCTTTTTCGTTGGAAACAGGGCACTTTTATTTTTCTTCGCCATAAACTCAACTCGACGTTTTTGTTCAGAAAAGAGCAGCTCCAAGCACTCTTGAATGGCAATGATGTGTTTGGTTCTAGTCTCCAACTCGCTTTGAATAAACTCTGAGGTCAGAATAGCCTCAACCTGTGAAGCATTTGCGCCCCATGTGCTTAGTATCTGTATCGATTTATCTAGCTGTGATTGCATATTTCAATCTCTTTTTGGGAACTGATTCTTGTGTAGATGTTAAGCCGCTTATGGAGAGCGAGGTAGTATTGAAAACTATGTGTACTGAAAATGTTGTTGGATTACAAAAGCCCTACCGTCCTGGCAGGGCTTTCATATTTTGCTTTACTCAGCCATTTTTAACCAGGTATCAACCACAGTATCTGGATTTAACGATACTGAACTGATTCCTTGTTCCATCAACCATTTGGCAAGATCGTCGTGATCCGATGGACCTTGGCCACAGATACCTACGTATTTACCTGCTTCATTTGCCGCATCGATGGCCATCTTCAGCATGGCCTTAACTGCAGGGTTTCGCTCATCAAACAGGTGAGCGATATCTCCTGAGTCTCGGTCTAGACCTAGGGTTAACTGGGTCATGTCGTTAGAACCGATAGAGAAACCGTCGAAGTACTTTAAGAACTCGTCAGCTAGTACCGCGTTAGATGGTAATTCACACATCATGATGACACGCAGACCGTCTTGACCACGGCGAAGATCAAACTTAGCCAGTAGGTCAATAACCGAAGCCGCTTCAGCAGGTGTGCGAACAAACGGGATCATGATCTCGACGTTCTTCAGACCCATCTCGTTGCGAACTCGCTTGATAGCTTGGGTTTCCAGCTCAAAGCAGTCTTCAAATACAGAAGAGATATAACGAGAGGCACCACGGAATCCAAGCATAGGGTTCTCTTCGTGCGGTTCAAACTCTTTACCACCCACAAGGTTACTGTACTCATTGGACTTAAAGTCTGACATGCGCACGATAACGCGCTTAGGCCAGAAGGCTGCCGCTATAGTCGCTACACCTTCGGTTAGCTTGCTAACGTAAAAATCTACTGGGTCAGAGTAGCCCTTGATGCGTTCACGGATTTCGGCTTTTAGCTCATCGGATTGAGCATCGAAGTTTAGAAGCGCTTTAGGGTGAATACCTATAATCTTGTTGATAATGAACTCTAGGCGAGCGAGTCCGACACCTTCATTTGGGATCTGCGCAAAGCCAAACGCTCGGTCTGGGTTACCCACGTTCATCATCACCTTGGTATCCAGCATAGGTAGAGCATCTACTGCTGAACGCTTGATTTCAAACTTGAGCTCACCCTGATATACGTAACCGGTTTCGCCCTCTGAGCATGATACAGTCACCAGATCGCCATCGGTCAGTGTGCTGGTGGCAGTGCCGCAGCCAACAATCGCAGGAATACCCAACTCACGAGCAATGATCGCTGCATGACAGGTTCGGCCGCCACGGTTAGTTACGATAGCAGAAGCCTTCTTCATTACTGGCTCCCAATCAGGATCTGTCATGTCAGTAACTAAGACGTCGCCTTCTTCGACGATATTCATCTCATCCAGTGAAGAAACAAGTCGCACTTTACCGATACCGATCTTCTGACCGATAGCACGACCCTCAATAAGCACGTTAGCTTTATCTTGCAGTTGGAAGCGCTCGATGACGTTGCTTTCTGCTTGTGAGCATACGGTCTCTGGGCGAGCCTGAACGATATATAGCTTGCCATCCAAGCCATCTTTTGCCCATTCGATGTCCATTGGACGACCGTAGTGCTTTTCAATAATGACGGCTTGTTTTGCCAGTTCTGTGATTTCATCGTTGGTTAGAGAGAACTGGCTCTGCTCTTCGTTCGTGGTATCGATAATCTTAACCTGCTTACCCATTTCAGACGAGTTCGCGTAGATCATCTTAGTGAGTTTAGAGCCGAAGGTTTTCTTAACGATCGCCGGTTGACCTTGTTCAAGTAGCGGCTTGTGTACGTAGAATTCATCAGGGTTTACCGCACCCTGAACTACCATCTCACCCAGACCAAAGGAAGAGGTGACGAACACTACCTGATCAAAGCCTGATTCGGTATCAAGCGTGAACATGACGCCAGAAGCGGCCATGTCCGAACGAACCATACGCTGAATACCTGCAGACAATGCTATTCCTTCATGGTCAAAACCTTGGTGCACACGATAAGAGATGGCACGGTCATTAAACAGAGAAGCGAATACGTGTTTGGTGGCTTCGAGTACAGAATCGATACCTTTTACATTTAGGAAGGTCTCTTGCTGACCCGCAAAAGAAGCGTCTGGCAAGTCTTCAGCAGTTGCTGAAGAGCGCACCGCAACAGACAGTTCTTCATTGTTGTCGACCAGTTCTGCGTAGTCACGACGGATGTTTTCTTCAAGCTCAGCAGGGAAGGGAGCATCAAGAATCCACTGGCGCAGGGTCGCACCTGTCTCGCGTAGAGCGTCAATGTCTTCTACATTAAGTTTATTCAGCAACTCGTAGATGCGGTCGTTTAGTCCGTCATGCTTCAGAAATTGTTGAAAGGCATAGGAGGTAGTGGCGAATCCGTTAGGGACACTCACTCCCGCATTAGCGAGGTTAGAGACCATTTCTCCAAGGGAAGCGTTCTTACCGCCCACCTTGTCGACATCGTTCATGGATAAGGTATTGAACCATAGGGTTAGATCTTGCATCACTTTCTCCTGAGTTTCACGCAAGTAGAGTATTAGCAATCGATTGCCCAAAATGTCACCATAGGGGAACATGGTGAGGGTATCGTCGCTGTTTGTTTTTCTTATAATGAACCCAGTTTACTCAAATTTATTTTAAAGTTTCAACATAATATGCAGTCAAAAATTAAAAAAAGAGATGTTTTCTACGTTTCTGATGCAACAGCCATCACTTGTGAAACATTGGGACATTCAGTTTTAGGACAATTTTCATTCACGCCGGTGGAGAAAACCTTTCCCTTCATTGACAAGATAGATAAGTTGCTACCGTTAGTGACAGAAATTGAGCGATCTTTTGCTCAAAGCGGTGAGAAGCCTCTCGTTTTCTTCTCTATGGTAGTGCCTGAGCTTAGAGAGCAACTTTTAGGTGCGAATGCTCATTTTTATGATGTTTTAGATAGCATGGTGTCTAAAATAAGCCGAGATGTTGGCTTAGAGCCCAAACCAAAGCTTCAGCGTTCACACAGTGTAGAGAAAAACACCGAAGGTTATTTCGACCGAATTGCCGCTATCGAATACACATTGGCACACGATGATGGTGTCACCCTTAAAGGTTTGGATGAGGCAGATCTCATCTTGCTTGGGGTATCTCGAAGTGGAAAAACGCCAACTAGTCTCTATATCGCGATGCAGTTTGGTTTGAGAGTTGCGAACTATCCATTTATAGCCGAAGACATGAAACAACTAAGGTTGTTACCAGAGTTTGAAATGAACCGTCATAAGCTTTTCGGGCTTACCATAGACGCAGAGCGATTGTCGCAGATACGAAATACGCGATTAGAGGGCAGTGAGTATGCCAGCAATGAGCAGTGCGAATCTGAATTAAAGACGGTTGAAAAGCTATTCAGGCGTGAAGCCATTCCTTTCCTAAATACATCCTCTATGTCTGTTGAGGAAATTTCTACTCGAATCTTGGAGCAGACAGGATTAAGTAGGAAGAACTTTTAGACAGGCATTTCTTGCATGCCGAGTCCGTTTCTAAGGGCAAACTGAATCAAGGCATTGTGGCTGTCGAGATTCAGTTTATCTAACATCCTATATTTGTGTGACTCTATGGTTCTGTGGCTCAGGTGAAGGTGTTCGGCGCACTCTTTAGCACTCATTCCTTGGCACAGCAGGCGCAGTACAGAGACCTGTTTTTTGGACAGCAGTAGAAGCTTCTCGTTATCACTTTGCATGGAATCTTGGTCGTGCTGAAGGTTGCGAGCGAGCATCAGGTGTTGCCAGTGACTGAGCCAAATTTCACACAGTAGCCTCAGCCTAGAGATCTCTTTTTCAGAAAACCCATTGAAGCCTTCGCTGAAAATTGTAAACGCGAGGGCGCCCCAGCGCTGACCAAACATCTGTAGCGGCAAGATGGTATGGAATCGACCGCCATCGTAATACAGAGTGCTTACTACCGAGTTGCGGGATGCTTTCATCTGAGCGGCATTAAAGCTGATATGTGGCTTGTTGGTACGCAGCAGTTTTAGATAGTCGATATGCGCGCAGTGTTCAAAGTCTTGTTTCTCAACTGGAGGGATATGAGGCCGTGAGACTGAAACGGTGCGACCCTCCTCAAACAGCACCATAGAGTTTGGAAATAAAGTCAACCTGTCGATACCAAACCAGACTAAGGCTTCTTGTAGGCAAGAGCGCCAAGTCATCGAAAACTCTGTTGGATCGCAGGTGTTTAGTGTTCGAGATTGACGAATCAATAATCCATCAAAGGTGTTGCTGTCTGACAGTGTTTGCATGCTGGAAAATAGTAGTGAGTAAGTGGCATAGATTTAACCAAACACTATCTGGGTCATATACAGTAAAATTACCTAATTCCTGCTGACCCAACTTGGTATTTCTACTGCATACGACAGGATAGGTTTAAGCCAACATTGCTTCGTTTCTTTTCCAGACGAGGTAATTACATTGCACACACAATCAATAACAAAGCTGGCAGTTGGCGCCATTCTGGCACTTTCCACAACGTCTAGTTTCGCTACCACGGATATGAGTCGTCCAAACATTCTTGCAATCTGGGGTGATGACATAGGTATCGATAACATCAGTGCTTACACCAGAGGGCAAGCTGGGCATTGGACACCGAACATTGACCGTATCGCCAACGAAGGCGCTATTTTTACCGATTTTTATGGAGAGCAGTCTTGTACTGCTGGTCGCAGCGCCTTTATTACTGGGCAGCATCCAATCCGCACCGGTCTTACTAAGGTAGGTATGCCAGGTTCTACCCAAGGAATGCGCCCAGAAGATCCAACTATCGCTACCATGCTTAAAGATAAAGGCTACGTAACAGGGCAGTTTGGTAAGAACCATTTAGGTGATCGTGATGAACAACTTCCGACTCAGCATGGTTTTGACGAATTTTTCGGTAACCTGTATCACCTAAACGCTGAAGAAGAGCCTGAGCATCCAGATTACCCAAAGGGTGAGGAGTTTAAAAAACGCTTTGGCCCTCGTGGTGTTATCCACTCCTATGCTGATGGACGTATCGAAGACACTGGTGCACTAACCATTAAACGTATGGAAACCGTAGATGAAGAGTTCCTAGATGCTTCATTGGCTTTTATCGACAAAGCGCATAAAGAAAACAAGCCTTTTTTCCTCTGGTTTAATGCCACTCGAATGCATGTGTGGACGCACCTAAAAGAGGAGTCTAAAGGCGTTTCTTTGCGCGGTGGTTTGTATGGCGACGGTCTAGTGGAACACGACAATATGGTAGGTGTGCTTCTGGATAAACTGGATGATCTTGAGATTGCTGATAACACCATAGTTATCTACACCACGGATAATGGTGCTGAAAAATGGTCTTGGCCAGATGGCGGTGCCTCTCGATTTAAGGGAGAAAAAAATACGACTTGGGAAGGGGGATTTAGGGTTCCAGCCATGATCCGTTATCCTGCGAAGATCCCAGCAGGTCAAGTAGTAAATGAGATTGCGGCTCACAATGACTGGGGACCGACGTTCCTAGCAGCAGCGGGCGAAGACAAGATAGTTGAGAGACTAAAGCAAGGCACGACCCTCGATGGAAAGGAATATAAGGTACACCTAGATGGCTACAACTTGCTACCCAAACTCATAGAGGCTAAGTCTACTACTGCGCATGATAATGCGGACTGGCCACGTAAGTCGTTTATTTATGGAACCGATGATGGAGATATAGCCGGTGTGCGTGTAGGGGATTGGAAGATACTCTACACCTACCAAGAGTGTCACGGTATCGATGCCTGGAGATGCCCTCTAACAAAGGCACGCATGCCATATATATTCAACCTAAGACAAGACCCGTATGAGACGGCTCCGTTTGAGGCAGGAGAGTACGATCAATGGATGGTTGAACATCTACCTTTCATGTATTTAGGCTCAGCAACTACCTTTGAATGGTTACAATCTTTCCAAGAATTCCCGCCACGTCAAGTTCCTGGCACTTGGTCTATTGACCAAATCGTTGAAAAGATGCAAATTTGGCAACGTGCTCAATACAAATAATTAACACGAGCTAAAAATCTGGGTGGTAGAAATGCCACCCTTTTCAAGAACTTAAAGTTGGCACTTTATGAATAAAATTCTGTATGTACTCGCATTGGTATCCAGTGCAGCCTGGGCACATCCGTATACTATTGACGGTGATCCTCACGAAAACGTCGAGTCCGTTCTGCCAAAAGAGAAGGTAGAGCCTCTCATTAATGACTCATACGCATTGCTTTCAACCGCGTATACCGACTTTGCAAAACTATTCAATGTCTGTCAAAAGACACCTAATAATCCTGTCTGTGATGACAGGTATAAGGTGGTTGCCAGTTGTTTTAAGAAGGTGGAGTCAAACAATACAGTGCTTAAAGCGCTGACCTCTGATGACATGAAGCCAATCCATTTACCTGAGTTTCAGCTCATAGAGCTGCAGAAGAATCTGATAAAACTTGGCTACATGCCTGAGACTATCGATGTTCATGAATTGGATAGAACGGGCTTACAACTTGGATTAGATAACTGGGCTCACGCCAATGATCTTCCTGATGCAGATTCAATCTATTTGATGCATCTGATGTTGGTTCGCTCGCAGGTATTGGCGTTGGATATGGCTGAAGCAAGGCTCAACTACAAAGACGAGTAATCTAAAGTCTCCTCAGTTGCATGATTATTCTAATTGGGATAGTTTGCAAAGATTGATCTTGTGAATAATAAGGAAGCCAATGGATACGGCTGTATTGTGGGTGTTTATCCCCACATTTTTGTTTGTCTCTATCACTCCAGGGATGTGTATGACCCTTGCTCTTGGTCTGGGAATGAGTATCGGGTTTAGACGAACTCTATGGATGATGCTGGGTGAGGTAGTAGGGGTTGCAGTAGTGGCCATCAGTGCCGTGCTTGGTATTGCCGCTGTGATGATCAAGATGCCGACACTGTTCCTAGTATTTAAGGTGATAGGTGCCAGTTATCTCGCTTATCTAGGCATCCAGATGTGGCGCTCGAAAGGAAAGATGGCCATTTCTGAAGACAGCTTAGAATCGTCCGATGCGTCGAACTACGCCTTGATGGCGCAAGGCTTTATAACAGCTATCGCCAATCCTAAAGGATGGGCTTTCATGATAAGTCTGTTACCGCCCTTTATTTCGCAAAACTATGCCTTGGCGCCTCAACTTCTGGTGCTGGTGGGTATCATAATGATCTCAGAGTTTGTGTGTATGTCTATCTACGCCACCGGTGGGAAAGGATTACGCGCACTCTTAGCTAATAGCGATAACGTGAAACTGATGAATCGTATTGCGGGTAGTCTGATGATGATGGTCGCAGTCTGGCTGCTGCTTGGTTAATTCGATCCCGCTAAAAGACTAAGCCCATAGCTAGAGAAGGGCTAAAAGCTCAGGATTAACGTAGTTTTCGTTTACATCCCAGCTTTCTATCCCAGTACACTTCCCTGTATAGAAATCGCTCCCACCATTTTCGTTTGAGCCTAATAATCGAAACCCTCTCCATGAGTTGTTATTCCGTGAGTGATGAATAGGAATACTAGTCATGGAAAGGGCGATAAAACATGAACTTATAAAGAAGTTTAGTTCACTGTTTAGGGTCTCTAACTTAGCTAAATGCTTGCTCTTTGGTCACTAAAGGCACACGTGAAGAGAGTGCGTGCAGTGCGATGTTATGTAGCATTTCATCAACTGTTGTTGTGGCATCCACCAGCACAGATACTTCATATTTCTCAGCTGCTTTTGATAGTGCGGTGTGGGTGACGCAGTTTTGCGTCATCATGCCGCATAGTACTAAGTCTGTTACGCCGTTTTGCTGTAGAACCTGTTCAAGATTGGTTTGATGGAAGCTATCAGCGAAAGTTTTTACAACCACTTCACCTTCTGGCGCTGCTGCCATGATGTGCGGATGGATCTCAGCGCCTTCAGATCCCTGATTGAAGAATGGCGCTAAACCCATTGCTGGGTCAGCTATGTGCTGAACATGTACGATCAGAGCGTCATCTTTCTTTGCTAGTTCTATTGCGGTTTCAATGTTTTCAAGGGTTTGTTCGGTGTTCCAAAGAGGGTATTTACCTTCTGGGAAATAGTCGTTTTGTAGGTCGATGATAACTAGTGCTTTCTTTGACATCTTTATGCTCCGATATTTTAGGCTCTGCGCCTTGTTCGATTTGATGGAGTCATTATGTCGGTTCTATAATCACACCACAGTAGTCATAAATGACATAAATAGTGGTAAAAGTGACAAAACAGATTTTCTCGATAGCACTGCTCGCGTATCCAGACGTTTCGCGCTCGGCCTTATATGGTTTGGCAGAGTTGTTTGAAGTGTCGAATTTGGCTGCCGAAGAGCAAGGGGTAGAGATTAAGTTTGAAACCCGAATTGTTCAGGGCGAATCAGAGACATTTTTTTGCGAGCTTATCTTGATCCCACCCAGCATAAGCCCTGATAGACATTACCTAAACCCTGATATCTGGATAACCGACTGGCTTAAAAAATCACACAGTAAAGGAACGGTATTGGCATCAGCGTGTGCGGGTGCTTTTGTGTTAGCCGCGTCCGGAGTCATAGAGGAGCGCCGCGTTACAACCCACTGGGCTTTGGCAAGCCTATTTGAGAAAAAGTACCCAAGTATCAAGGTGGACTCGGAGCAGATCTTGATTAGTCAAGGTGACGTTGTCACTTCGGCGGGTGTAATGGCATGGCTGGATCTGGGGTTGGAGATGGTTTCTCGCTTTGCATCGCCTGCGGTCATGCGTCAGGTGGGAAAGCTTTTGGTTGTGGATACCGGAGGAAGGGAGCAGCGTTACTATGCCCAATTTTCTCCTGGAATGAATCACGGTGATGCTCAGGTGGTGAAAGCGCAGCTCTATATCCACGCAAACTATTCCAACTCAGTTGCCATAAGCGAACTAGCCGATGAGTGTCATCTCACCACTCGTACCTTATTAAGGCGGTTTACTAAGGCGACGGGTTATAAACCGTTGCAATACCTACAAAGATATCGAATTCAGATGGCGTGTAACTTACTGGAGTCGAGCAACTTGAGTTTTGATGCAATTGCACATCAAGTGGGATACGAGGATGTGGGAGCGTGCCGGAACCTGTTTCAGAAAATCATAGGTTTGACCCCTAAAATGTTCCGGCAGCGATTTGTGAAGGATTAGCCTAGCTTAGCAATCAGGCTTTGTTTCACTTCAAGGCTTGCAAAGCTCTGTTCTACAGATTGTAGATAGATGGCTTTGTAGTCTTCTTCAGTCAGTTTGAAGTTCTCGATTACCTTCTGAACCTCTTTGGTCATAGTGGTATTCGATACTGTGCGGTTATCTGTGTTGATGGTTACTGGCAACCCCTTATGGTAGAAGTCTGCTGCTGGGTGTTCACTAAGGCTTGCTACTGCCTTGGTTTGCACGTTACTGCTAGGGCAGGTCTCAAGTCCGATGTTGCCATCTTCTACCGCCTTGTAGCCACCCGCGTGGTTCTTGATATGAATGCCGTGACCGACGCGCTGTGCGTGTAGTAGCTTAATGGCATCTTCTACGTTTTGCCCTTCACCTTGCTCACCCGCGTGAATAGTGATGTTAAAGCCTAGTTTACGAGCGTACTCAGCATGCTCTACAAAGTCATGACAGAACCCTGGTAATTCTGCTCCCGCTAGGTCGAATGCACATACACCCTTGTTTAAGAATGGCTGACACTCATCGAGCATTGGTTTGATGGTTTCAGTAGGCATGGTGCGTAGGGCGCAGACGATGATATTGCCGTGAATATCGAAATCTTGTTCTGCACGCATTAACCCTTTAACCACTGCTTCGATGATTTGGGTAACGGAGAGGCCTTTGCTGGTATGCAGCAGCGGGGCAAAGCGCACTTCCATATACTTTACGTTTTCTTCGGCCGCGTCTTGATAAAGCTCGTAAGTAATACGCTCTAAAGCTTCAACGGTTTGCATTACCTTAAGAGGAAGGTCAAAACGGGTTAGGTATTCTTGCAGGTCGTTGCAGGTTTCGGGAGCAATCATCATTTCGCCAATTATCGCCTCATCTTGGCTGGGAATTTCTGTGTTTTGTATTTGAGCCAAGTCGATGATGGTGGAGGGGCGAACACTGCCGTCTAGATGGCAGTGAAGATCAATTTTTTGAAGTTCGAAATAATTCATTTGATGAGCTTTTTGTCAATGATTTTGTACCGAATAATTCTAACAATTTGAGGTCAGTGATACAAATTGTCTAAGTTATTCATAAATTTACACTTAATAAAATCAATAAGTTATTTGTAGTCTTGTATGACAAATACCCAAAAGGGGGTATTTTTTTTGGAAATTGATTTAGATCAATTCTGCATATCAATGCATACCTAAAATCGCACGCAGTTTAGTTATATAAAATTAAGGAACCGCTATGAGCAAGATGAAGCTAGTTATCATCGGTAACGGCATGGTGGGACACCGTTATATTGAAGATCTGGTTGAAAAAACAGATGTCACAAACATGGATATCACCGTGTTCTGTGAAGAGCCAAGAAAGGCTTATGATCGTGTTCACCTTTCCTCTTATTTCTCCCATCACACTGCGGACGAATTGTCTCTTGTAAAAGAAGGTTTTTACGAGAAGCATGGTATCAACATGCTAATCGGTGAGCGTGCTATCAACGTTAACCGTGAAAAGAACATCGTCTATTCAAGCACCGGCCGTGAAGTCCAGTATGACAAGCTCATCATGGCAACAGGCTCATTCCCGTTCGTTCCACCTATCAAAGGCCGTGAAAGCAAAGACTGCTTTGTTTACCGTACTATTGAAGACCTAAAAGCTATCGAAGCATGCGCTAAGAAGAGCAAGGTTGGTGTGGTAATCGGTGGTGGTCTACTAGGTCTTGAGGCTGCTGGCGCACTAAAAGCTCTAGGCGTAGAGACTCACGTTGTTGAGTTTGCTCCTAAGCTAATGGCTGAGCAACTTGACCAAGCTGGTGGTAATCAACTTCGTCAGAAGATCGAAAGCATGGGCGTTCAGGTTCACACCAGCAAGAACACTCTTGAGATCGCTCCTGAGGGTGCAAAAGCACGTAACGTAATGCGTTTTGCTGACGGTACTGAGCTTGAGACTGACTTCATCGTATTCTCTGCTGGTATCCGTCCTCAAGACAAACTAGCGCGTGAAATGAACCTAGACATCGCTCCTCGCGGTGGTATCGCTATCAACGACAACTGTCAGACTTCTGATGAAAGCATCTACGCTATCGGTGAGTGTGCATCTTGGAACGAGATGTTCTACGGCCTAGTAGCTCCTGGCTACAAGATGGCTACTGTTGCAGTTGATCACCTAGTGGGTAACGACAGCAAATTTGAAGGTGCTGACATGTCTGCGAAGCTTAAGCTTCTGGGCGTTAAAGTTGGCTCTATCGGCGATGCAAACGGTCGTACTCCTGGTTGTAAGAGCTACGTTTACCAAAACGAAGAGCTAGAAGTGTACAAGCGTCTTATCGTTTCTGAAGACAACAAGAAACTTCTTGGCGCAGTAATGGTTGGTGATACCTCTGACTACGGCGATCTTCTACAGCTAATGCTGAACGAAATCGACCTACCAGAGCACCCAGATACGCTAATCCTTCCTGCGCACGCTGGCGCAGAGAAACCGACTCTAGGTGCAGATGCACTTCCTGAGTCTGCGGTTATCTGTTCTTGCTTTGACGTAACTAAGGGCAAGATTGCGGAAGCTGTAGCTCAAGGTCACCACACCATCGGTGATATCAAAGCGGTAACAGGCGCAGGCACTGGCTGTGGCGGTTGTATCCCACTAGTGACTTCTGTTCTTAATGCTGAGCTTGAAAAAGCGGGTGTTGAGGTTAAAGCCGACGTATGTGAGCACTTTGCTTATTCTCGTCAAGAGCTATTCCATCTAGTACGCATCGGTGAAATCAAGTCGTTCGAAGAGCTACTTGAGAAGCACGGTACGGGCTATGGCTGTGAGGTCTGTAAGCCTCTAGCTGGTTCTATCCTAGCGTCAGTTTGGGGTGATCACATCCTTAAGCCGTCTCTAGTTAAACTGCACGATACCAACGATAACTTCCTAGGTAACATGCAAAAAGACGGTACTTACTCTGTGATCCCTCGTATGGCGGGTGGTGAGGTAACTCCACAAGCTCTAGCAGTACTTGCTGAGGTTGCGGCTGAGTACAACCTTTACACCAAGATCACTGGTGCACAGCGTATCGGTCTATTTGGCGCGCAAAAAGATGACCTTCCAGCAATCTGGAAGAAGCTAGTCGCTGCGGGCTATGAAACCGGTCAAGCGTATGCGAAAGCGTTGCGTATGGCTAAGACCTGTGTGGGTTCTACCTGGTGTCGTTACGGCGTTCAAGACTCTGTAGGTCTGGGCGTAATGATCGAGAACCGTTACAAGGGTATCCGTACTCCTCATAAGATGAAGTTCGGTGTATCGGGCTGTACTCGTGAGTGTGCGGAAGCGCAAGGTAAAGACCTTGGCATCATTGCAACCGATGCTGGTTGGAACATGTATGTGTGTGGTAACGGCGGTATGAAACCTCGTCACGCAACACTACTTGCAGGCGACCTAGATCAAGAGACCCTAATCAAGTACATCGACCGCTTCATGATGTTCTACATCCGTACAGCTGCGCCGCTACAGCGCACCTCTACTTGGTTCGAGAACCTTGAAGGTGGGATCGATTACCTACGTGAAGTGGTTATCGAAGACAAGCTAGGCATCAACGACCAGCTAGAAGCGGATATCGCGAAACTAGTAGAAGAGTTCCGTTGTGAGTGGACTGACACTATCAACGATGAAACTCAACTTAAGCGTTTTGCTCACTTCGTTAACTCTGACGAGCGTGACGACAACGTGGTATTTGTTTCTGAGCGTGATCAACACCGTCCAGCAACGTTCACTGAAAAACACCCAGAAGCGAAGGGCGATATCCTTCACGTTGAATTGGTGTAAGGGGAGACGACATCATGGCATTTACAAAAGTTTGTAAAATCGAAGACATCATCCCTGGCACGGGCGTAGTTGCTCTGCTGAACGGTGAACAGGTTGCAATCTTCCGTCCACGTGCGACTGAAGAAGTGTTTGCAATCAACAACATGGACCCGTTCTACAAGTCGAACGTACTTTCTCGCGGCCTTATCGTTGAGCACGATGAGCAGCTTTGGGTGGCTAGTCCACTTAAGAAGCAGCGCTTCAACCTTGCGACAGGTGCCTGCATGGAAGACGAGAGCTTTAGTGTGAAAGCATACAAAGCGCGCGTGACTAAGGGCCAAGTAGAAGTTTCTGCATAAGAAATTTAATAGTCGAAGCGTTTTCGACACTAGGGTGCGCACAAGTGGGGGCTTTGGTGCGCATCCGACCTCGGGAACGCTTACCTATTCAATTTTAACTTTTAACTTTTACATTTTTAGGAAAGAAAATGAACGATCTAAAACCTGCAGAATTTGTTCAAACCATGATCGATGTTGGTGAAGCGAAAGTAAAAACCAGCACTCGTGACCTGATCCTTCGCGGTACTATGGCGGGTATTATCCTGTCTCTTGCTGTAGTAGTAGCTATCACTACTATCACGCAAACCGGTATCGGTATCGTGGGCGCACTCGTGTTCCCAGTGGGCTTCTGTATTCTTAGCCTTATGGGTTATGACCTAGTAACGGGTGTATTTGGTCTTGCTCCTCTAGCTAAATTTGAAAACCGTCCAGGCGTTACTTGGGGTCGCGTACTTCGCTGCTGGGGTCTTGTTGGTCTTGGTAACCTTATCGGTTCACTTATCGTTGCATACCTAATTGCAGTATCTCTAACCGCTAACTTCTCTATCGACCCTAACGCGGTAGCTCAGAAGTTCATCGCAGTTTCTACAGCACGAACCGTTGGTTTTGAAAACCTAGGTGCTGATGGCTGGATCACATGTTTTGTTCGCGGCATCTTCTGTAACCTTATGGTTTGTCTAGGTGTTGTGGGTAACATGACTGCACGTACCGTTGCAGGTAAGATTGCAGCAATGTGGCTACCAATCTTCATCTTCTTCGCACTAGTATTCGAACACACAGTAGTAAACATGTTCCTATTCCCACTAGGTATGATGCTAGGTGCTGATTTTGGTATGGCGACTTACCTAAACTTCAACCTTATCCCAACTATCCTAGGTAACCTAGTAGGTGGTCTACTGTTCACTTGTATCCCACTTTACCTAACTCACGCTAAGACTGCGCCAGCAATCGATGCGGAAGAACAAGTTGAAGTAAAGCTAGCTGAACAGCGTTAATTTCGATTTATAGATGCTTGCCTCACCTAAGGGTGGGGCAATTGTTTATAACCAGTAGCCCGAAGATGACGGGTTACTCGTTATAAACAATTTAAGTGCAGACACGTTCTGCCCAGATATAGCGAGTTATCACTATGACAATGACTACAACTACTGCAAATCAAGGTGGATTTGTCTCTTTGGTCGGAGCTGGCCCAGGTGACCCGGATCTACTGACGGTGAAAGCGCTGCGCTTGATCCAAAAGGCAGAGGTTGTGGTTTATGATCGCTTGGTTTCTGATGAAATCATGAGCATGGTGAACCAAGATGCTGAACTTATCTATGTAGGTAAAAAGCTCAACCACCACTGCGTCCCTCAAGACCAAATTAACCAAGTACTGGTGGTTAAAGCTCAAGAGAACAAGCATGTAGTGCGTCTTAAAGGCGGTGACCCTTTTATCTTCGGTCGTGGTGGGGAAGAGCTAGAAAAACTAGCCCTTGAGTCTATCCCTTACGAGGTAGTTCCAGGTATTACTGCTGCAGCAGGTTGTACCGCGTATGCAGGTATCCCTCTAACTCATAGAGACCATGCACAAAGTGTTCATTTCATCACTGGCCATCTTAAGAAAGAGGGCATGGATGTAGATTGGAATGGTCTGGCAAAAGGCAATACCACCCTTGTGTTCTATATGGGTCTGAAAGAGAGTCCAAACATTCAAGCTAGGTTGATGAATCACGGTTTGAGCGGCGAGACATCGGTTGCGATCATTGAGCGCGGTACTACGCCAAGACAGCGCGTGTTAACCGGAACACTAGATTGTCTTGCTGACCTAGCTACTCAGGCGATCAGTCCGTCACTTATCGTAGTTGGCAGTGTGACAAGTCTCCACAAAGAGCTAAACTGGTTCGACAACTAGATTTAACTCATCTATTGTTATTGAGTATGCCCGAGCCCTTTAGTGTTAATGGAATCAACCTAAGCGACTCGGGTATAAAAGTGTAAAGGCGTCAGGAAGAGGCCAGTAATGCTTTAAAAAATGGTGCAAGCCAATTAGCAAGGAATGCTATATGAAACGACGATTGCGGGGTGTCGCAACCCTCTCAAGCCTGTCCTACTTTCTAGTGGGATTGCTGATTGTCACATCACTCTCGTTTTACCAAGGTTATGTGGCAAAACTTGAATCCTCATCCTTTGTCAGCAACAGCGGGCAATGGATCGCTTCGATCCTATTTTCTTGGGGTCTTCTTCTTATCTTCTTTACCAGCGCAAGACGTACCATAAGGGCCGCTTGGGCATTGGTTGTGATCATACTTGCGCTTGGTGTTGGCCGTTTCTTTTCTACGCAATCTAATCAAACCCAATATATAGAACCGATTTTCTCGTCGGGTATGAGTCAAAGAGTGATAGTCGACCAGGGCAATAGTAGCAGCTTGCTTGAGGTTACTGACCTTAATCAAAGCTATCAGCAAGCGGTATTGGAAGCAGGTTGGTACACCATCTTGGATATCTCCCGCCTTCAGCAGGACACTGACCTTGTAGAGAGCTATTTTATTATTGAAGAGACGCGCCAGGCCATTCTACAGCACCTTCTTCAGACGCAACAACGCGTTCACGAACTTGAACAGCAGCTGTATGACTCTGAGGCTAGCGCAAAAGTCGAGACTGAATACATCAATGATCTGATTGTTCAATCACAGCTGCAAAAAGAGATCTGGAAGTCAGAGCTTGCGGCGTTAAAAGAAGTGAAAAGCATAATCACTATGCTGGATGCTGATAGAGAGGCTTGGACCATACAAGATGGGCAGCTACTTTTCTACTCTGAAGCTGATAAACAGAGATTCGAAGATATAGTCGAAAACCTAAAGGCCATCGCGGCAGAGCAAACGAACCTTAATAGCTAGAATAGCGAATAGTTTTGCTGGGGAGCTATGGACTCAGCTTCACTGGTAAATGAATAATCCCAAGGCCGTTCAAGGCTCTCTCTCGCCAGCTCGTCATTACTTAACCATGCTTTGGCTTGGTCAACGTGGATGAGCATAGGCATTCTGTGATGATAGGCTTGATACTCGGTTGTTGGCTTGCGTGTCAGGGTGACAAACCGTTGGGGCTCTACCTCTAAACCAGCCATTAAAAACTGCGAGTCATTATTGGGTGAGAATAGGGTTTTCTGTTTTCCCGATGGTGTATTACACCACTCGTACCATCCACTACAGGGAACCAAGACTCGACGTTTAAAATGGTTGGCGAACAAGGGTTTGCTGAGCAAGGTCTCGCTACGTGCATTGATAATGATTTTATCGGACCAGTTTGGATGAATACCCCAGTTCGAATCATGAACGTTTAAATCCGCACTGATCAGACGCGTCGATTGAGTGGGTCTGAAATCATGGTTTGCTTGCGAGCGAAAGGATATCCCCAGATTTTCGCTGATCCAAAGCGCGAGCGGGTCATCAGTAATATTCATTCTGCCACACACATTGCATTCCTTACTCGGTATAATCCTCTTTAGACATTGTGCGAAAGGAAATGCGCCAGTTCAAGGTCTAAACAAGAGAGAGCCTTCATTGGAGGAAGATTATGCGCACTCTTACCTTGTTGCTTGCCTTAGCGCCGTTTACTCTGTTTGCACAAACCTGGAGTCATTCAGGGCAACCTGCTCAATTAGTACAACTCTTTACCTCTGAAGGGTGCTCGAGTTGCCCGCCAGCTGATAGATACCTCTCTAAGTTCAAGGGACACAGTGGGTTGTGGGAGGAGGTCATCCCTACTGCCTACCACGTCGACTACTGGGACTATATTGGTTGGAAAGACAGGTTCGCCAATCCCGCATTTAGTCAGAAGCAAAGACTGTATCGCTCTTACGGAGTACTGGGCAGTGTCTACACGCCTGGGTTTGTAGTTGATGGCCAAGAGTGGAAGGGGTTCTTTTACCGCAGCCAGAGAAAACTTCCATTATCTTCTGCGCCCGATGCCAAGACATTGACGCTGGTGAATCAAAACATGGACTATAGACTTCGTTTTAGTGACAACAGTGAATATGTTGCCACTATAGTCTGGCTTGCCTTAGATGAAACTACAGAAGTGAAACGCGGTGAAAACCGTGGGCGAACCCTGAGCCACGATTTTGTGGTGCTAGAAGAGCAGCAGAAACTGGGTAAGGGCGAGTGGTCATTTATGCCAAATGACATTCAAGGTGCCGATGCGGTTGCGGTTTGGCTGACAAAAAGAGGGGAGTTTCAACCGGTTCAGACTGTTGCTGGTTATCTAGATCGCAACTAGACCATTATAGTTTTGTGAATCCATTCTTATTGCGAGCAATTCAGTTTAGAATCTGAGATAACAAGGTTTTAAAAACTGAATTCTTAAACACGTCAACCAGCGAAAGATTCGCTTTATTGCCATCGAACACTGTAACTAAGCCTTTGAAACGGCTGAGTTTTAGCGTTTGTAGAACACTAAAACTATAGGTGAGGCTTATCTAATCTCAATTAGAAAATTAGATACAACAATGTTTTAGCTTAATCAGTGTTGTAAAATCCTTCATTCCAGTTTTTTCAAGCTCAAAGCCTTACAACCCGGCTTATGCACGGAGAGATAAGATAAAACACATGAACAATAAACAAAAAACAAACTGCAGTTCATTTACAAAAGTACTAGCGCTAGGTGCAGTTATTGTAGGTGGTATTGCGTTCAGTCAATCAGTTCTAGCAAACAGTGATAGCGCAAGTGTAGTAGATGCGGCGCAGGATCAAACAGAACTTGACCTAGCCAAACTAGAAGAAAAGAAAGTAGAAGCTGAACTTAAAAAAGCAGAGGCAGAACTCAAGAAAGCAGAAGCGGAGCTTGCAACGGCTGAAGCTCGTAAAGCTCAAGCAATCGCTGAACTAGAAAAATCTAAGGTTGAGCAAAAGAAACTTGAGGCTGCAGCGAAACAGGAAGCTGAGCGTACCAAAGCTGAGATTGCTCGTACTGACAATCGTACCAAGCAGGTTGCTAAGGTAGAGTCAAAAATAGCTGATGCCAAGAGGTCACAGCAATCATACCTTGAGCACGGGTCTTTTTCTGGAGGCTCAATTACCAAGTATGCTAATGGTGATCTTGAGTACCGTATCTTTCCTTCTGGGGCAGGATGCTCGGTATCAGGTACTGTGAATGTTCCAATGTCTGTGTCGCAAGTAACTAGCACGGACTATCGTACGGCCAAAGTTTCTGGTGCCTCAACAACTATTACTGCGGGATTTGACTGCGATCAGTCTCAGCTAGTTTTTGCTGGAGCTAGCGCAACTGCATTGCGCGGCTTACTTGAAGGCAACAAAGCACTGAAGTTTGTCTGTAAAAAGTGTGGTAAAGGTGAGACTACTTGGATGAGACACACTTATATAATGCCAGATGATGGCTCAACTAGAGAAGTGGAGTCTAAGCTGAACGCACGTATTAATAGTGAGAATCTAAAACTAAGTTCTGAACTAGAACAAGCAAAATCACTTTAAGTCTGACTGGCTATTAAGTTATTGATTTCTAGTTATAAATAGGCAATAGCTTAATAGCGTTTTCAGAAGCAGATTTAAAGAAACTAAGAATATGTATTTTTGAGGGATGACAATGGAACCAAAACTAGAACAATATCAAGCCATTATCTTTGATATGGATGGCACGCTTATCGATACTATGCCTACACATGTGTCTGCTTGGGAGCAAACCGCTGAAGAGTTTGGTTTTGATTTCGATGCAAGTTGGCTACATAGCCTAGGTGGTATGCCAAGCCCTAAGATTGTTCTAGAGATCAATCGTCGCTTCAATCTTGAACTCGACCCTATGCAGGTGTCCGACTTTAAGATGTCTCGCTTTGCTGAGGCAGAAGAGAAGGGCGACCTTATTGAGATTACGCACAAAGTGCTTCTCGATAATATGGAGCAGAAGAAGGTGGC